>NZ_JAHKRL010000017.1 GCF_019396405.1 Nonomuraea rhizosphaerae | reverse complement strand
GTCGATCCGCGGATCGTCGCGGGTCAGGGAGGCCAGCCTGCCGGCCAGCCGGGGATCGATCTCGTAACCGATCACCTGAGCGCCGGCCCCCGCCAGCGCCCTGGTCAGCACGCCCTCGCCCGAGCCTGGTTCGAGCACCAGCCCCTCGGGTGCGGCCGCCTTGACCACCAGATCGACGGCATGCCTGTCGACCAGGAAGTTCTGCGAGAGCGTGCGCCTCGCCCTGTCCTTGGGCGTGCGTGCGCCGCCGCTCCTGGCCTTCTTCTGGGTGTGCGAATAGTTTCCGTGCGCGAAGTTGTGCGCCACAGCCGCTGCCCTTTCGGGTCTTCGAGACGAGTAGGACTCTCGAAGGGCCCGGGCGCGCCTGGCGGACGCCTAGAGGATGACCGCGTCCGCTAGCGGGCCTGAGCCCGGTGGCTGCGCAGCCTCATGAAACAGGTGCATGACATGCCCACGAGCCTAGGAACCGCGCAGGTCACGGCGCAACGCAATAAAACCTGATGCGCTTCGTGCCGGGGATTGGCCACTCTAGAGGTGTGCAGGCCACAGTCACGGTCACCCCGGCGCAGCTCCCCGAGCTGCTGCTGCACGTCGCCGTGGTCCGGCCGGTGTTCCTGTGGGGAGCGCCCGGCATCGGCAAGAGCTCGCTGGTGCGCGAGTTCGCCGCCTCGCTCGGCCTGGAGTGCGTGACGCTGCTGGGCACCCAGCTCGCGCCGGAGGACCTGATCGGCGTGCCGGAGCTGGTCGAGGGCCGCAGCCGGTTCGCGCCGCCCGAGTCGATCGCCCGCGACGAGCCCTACTGCCTGTTCCTCGACGAGCTCAACGCCTCCGCCCCCGAGGTGCAGAAGGCGTTCTACTCGCTGATCCTCGACCGGCGCATCGGCACGTACGAGCTGCCCGCCCAGTCCGTCGTCATCGGCGCGGGCAACCGCGCCACCGACAACGCCCTGGCCAGGCCCATGGCCTCGGCCCTGATCAACCGCCTGGTGCACGTGCACCTGCGGGCCTCGTCCGACGACTGGCTGAAGTGGGCGGCCGGCAACGGCATCCACCCGTGGATCGTCGACTACCTGGTGCAGCGGCCCGACCACCTGTGGAGCGCGCCGCCCAAGACCGAGGAGCCGTTCTCCTCGCCGCGCGCCTGGCACATGCTCTCCGACGTGCTCACCTCGTACGGTGACGACGTCGCCGACGAGACGCTGGCCATGCTCGCGTTCGGCACGCTCACCACCAGCCACGCCTCGGCCTTCCGCGCGTACGTCAAGACCGTCCGGCACGCCTACGACCTCAACGCCGTCCTCAAGGGCGAGGCGCCGTGGCCGCGCAAGCCGGAGGAGCGCGACCTGCTCTACTTCCTGGCCGAGGCGTTCCGCGCCCGGCTGATCAAGGAGCTGCCCGCCGACAAGCGCGGCGCCTCGGCGCGTGGCCGCGACCTGGGCTTCCGCGCCAAGACCCTGCTGGTCGAGCTGGCCGAGATCTCGCTGGAGTGCGCGCAGCTCGTCATCGCCGCCGACGCCAACGGCGCGCCCGCGCTGCCCACCTGGTTCCTGGTGGAGGTCGGCAGGGACGTGCCCCGGCTGATGGCGGCCCGGTCATGAGCCCGCGCAGGAAGGCCAAGATCGACCCGTGGCGCCTGGAGGTGCGCAAGGGCTGGCAGCTGGTGGAGCGCAACCCGCTGTTCGGCGTCTTCCACTGCTGGCTGCAGCCGGCCGACGACGACGAGCTGTCGCCGGACACGTGGGCGGTGGTGACGGAGGACGGCGACATCCGCCACCACCCGCGCCGCCGCGCCGAGGCGGCCGAATGGGCGTGGGTCTTCGCCCACCTGCTGCTCCACCTGGGCTTCGGCCACGCCGACCCGCGCACCTGCGCGCCCAAGGACGTCGACGGCGCGCGTCCTGAGCCCGCCTACCGGGCCGCCTGCTGCCTGGCCGCCGACCGTTTCCTGCGCACGCTCAAGCTCGGCCGCCCGCCTTCGCCGCTCCCCGTCGAGCTGCCCGAGCAGGACGAGGTCACCCTGTCGGAACGGTGGCGCAGGCTCGGCATCCCCGAGGCGTACAAGCCGCTGGGCGAGCCCGACTTCCGCGTGTGCACCGAGGAGATGGCCAAGCTCCACGACTTCCAGCTCACCTTCGCGGTCGGCGTCGTCGAGTCCGCCACCAGCGCCCTCGACAGGGCGGGCGCGCCCCGGGCCACCCGCGACAAGCACGTGGAGGGCCCGTGGGACGTGGCGCTGCGCTGGTTCATGTCCTCCTACCCGCTGCTCGGCGCCCTCGCCGCCGGCATGAAGATCGTCGCCGACGTGGAGCTGACCAGGGCCTGGAACATCTCGATCGCCGCGGTCAGCGCCGAGGCCGGCGAGGTCTACGTCAACCCGCTCGCCCAGCACACCGAGGAGGAGTGGCGGTTCGTGCTGGCCCACGAGATGCTGCACGCCGCCCTGCGCCACGGCGAGCGGGTCGGCCCGCGCGAGCCGTACCTCTGGAACGTCGCCTGCGACTACGTGATCAACGGCTGGCTGGCCGAGATGGGCGTCGGCGAGATGCCGGAGGGACTGCTGTTCGACCAGACGCTGTCCGGCATGTCGGCCGAAGCCGTCTACGACACGATCGCCACCGACCTGCGGCGGACGCGGAAACTGGCCACGCTGCGCGGACGCGGCCTCGGCGACGTCCTGGACCGTCCGGCGCGCCCGCTCCGCGGCGGCGTCGACCTCGACGAGTACTACCGCAACGCGATGTGCCAGGGCCTGGCCTACCACCAGGGGCAGGGCCGCGGCTTCGTCCCGGCCGGCCTGGAGCAGGAGATCAGGGCGCTCGACCAGCCGCCGCTGCCCTGGGACGCCCAGCTCGCCCGCTGGTTCGACGAGCACTTCCAGCCGGAGGAGAAGCGCCGCTCCTACGCCCGCGCCTCCCGCCGCCAGGCCTCCAGCCCCGGCATCCCGCGCCCCGGCTGGGTGCGGCCCGAGGAGATCGTCAGGAAGGCCACGTTCGGCGTCGTGCTCGACACCTCCGGCTCCATGGACATCACGCTGCTCGGCAAGGCGCTCGGCGCGATCGCCTCGTACGCCGCCGCCCGCGACGTGCCGCGGGCCCGCGTGGTGTTCTGCGACGCGGTCGCCTACGACGCCGGCTACCTGCCGGTCGAGGAGATCGCCCGCCGGGTCAAGGTGCGCGGCCGGGGCGGCACGATCCTGCAGCCGGGCGTCAACCTGCTCGAACGGGCCGACGACTTCCCCGCCGACGGCCCGATCCTGGTCATCACCGACGGTGAATGCGACGTGGTGCGCATCCGCCGCGAGCACGCCTTCCTGGTGCCGCAGGGAGCCCCGCTGCCGTTCCGGCCGCGCGGCCCGGTCTTCTCGATGAAGTGACTTCTCCCGAACAAGTGACTTCTCCCGAAGAAGTGACTTTGAGGCGGCTTTGAAGTGGCTCGGGTAGACCTCTAACCATGGACCGCCCCGCCAGGGTGCTCGTCGTGGACGACGAGCCCAACATCCGTGCCCTGCTGTCGCAGACGTTACGCCTGGTCTCGTTCGAGGTCAGGACCGCCGAGTCCGGCGCGGAGGCGGTGCGGGCCGCCACGGACTTCGAGCCCGACATCGTCATCCTCGACGTGATGCTGGCGGACTTCGACGGGTTCGAGGTGGCCAGACGGCTCGGGGAGCGCATCCCCGTGCTGTTCCTGACCGCCCGCGACACGGTCGAGGACCGCGTGCAGGGGCTCACGCTGGGCGCCGACGACTACGTCGCCAAGCCGTTCAGCCTGGAGGAGGTCGTGCTGCGCGTACGCGCGATCCTGCGCCGCAGCCGCACCCAGGACAAGCCCAAGGACGTGCTGCGCTACGCCGACGTGGAGCTCGACGTGGCCGCCCACGAGGTGCGCCGCGCCGGGGTGCGCGTCGAATTATCGCCCACGGAGTTCAACCTCCTCGAATACCTGCTCACGAACGCGGGCCGGGTGGTCAGCAAGGCGCAGATCCTCGACAGCGTCTGGCGCTACGACTTCGACGGCGACTCCAGCATCGTCGAGTCCTACGTCTACTACCTGCGCAAGAAGATCGACAAGTGGGAGCCGCAGCTCATCCACACGGTGCGCGGTGTCGGCTACACGCTCAGGACCCCGCGATGAGACCGGACCGATGGACGATGCGCGCCCGGCTCGTCATGGCCATGCTGGGCCTGACCACGGTGGCGCTCGTACTGGCCAACGTGGTCGGCATCAGCCTGCTCAGCGACAACCTCCTGCGCCGGCTGGACGCCCAGCTCGACACCATGAGCGGCGTGGGCGCGACCGCCCTGTCCACGCTCACCAGGGTGCCTCGCGCCAGCTACCCGGACATGGGCCTGGGCGATGTGCTGCAGAAGCGGTTCGCCGACGTGACGCGCGTCTACCTCTTCTCCACCGAGGGCAAGCTGGTGCTGGCCTCGTCCACCACCGACCCCGGCCCGGTCCTCACCGACCTGCACGACGGCGTCCCCTACACCGTGTCCGGCACCGAGGGCCCGTCCTGGCGGCTGAAGACGATCGACAGGGGCGGCTACCGCATCGTGTTCGCCCAGTCGCTGGCCGAGTACGAGCAGACCCGCGCCTCCCTCACCGCGATCGCCTCCGCCTCCAGCGCGCTGGTCCTGCTCCTGCTGGGCCTGGCCGCCGACCTCGTCGTACGACTCAACCTGCGCCCCCTGACCAGGATGGAGCGTACGGCGGGCCAGATCGCCATGGGCGACTTCGCCAGCCGCGTCCCCGCCCCCGAGCCGCACACCGAGACCGGCCGCCTGGGCATCGCCATGAACGTCATGCTCGACCGCGTCGAGCACGAGATCGCCGCCAGGACCGCCTCGGAGGCGCGCATGCGCCGCTTCCTCGCCGACGCCTCCCACGAGCTGCGCACCCCTCTGACCTCCGTACGCGGCTTCGCCGAGCTGTACCGCCGGGGCGGTGGCGGCGACGAGGAGACGACACAGGAGACCATGCGCAGGATCGAGGAGGAGGCCGGCCGGATGGGCGTGCTGGTCAACGACCTGCTCACGCTGGCCCAGCTCGACCAGGAACGCCCCATGGAACGCCATCCCGTGGACCTGCTGGAGGTCGCGGCCGACACGATCCGCGACGCCCGTGCCCGCGTCCCCGGCAGGCAGGTGAAGCTCGGCGGGCTCGGCGGGGCGCCGGCCCCCGTCTCGCTGGCGCCTGTCACGGTGGTCGGCGACGAGGCCAGGCTGCGCCAGGTCGCCGCCAACCTCGTCGGCAACGCGCTGGCCCACACGCCCGAGGACGCCGCGATCACCGTACGGGTGGGGTCGGCGCGCGGCATGGCCGTGATCGAGGTCGCCGACACGGGCCCGGGAGTGCCGCCCGAGCACGTCCCGTACATCTTCGACCGCCTCTACCGCGTCGGGCAGGGCCGGTCCAGGACCGAGGGCGGCGCGGGGCTCGGGCTGGCCATCGTGGCCGCCATCGTGCACGCGCACGGCGGCAGGGTCGAGCTGGACTCCGCGCCCGGCAGGGGCGCGACCTTCCGCGTGCTCCTCCCCGATCCCGAACTCCCGGATCCCGAACCACTCGACCCTGAACGGCCCCGTCCCGAACTTCCACCGGGTTCCTAGGCGGCTCCCAGGCTCCTCCGAGGGGCGCTCGGCAGATTCACAGCATGAACCGAAAAATCATCATCGCCGCGGGCCTGCTCGCCCTGGCCGCCGCCGGATGCGGCTCGGCGCCCAGCTCCGCGGGAGTCGCCTCCGTCACCACCTCCTCGGCCGCCCCCGCCTCCAGCGCCAGCGCCTCGCCGACGGCCGGCGTCGACAGGGAGGAGCAGGGCAGGCAGTTCGCCGCCTGCATGCGCAAGAACGGCGTGGACATGCCCGACCCCGACCCCGACGGCGGTGGCGCCGCCTTCAAGGCCCTGGCCGGCGCGGACGAGAACAAGGTGCGCGAGGCGCTGGAGGCCTGCCGCTCCCTCGCCCCCGTAAGGGACGCCAAGGAGCTGACCCCCGAGGACCAGGACCGGATGCGCCAGTTCACCGCCTGCATGCGGGAGAACGGCGTGGACATGCCCGACCCCGACTTCAGCGGCAAGGGCGACAAGAACCTCGCCCGCGGCTTCAGCGACGACGACCCCGACTTCAAGAAGGCGTTCGAGACGTGCCGCGCCAAGTTCCCGCAGATGGGCCAGGCCAAGTGACCCAGGTCCGTGAGCCCGTGACCGCCCCGTCCCAGCGGCGGCGGCGGGGAAGGCCGCTTCGCACCGCCGCCTGGACGGGCGGCGCCGCCCTGCTCGCCGC
>NZ_JAHKRL010000152.1 GCF_019396405.1 Nonomuraea rhizosphaerae | reverse complement strand
GGTGGCGACGACCTCGGTGAGGTCGTCGAGCGGCCCCCGCATCGTGACCCCGAGCGCCGCTCGCCCGCCGAGCGCCTCGCGCACCTCGGCGGGAGTGCGGCGGAGCCGGGCGAACGGCCCGTGCTCGGCGGTGCCCAGCCCCCTGACCGGACCGGAGGTCAGGCCGTCGGGCTCACGTCCGGCGACGGTGAGCACGGCCAGCGGCACGGCCTCGGGGTCGAGCAGCGTGACCTCGTCACCGGGCCCGGCCTCCAGGGGCAGGTGCAGGGTGACGGCCGCGGGCCACGGCGTGCCGTCGGCGAGCGTGCCGCGCTCGTGCACCGTGTGCAGGTCGTCGTGGCCCAGGTACCCGGTCAGCGGCTGGAACGCGCCGGAGAGCAGCAGCTCCAGGTCGGCCAGCTCACGAGCGTCGGGGGTCCACTCCACGATCCGCCATCCCAACTATTCCGATTGACTTGGTAGGAAAGGAGTTTATCCTTCGGTACCAGTGTGTCGCTAGATGAGCCTGGCGAAGTGGTTCTGCGGTTTTCTGATGACCATGGCGACCTCGTCGTGCGTCGAGGGGAAGCGCCCCCGGGTCAGCTTGTCCATCAGCGTCACCGCCACCCGGCCCACCCGGCCCAGGGCCGGGCCGCTGGTCGTGGCGTGATCGTCGGTGATCATGAGCCCGCGGCTCAGGCAGAACGCGTGCATCCCGTCGCGGGAGGTCACCGGCTCGTAGACGGCGGGCAGCGGGCCCGGCGTCCCCTTGGGCACCAGCCGCCGCCACAGCAGCCGCCGCATCCACGCCGGGGTGAGCCGGTCGAGCAGGCCGTACGCGGACCTCCTGTCGCGCATCCGCAGCAGGATCAGGCCGCCGGGCCGCAGCGCCTGGAGCAGCCGGTCGAAGACCAGCTCGGCGTGCGGGATGCGCTCCAGCAGGAACGAGAGCTGGATCACGTCCACCGACCTCGGCGCCAGGGGCACGCAGCGCAGGTCGCCCAGCGACCACCTGCTGAGGTCGGCCCGCTCGCCGACCACCCTCCTGACGACGGGCAGGTCCTCGTCGACGCCGGTGACCCGGTTGTCGATCCGGTCCAGGACCAGTGGCTCGTCGTGCGCGCACCCGGCGACGAGCACGTCGAGCCTCCGGCCGAGCTGTCCTGCCCACTGCTCGCGTACTCGCTGATCGAAGAGATCGCTTCTTGTGGCGATCGACCGCACCTCAGACATGTCACCGATAGTAATCAATCGACGCCGGTACGCACCTGCCGCCTGGGGGTTCTTGTTGCCTGAGCGGCGTGTCCCGCCTGCTAGCGTCCCGCCCCGTGACCGAACTTGTGTACGTGGGCAACGCGGACGTGGACGCGGCGGCCGACCGCGGCTGGCTGCTCGGCCATTTCAAACCCACGGGAGACCCAAGACACAGCACGGACGTGGAGATCAAATGGGGCCTCCACCCGCCGGGCGACGAGCGCCGGCAGTGGGTCAGGGGTGAGGGGCGGACGGCGCTGCTGGTGCTCATCAGCGGCAGGTTCCGGGTCGAGTTGCCTGGTCGGAGCGTCCTGCTGGCCAAGCCCGGCGACTACGTGGTGTGGGGCAAGGGCGTGGACCACTCCTGGCGCGCGGAGGAGGAATCGGTGGTCATGGCCGTCCGCTGGCCCTCGGTCCCGGGATACAAGGTGCCGGAGGAGGGTGGGTAGGCTGGGAATCACACCCCCGCTGCCGCCACGGCCGGGGGTAATCGTCGTGGGGCTAACCTGATGAGTCTTTCTGGCCTGCTTGAGCTTGTTTGTACCGACCCCAAGTTGACCGCCGCGCTCGAGGAGGGCGGCGACGCCGCGCTGATCGCGCCCGCCGCGCTGCGGCCGTTCGGCGTGGCCGCGCTGGCCATGCACGACCAGCGCGCCGTGCTGGCGGTGACCGCGACCGGGCGTGAGGCGGAAGATCTGGCCAGCGCCCTGACCAGCCTCATCGAGCCCAGCTCCGTCGCGGTGTTCCCGGCGTGGGAGACGCTGCCGCACGAGCGGCTCTCGCCGCGCAGCGACACCGTCGGGCAGCGGCTGGCCGTGCTGCGCCGACTGGCGCACCCGATCAAGGACGACCCGGCGGCCGGGCCGTTGAGCGTGGTGGTGGCGCCGATCAGGGCGCTGCTGCAGCCGATCGTGAAGGGCCTGGGCGACCTGGAGCCGATCCGCCTGCGCGCGGGCGACGACGCCGACCTGGAAGAGGTCGTCGAGCGGCTGGTCGACAACGGCTACCACCGGGTCGACATGGTGGAGAAGCGCGGCGAGGTCGCCGTGCGCGGCGGCCTGCTGGACGTGTTCCCGCCGACCGAGGAGCATCCGCTGCGGCTGGAGTTCTGGGGCGACACGGTCGAGGAGATCCGCTGGTTCAAGGTGGCCGACCAGCGCTCGCTGGAGGCGGCCGACGGCGGGCTGTTCGCGCCGCCGTGCCGTGAGCTGCTGCTGACGCCCGAGGTGCGGCAGCGGGCGCGGGAGCTGGCCAGGGAGCACCCGGCGCTGCTGGAGGTGCTCGACCAGCTCGCCGAGGGCACGCCGGTGGAGGGCATGGAGGCGTTCGCGCCGGTGCTGGCCGGCGACATGGACCTGCTGCTGGACCACTTGCCCGCGCGGGCCGCGGTGTTCGTCTGCGATCCCGAGCGGATCAGGGGACGGGCCGAGGAACTCGTCCGCACCTCGCAGGAGTTCCTGGAGGCCTCGTGGATCAACGCGGCGGCCGGCGGCGAGGCGCCGATCGACCTGGGCGCGGCGGCGTTCCGCACCCTTGAGGAGATCCGCGGCCACGCCGACGTGCTCGGGCAGCCGTGGTGGACGATGGCGCCGTTCGGGGCCGGCATCGAGCTGGACGCCCAGGACTCCGAGGCCTACCGGGGCGACACCAGGAAGGCGCTCGACGACGTCAAGGGCTGGCTGGCCCAGGACAAGGCGGTCGTGCTGCTCAGCGAGGGCCACGGCCCGGCCGAGCGCATGGTCGAGGTCCTGAAGGGCGTGGACGTTCCCGCCCGTCTGGAGAAATATCTGGACAACCCGCCGGAGGCGAAGGTCGTCCACGTGACGACCGGGCTGATCGAGCACGGGTTCATCACCCCCGGCCTGGCCGTGCTCACCCACCTCGACCTCGTCGGGCAGAAGGCCTCCACCAAGGACATGCGCCGCCTGCCGTCCCGCCGCCGCAACATGGTGGACCCGCTCCAGCTCAAGGTCGGCGACCACGTCGTCCACGAGCAGCACGGCGTCGGCCGCTACATCGAGATGGTGCAGCGCACCGTCCAGGGCGCCACCCGCGAGTACCTGGTCATCGAGTACGCCAAGGGCGACCGCCTCTACGTGCCCACCGACCAGCTCGACGAGGTCACCCGCTACGTCGGCGGCGAGGCCCCGACGCTCAACCGGATGGGCGGCGCCGACTGGGCCAAGGCCAAGTCCCGGGCCAAGAAGGCGGTCAAGGAGATCGCCGGCGAGCTGATCCGCCTCTACTCCGCGCGCATGGCCTCGCCGGGTCACGCCTTCGCCGGCGACTCGCCGTGGCAGCGCGAGATGGAGGACGCCTTCCCGTACGCCGAGACCGGCGACCAGCTGGAGGCCATCGACGAGGTCAAGCGCGACATGGAGCGCGGCGTCCCGATGGACCGGCTGATCTGCGGCGACGTCGGCTACGGCAAGACCGAGATCGCGGTGCGCGCGGCGTTCAAGGCCGTCCAGGACGGCAAGCAGGTGGCCGTGCTGGTGCCGACGACGCTGCTGGTGCAGCAGCACATGTCGACGTTCACCGAGCGCTTCTCCAGCTTCCCGATCACGCTCAAGCCGGTCTCGCGCTTCCAGACCGACGGCGAGGTCAAGGCCACCCTCGAAGGGCTCAGGACGGGCGCCGTCGACCTGGTCATCGGCACCCACCGGCTGCTCAGCCCGGAGGTCAGGTTCAAGGACCTGGGGCTGATCATCATCGACGAGGAGCAGCGCTTCGGCGTCGAGCACAAGGAGGCCATGAAGCACCTGCGCACGCAGGTGGACGTGCTGGCCATGTCGGCCACGCCGATCCCGCGCACGCTGGAGATGGGCCTGACCGGCATCCGCGAGATGTCGACGATCCTGACCCCGCCGGAGGAGCGGCACCCGATCCTCACCTTCGTGGGCCCGTACGACGAGAAGCAGATCGCCGCCGCCATCCGACGGGAGCTGATGCGCGACGGCCAGATCTTCTTCGTCCACAACCGGGTCGCCTCGATCAACCGGGTCGCCGCCCGCCTGCGCGAGCTGGTCCCCGAGGCCCGCATCGCGGTGGCGCACGGGCAGATGAACGAGCACCAGCTCGAGAAGATCATGATCGGCTTCTGGGAGCGCGAGTACGACCTGCTCGTCTCCACCACGATCGTGGAGTCCGGCCTCGACGTGCCCAACGCCAACACGCTGATCGTCGACCGGGCCGACAACTACGGCCTCTCCCAGCTCCACCAGCTCCGCGGCCGGGTCGGGCGGGGCAGGGAGCGCGGCTACGCCTACTTCCTCTACCCGCCGGAGAAGCCGCTCACCGAGACCGCGCACGAGCGGCTGGCCACCATCTCCCAGCACACCGAGATGGGCGCCGGCATGTACGTCGCGATGAAGGACCTGGAGATCCGCGGCGCGGGCAACGTGCTCGGCGCCGAGCAGTCGGGCTTCATCGCGGGCGTCGGCTTCGACCTGTACGTCCGGCTGATGGCCGAGGCCGTGCAGGAGCAGAAGGCCAAGCTGTCGGGCCAGGAGGTGACCGAGGAGCACCACGACGTCAAGGTCGAGCTGCCGATCAACGCGCACATCCCGCACGACTACGTCACTTCCGAGCGGCTGCGCCTGGAGGCATACAAGCGGATCGCCGCCATCACCGCCGACATCCACATCGACGAGGTGCGCGCCGAGCTGACCGACCGCTACGGCAAGCCGCCCGTCGAGGTGGACAACCTGCTGGCGGTCGCCCGCTTCCGGATCAGGGCCCGCCAGGCCGGGCTGACCGACGTCACGCTGCAGGGCCAGAACATCAAGTTCGGCCCGGCCAGGCTGCGTGAGTCGCAGCAGGTGCGCCTGGACCGGTTGTACAAGAAGGCCATCTACAAGCAGGCCGCGGAGACGTTGCTGGTGCCGGTGCCCAAGACCAAGCCTCTGGGCGGGCAGCCGTTGCGTGACCTCGACCTGCTCAAATGGTGCGGCGACCTGGTCGAGGCCATGTTCTTGGAGCCCGCGCGGGTAAGCTAGCGCCGGTCTTTTGTCGGAAAGGGACGCAAGTGAAGATAAAAGTTGCCGTGGCCGCCGCTCTGGCGGGCCTCGCGCTGACCGCCTGCTCCTCGCCCATGGAGGCGGGCGCCGCGGCCGTCGTCGGCAAGGAGCGCATCTCGTCGCGCGACCTGAACAGGAACGTCCAGGAGTACGAGGCCGCGCTGCGCAAGGCCAGCATCGACCCGAGCCAGCTCGGCGTGTCGATCAACCAGTTCGTCCTGTCGCGGATGGCCGAGCAGAGCCGCCAGCAGCAGCTCGCCGACAAGTTCGGGGTGCAGGTCACCGAGACGGAGATCGACACCGCGGCCAAGGAGACCGGCGAGCAGCAGACCCCGGAGATGAACCTGCTGTCCAAGGCCGTCGCCCCGTCCAACCCGCGGGCCTACCTGCGGGCGCTGCTCGGCGTGAACAAGGTGCTGGAGCAGTTCGGCGGCTCCGACAACCAGCAGGCCGTGGACAAGTTCAAGGTCGAGTACAACGCGCTCGCCCCGGTCTTCAGCCCCCGCTACGGCACGATCGGCCAGCAGGGCTTCGTCGACGCGGGCCGCTTCGGCAAGGCCTCGGCCCCCTCGCCCGCCGAACAGCAGCAACAGCAACAGCAGCAGCAACAGCAGCCCCAGGGCTGAGCCGTGCCGCTCGTCATCGTCACTACCTCGCCCAGGGTGGCGCCGGGCCTGCTGAGCCACCAGGCGTGGCGGGCGTTCGGCTCGGGTGAGGTGCTCACCGGCTCCGAGGACCACCCTCAGCTTCCCTACCTGGCCGAGGCCGGGATCGAGGTGTCGGTCGGCACGCCCGACCCCGCGGGGCTGGCCCGCCGCGCCGTGTCGGAGACCGTCGTGTGGCTCGGCACCGACGGCGAGGACTTCATGCGCGCCGTCGGCCACGCCGCCGTCGCCATGGAGGACCCGCCGCTGATCGAGGTCGTGCCGGGCTCGTACGACCTGCCCGGCGCCCGCGTGCTGGACCTGGTCGCGGTGATGGAGCGGCTGCGCACCGAGTGCCCGTGGGACCGCAAGCAGACGCACGAGACGCTGGTCCCGTACCTGCTGGAGGAGGCCTACGAGGTCCTGGAGACGATCGAGCAGGGCGACTACCCGGCGCTGCGCGAGGAGCTGGGCGACCTGCTGCTGCAGGTGGTCTTCCACGCCAGGGTGGCCGAGGGCTTCGACATGGACGACGTGGCCGAGGGCATCGTGGACAAACTGGTGCGCCGCCACCCGCACGTGTTCGGCTCCGTACGGGCTGACACCGCCGACGAGGTGAACGACAACTGGGAGGCCATCAAGGCGGCCGAGCGGGCCTCGAAGGGGGAGCGGCCGTCGGTGCTCGACGGCGTCCCCCTGGGGCAGCCCGCCCTGTCGCTGGCCGCCCAGCTCGTCCGCCGGGCCGAGCGCGGCGGGGCCCCCGACGGGCTGGCCGCGGCCGTGGGGCAGGGCGTGGCGCGCGAGCTGTTCGACCTGGTGCGCCGGGCGCAGGAGGCCGGTCTCGACGCCGAGGCCGAGCTGCGCGCCGCCGCCCGCGCCTACCGCGAGCGGGTGCGCCGCTGGGAGGAGTCCGGGAAGGCCGACCCCGGCCCTACCGATAGGCTCTGAGCGCAGATTGCCTTTCGATTTAGGAGCTCACCCGTGGCTACCATCGAGGTCGTATACGCTCGCGAGATCCTCGACTCCCGGGGCAACCCGACCGTCGAGGTCGAGGTGATACTCGACGACGGCAGCAGGGGCCGCGCGGCGGTGCCCAGCGGGGCCTCGACCGGCCAGTTCGAGGCCGTGGAGCTGCGCGACGGCGGCGACCGCTACAGCGGCAAGGGCGTGGAGAAGGCCGTGCTCGCCGTCACCGACGAGATCTTCGAGGAGATCAGCGGCGTCGAGGCCGAGGACCAGCGGATCATCGACCAGATCATGATCGACCTGGACGCGACGCCGAACAAGTCGAAGCTGGGCGCCAACGCCATCCTCGGCGTGTCCCTGGCCGTCGCCAAGGCCGCCGCCGACGCCGCCGAGCTGCCGCTGTTCCGCTACCTGGGCGGCCCCAACGCCCACCTGCTGCCCGTCCCGATGATGAACATCCTCAACGGCGGCGCCCACGCCGACACCAACGTGGACATCCAGGAGTTCATGATCGCGCCGATCGGCGCGGAGTCGTTCCGCGAGGCCGTGCGCATGGGCACCGAGGTCTACCACGCGCTCAAGGGCGTGCTGAAGGAGAAGGGCTACGCCACCGGGCTGGGTGACGAGGGCGGCTTCGCCCCCAACCTGCCCTCCAACCGCGACGCGCTCGACCTGATCCTGGTCGCGATCGAGCGGGCCGGCTACACGCCGGGCGAGGACGTGGCGCTGGCGCTCGACGTGGCCGCCTCGGAGTTCCACAAGGACGGCGTCTACACGATCGACGGCAAGGGCCTGTCGGCGCAGGAGATCATCGCCTTCTACGAGGACCTGGTCGCCAACTACCCGCTCGTCTCGATCGAGGACCCCCTCGACGAGGAGGACTGGGCGGGCTGGAAGGCCATCACCGACGCGCTGGGCGACAAGGTGCAGCTCGTCGGCGACGACCTGTTCGTGACCAACCCCGAGCGGCTGGCCCGCGGCATCGGCGAGGGCACCGCCAACGCGCTGCTGGTCAAGGTCAACCAGATCGGCACGCTGTCGGAGACGCTCGACGCGGTCGACCTGGCCCACCGCAGCGGCTACCGCTGCATGATGAGCCACCGCTCCGGCGAGACCGAGGACACGACGATCGCCGACCTGGCCGTGGCGGTCAACTGCGGTCAGATCAAGACCGGCGCGCCCGCCCGGTCCGACCGCGTGGCCAAGTACAACCAGCTCCTGCGCATCGAGGAAGTTCTCGATGACGCGGCCCGCTACGCGGGTCGCGCGGCATTCCCGCGTTTCCGGCGCTAGTTTCGGGTACGGCTCGCGGCATGGCGGGTATGCCGCGAGCCACCCAGGGAACGGCGACGGAAGGGAAGCGGGACATTGGCGAGAAGGCCACAGCTGACCGGTCGGGCCGCCATCCTCGCGATCGTGGTGTGCGCGATCGCCATGAGCCTGGCCTACCCGGTGCGCGAGTACATCGCCCAGCGCCGCGGCATCGCGGAGCTGCAGGCGGAGA
Organism: Nonomuraea rhizosphaerae; assembly: GCF_019396405.1. GTDB lineage: Bacteria > Actinomycetota > Actinomycetes > Streptosporangiales > Streptosporangiaceae > Nonomuraea > Nonomuraea rhizosphaerae. Next base: position 14,930 of record NZ_JAHKRL010000152.1, on the reverse strand, counting down.
AGGCGCGGGTCGAGGCCGACCGCAGGGCGCTGGCCGCCCAGGCGGAGCAGATCCGCGACCCCAACTGGATCAAGCGCGCCTCCAAGGAGCGGCTGCACTACTGCGGGCCCGGCGAGAAGTGCTACGTGGTCATGGACCCGAAGCCGAGCACGGGCCAGGCGGCGGTCAAGCAGCCGGCGCAGACCCCGCCGTGGTACCAGACGTTGTGGGAGTCGGTGGAGGCGGCCGACGCGGGCACAGGCCGTAAGGCAGGATGACCCGCTTCACGACGCGACCCACCTCATGACAAGGAGAGCTTTGGAGAGCAGCGACGTCGAGGCGGTGCACCAGCAGCTGGGCCGCCCGCCGAGAGGGTTGCGCGGGGTGGCGCACCGCTGCCCGTGCGGCAACCCCGACGTGGTGGAGACGGCGCCGCGGCTGCCCGACGGCTCGCCGTTCCCCACCCTCTACTACCTGACCTGCCCCAGGGCCGCCTCGGCGATCGGCACGCTGGAGGGCTCGGGGCTGATGCGGGAGATGCAGGCCAGGCTGGCCGGCGACCCGGAGCTGGCCGCCGCCTACCGGGCCGCGCACGACGACTACGTGGCCAGGCGCGACAAGGCGGCCGACGACGAGGGCATGGAGCCGCTGCCGCGCGACATGCAGAGCACCGGCGGCATGCCGTCGCGGGTCAAGTGCCTGCACGCGCTCGTCGCGCACGAGCTGGCGGTGCCGGGGGCCAACCCGTTCGGCCGGGAGGCGCTGGACGCACTCCCCGAGTGGTGGAGTGACGGACCATGCGTGTAGCCGCCATCGACTGCGGCACCAACTCCGTGCGCCTGCTGATCGCCGACGTCGGCGACCAGGAGGAGTTCACGGACGTAGAGCGGCGGATGGAGATCGTCCGCCTGGGCCAGGGCGTGGACAGGACGGGGCGCCTGGCGCCCGACGCGCTGGAGCGGACGTTCGGCGCGATGCGCTCCTACCGCAAGCTCATCGACCAGCACGGCGCCACGGCGACCCGGGTGGTGGCCACCAGCGCGACCCGCGACGCGGCCAACCGGCAGGAGTTCGCCGACGGCGTACGGGAGATCTTCGGCGTCGACCCCGAGGTGGTGACGGGCGCCGAGGAGGCCGAGCTGTCGTTCACCGGGGCGACCAGAGGGCTGCTGCGGCTGTCGCCGGAGACGGAGATGCCGCAGGGGCCGCTGCCCCCTTACCTGGTCGTGGACATCGGCGGCGGCTCGACCGAGTTCGTCGTCGGCTCCGAGCACGTCGACGGCGCGCTGTCGGTCGACATCGGCTGTGTGCGCCTGACCGAGCGGCATCTGCGCGACGCGGGTGACCCGCCGTCCGCCCAGGCGCTGCGGGCGCTGACGGCCGACATCGACGCGGCGCTCGACCGGGTGGAGCGGGAGGTGCCGGTCCAGCGGGCGCACACGCTCGTGGGGCTGGCCGGCTCCGTCACGACCGTCGCGGGCATCGCGCTCGACCTGCCCGCCTACGACTCGGAGCGGATCCATCACTCCCGGGTGAGCGCCGAGCAGGTGCACGACGTCACGCGGCGGCTGCTGGCCATGACCCATGGTGATCGCGCGGGGATTCCGGTGATGCATCCCGGACGAGTTGATGTGATTGGCGCGGGAGCCCTGATTCTGGACCGAGTGGTGAGCCGTTTCGCATTTTCCCAGGTCGTCGTCAGCGAACACGACATCTTGGATGGAATTGCCTACTCGGTTGCCTGATATGCATGACCAAATCTGGACATTTGGGTTGTGCTGCCATGTTGAGTGTGCAATCAGTTTTGTGCTTAGGTAATGGTGCAATACGGGGGCTTTGTCATATCGCCGGACACGGATGGTGTCGGCGTGGCGACCGTTCCCGAGCGCATCTTTTCCCTAACGGAATGGAGCACTCTCACCATGAAGTCCTCTCCCTTAGCGCGTAAAGCGGCGGCCGTCGGGGCCTCCGCCGCCGTGCTGGGCGCCGTGCTCGCGGGGCTGGCAGCCGCTCCCGCGCAGGCGTCGACCGAGGTGGCGGCGGCCAAGGCCACTGCCGCCACCGCCTCGACCAAGACCACGCCCAAGGTATCGGTGTCGACGCCCAGGGCGGCGACCCGCGACTACGAGGGCGGTTGTCCGGCTGCGGTGGACGTCTCGGCCACCGTCAAGGTCAAGCTGGACGGCAGGACCAAGCTGGCCTATCGCTGGCTCCACGGCGACGGATCCAAGGGCAAGGTCAAGGTGCTGAGCCTCAAGGGCCACGGCACCAAGGCGATCAAGGTCAAGGAGCGCCTGACGTTCGACGAGGACGTCAAGGGCTGGGAGGCCGTCCAGGTCCTCGGTCCGCGCAAGGTGACCTCCAAGAAGGGCTACTTCTCGGTCACCTGCTCGAAGGTGATCATCGAGAAGAAGCACAGGAACCGGGTCTCGGTCAGCGCCTGGGCCGACCCCAGCTCGTACGTGGGGTCCTGCACCCCGGGCACCAAGATCGGCTTCAAGGGCCTGATCAGGACCGCCGACCCCGCGTGGGTCAGGTACCGCTGGGTGCTCAACGGCCGGGTCGTGGACTCCGGCAAGGTCAAGGTGTACAACGCGCGGAAGGTGTACTTCGGGTACTCGCCGCGTGAGAGCGAGCGCGGTTACGCGGTGCTCCAGGCCTGGGGCGCCCGCACGTACTCGTCTGACAGCGCCGGTTACAAGGTGCTGTGCAAGGACGAGCACCCCGCGCCCGTGGCCAGGGTCTCGGCCTCCGGTCTGGTGACCGCGACCAACAACGACGGCTGCAAGGTCGGCGCGCACGCCACCGTCTCCTCGACCGGCCGCGCGCGGGTCGAGTACGTGTGGTCGGTCAACGGCCGGCCCGTCGACACGGGCGACCTGTTCTTCGGTCGCGAGGGCTCTCGCACCGTGCAGCTGTCGGACCGCGTGCTGAGCGGTGACGCGACGAAGGGCGGCAGGGTGACCCTGACGGTCTCCGGTCCGCGCAACAACGACTCCGTCACGCAGTCCTACGCCGCGTGCCAGGCTCCGGCGCCGAAGGTCTCGGTCTCCGGCATCTCCGTCGGCCAGCGCAACGACTTCTGCGCCGACAAGCGCGGCCCGGGCGTCGACTTCAAGGCGACGATCTCCAGCTCCGCCCCGACCACCGTGAAGTACTACTGGGTGGTCGACGGCAAGCGCGAGAACCCGGACCTGACGCGTCAGGTCAACGGCAGCGTCGAGGTGACCTGGGGCATCGCGGGGGCGCACAACGCCTCCGAGACCAAGGGCTCTGTGCAGCTCGTGGTCTACAGCCCCGGCAGCGCCTCCTCGTCCACCTCCTTCTCGGTGAGCTGCCCGAAGCCGGTCGCCGACCAGGGTGCCTGATCAGGTGTGACTGAACCGGGTGGCCGCTCCTCGGGGCGCCACCCGGTTTTTCCTTTGCCACTACTGCGCTTTGCGTAGTAGTGTGCATAGCGTGGACAGCAGTCAACTGCTCAAGGGCGTGCTCGACCTGGCCGTCCTCGCGGTGCTCGACGAGCGCGACGGCTACGGCTACGACGTGCTGCGCAGGCTGAGGGAGGCCGGGCTCGACGACGTCGGCGACGCCTCCGTGTACGGCACCCTGCGCCGGCTGTACAAGGCCGGGGCGCTCACCTCGTACGTGGTGGCCTCCGACGAGGGGCCGCACCGCAAGTACTACGGCCTCAACGACGCCGGCCGGGCGATGTACGCCTCGTCGGCCAAGACCTGGACCTCGTTCGCGGCCACCATGGCATCCCTGCTCAAGGAGGGGCAAGCATGACCACCCCCGACCAGTACGCCCAGGCCGTGCGCGAGGCCCTGGCCGGCCACCCGGAGCGCGAGGAGTTGCTGGAGGATCTCGACGACCACCTGGCCGAGATCGCGGCGGAGTCGGACGTGCCGCTGGAGCAGCGGCTGGGCCCGCCGGAGACGTACGCGGAGGAGTTGCTGGCCGCCTACGAGGAGCGCTCGCCGAGGGCCCGCGGGCGCCGCTCCCGCCTGCGGGAGAGCGCCGGGGCATGGCGGGCCAGGCTGCTGGAGCAGGAGGTCTACCGGAGCTTGACGGGCTTCCTGGCCGAGCTGCGGCCCGGATGGTGGGTGCTGCGCGGTTACGTGCTGGGACTGTTCGTGCTCACGATGCTGACCGGCCCGCGGCTGCTGGTGCCCGACGACCTGTTCGGCTGGGCGCTGGTGGCCGTCGCCGTCTGGGCGTCGGTGTGGATGGGCAGGCGCGCGAGGGGCGTGCTCGTTGTCACGGTCGCGACCGCCCTGAACCTGGCGGGCGTCCTGGTGCTGGCGGTCGCGGTCATGGGGGCGGAGTACAGTCCCGATCCGGACGTCGCCTACGCGACGGCCAGGGCGCCCGTGCCCGCTCTCTGCCCCGCCCCGTCACCCTCGGCGTCCCCCACCAGGTGAACGATCGGGCACCATCGGTGTCATGAGTTTCGTACCTCCTGGCACCGGCTGGCCCGACGACCCGGCGAGCGCTGACACGCCGGTCGCGCTGGATCCCGAGGACGTGCGCCGCCTCGCCGCCGGCTGCGGCACGCTCGCGGAGCTGACGGCCGCCCAGTCGGTCTGCCGGGCCTGTCCCCGCCTGGTGGAGTGGCGCGAGGAGGTCGCCGAGGTGAAGCGGCGGGCGTTCGCGGACGAGACGTACTGGGGGCGGCCGATCGCCGGGTGGGGCGAGGAGGAGCCGCGCGTCCTGATCGTCGGGCTGGCGCCCGCCGCGCACGGGGGCAACAGGACCGGGCGGATCTTCACCGGCGACCGCAGCGGCGACTGGCTGTTCGCCTCGCTGCACCGCGTCGGCCTGGCCGCGCAGGAGACCAGCGCGTACGCGGGCGACGGCCAGAAGCTGATCGGCGCCAGGATGCTGGCGTCGGTGCGCTGCGCCCCGCCGGCGAACAAGCCGACGCCCGAGGAGAAGCGCGCCTGCTTCCCGTGGATGGCCCGCGAGCTGGAGCTGACCAGGCCGTCGGCGCGGGTGGTCGTCGCGCTCGGCGGGTTCGCCTGGCAGGCCATGTGGCCGGCGCTCAGGCAGGCCGGGTACAAGCTGCCGTCCAGCAGGCCGCCGTTCGGCCACGGGGTGGAGGTGCGGGCCGGTGAGGCGACCCTGATCGGCTGCTACCACCCCAGCCAGCAGAACACCTTCACCGGCCGCGTCACCGCCCAGATGCTCGACGACGTCTTCGCCAGGGCCCGCGAACTGGGAATGTGACGCGTCCCACCGTCCGAGGAATGGCATGGCCGAGCCGCTTGTTCTAACCTTGTGAATGGTTTCACAAGCTCCCACTAAGGGATGGGGACGCAGGATGAACAAGCACATTCTCATCGTCGGCGGCGGTTACGTCGGCCTCTACACGGCACTGCGGCTGCAGCGCAGGCTTCGCAGGGAGCTGCGCGACAACGAGGTGCGCATCACGATCATCGACCCCCAGTCCTACATGACCTACCAGCCGTTCCTCCCCGAGGCGGCGGCCGGCAACCTGTCCCCGCGCCACATGGTCGCCCCGCTGCGCCGCGTGCTGCCACAGGTGAGCGTGCTCAACGGCACGGTCACCGAGGTCGACCACGAGGAGCGCGCCGTCACCTTCCAGCCCGCCGAGGGCGAGCCGCGCCGGATCGCCTACGACGTCATCGTGATGGCCGCGGGCTCGATCTCGCGCACCCTGCCGATCCCCGGCCTGACCGACATCGGCATCGGGTTCAAGACCGTGGGCGAGGCCATCGCGCTGCGCAACCGCGTGCTGCACCTGCTCGACGTGGCCGAGTCGACCGACGACCCCGAGGTGCGCCGCAGGGCGCTCACGTTCGTGGTGGTCGGCGCGGGCTTCGCCGGCGTCGAGGCGCTGGCCGAGCTGGAGGACATGGCCAAGCACTCGACCCGCTACTACCGCAACATCAAGCCGGCCGACATCCGCTGGGTCCTCGTGGAGGCCACCAACCGGGTGCTGCCCGAGGTCGGCCCCGAGATGGGCGCCTGGACGCTGGAGCAGCTGCGCGAGCGCGGCATCGAGGTGAAGCTCGACACCCGCCTGGAGTCGTGCGAGGACGGCCACGTGGTGCTCTCGGACGGCACCAAGTTCGAGGCCGAGACCCTCGTCTGGACCGCGGGCGTCAAGCCCAGCCCGGTGGTCGGCGGCGGCGGCCTGCCGCTCGACGAGCGCGGCCGCGTCAAGACCACGACCAAGCTGACCGTCGCGGGCGTCACCGACGCCTTCGCCGCCGGCGACGCGGCCGGCGTGCCCGACGTGACGAACCCGGGCCAGTACTGCGCCCCCAACGCCCAGCACGCCGTACGCCAGGCCAAGGTGCTCGCCGACAACCTGGTCCGCCACCTCCGCGGTGAGGAACTGGTGGATTACCGCCACAAGTACGTCGGATCGGTTGCCGGTCTCGGCCTGCACCAGGGCGTCGCGAACGTCTATGGCGTCAAGCTTCGCGGATTCCCTGCGTGGTTCATGCACCGCACCTACCATCTGTCGCGGGTGCCGACGCTGAACCGCAAGGTCCGTGTCGTCGTGGACTGGACGCTCGCCCTGTTCTTCAAGCGGGAGACCATCTCACTGGGTGAGATGGAGCATCCCCGTGACGGGTTCAGGGCCGCCGTCGCGACGACCCGCCGCTAGCCCGCGTACGGCAGCGCCCCGGTGCGATCGCGCCGGGGCGTTCCGGCATCCTCGATCTCTAGGGAGAGGAAGCACTCGGGTGGGGCTCTCAGCGGTGACCGTGCTCGGCATGGACCGGCCCGGCGTGATCGCCGCGGTCACCGGTTCGCTCGCGGACTGCGGCGCGAACATCCAGGACTCGACCATGACGCTGCTCGGCGGCCACGTCGCGATGATGCTGCTGGTCTCGGGCGACCTGAGCGCCGAGGAGCTGGGCAAGCACCTGTGCGGCCCGGACCTGGTGGTGACCGCCTCTGCCGTCGAGGCCCGCCGCTACTTCCGCGGCCAGTCCGACGGGCTCGGTTACGTGCTGACCGTGCACGGGCCCGACCGCCCCGGCATCATCTCGGCCATCAGCGCCGAGCTGGCCTCGGTCGGCGGCAACATCACCGGCATGAGCACCAGGCTCACCGGGCGCCTGTACGTCCTCATCGCCGACGTCGAGCTGCCCGAGCGGGTGGACGTGGCCGGGCTCATGCGCGGGCTGGCCGAGGTCGGCTCGGGCCTCGACTCGGAGATAACCTTCCGCCCCGTCGAACCGGACCTCCTGTGAACCCGTCGGGCGGCACCGCCCGGCAGGTGCTCGGCGCCCCGCACCCGCTCCTGTCGGTCCCCGCCCAGCAGGTGGACCCCACGGACCCCCGCGTGGTCGCCGCCGCGGCCGACCTTCTCGCCACCCTCAGGAACGCGAGGGGGACGGCCGGGCTGGCCGCCCCCCAGATCGGCCTGAGTTGGCGGCTCATCGCCTTCGACACCCGCGGCCACCCGGGAGGTCGGTCGTGGGCCGGAGAGCGCGTCATGGTCAATCCTCGCCTCGCGGAGGCCTCCCGCTGGCACGACGGGCGCGAAGGGTGTGCCTCGATCCCCGGTCTGACAGGAGATGTCAGGCGAGCAACTCGAATCACTGTGCTCGGGCGCTTGCCTGGAACGGGAGATCCCGTCACCATCGAGGCGGATGCATTCGAATCTAGGTGCATTCAGCATCAACTGGACCATCTGGACGGCATACTCTTCCTGGACAGAGTGCCAGGAGCGCTATCACTTCACCGCAGACTTCACAGTTGTGACGCCTGATGCGAAGTTGTGCTCCTCGGAAGCATGGTCCGTTTCGTATGATTGCGGCGCCCCCGTAGCCCAAAGGCAGAGGCAAACCCCTTAAAAGGGTTGTAGTGCGGGTTCGAATCCCGCCGGGGGCACCCGCATCTACCAGAGGAAATGCTGCAATAAACAACGCACGGTAACCGCGGGAACTCGGCGCCGCACCTGTTCGTTGTCACGCTGCTGAAGTCTCGAAACCACATAGATCTGGCGCGAGTTGACCTAGGTGACGCCGGGTCCAATAAGCTCGGCGCACAGGAGGCAGCGATGGAGAGCAAGAACCCCGTTTTCAGCAGGACCAGACAGCAGCAGGGATGGCAAGGGCCCGCACCCACCCCCAGCCAGCTGCAGAACATGTACGACTCCCCGTCGTACGCGCCCCCGACCCAGCCCGCCTTCCGGGCCATGACCCTCGACGACGTCGTGATGCGCGGCTTCATGACCCTGGGCACGCTCGTCGTGACCGCGGCCGCCGCCTGGTACTTCGACGTGCCGGTCGGCGTGGCCATCGGCGCCGCCGTCGTCGCGCTCGTCCTCGGGCTGATCGCCTCGTTCACGATGAGCACCAACCCGGCGCTGATCCTCGGCTACGCCGCGTTCGAGGGGGTCTTCCTCGGCGCGGTGAGCAGCGTCTTCGAGTCGGCCTACAACGGCATCGTGCTCCAGGCGGTGCTCGGCACCATGTTCGCCTTCGCCGCGGTGCTGACCGTCTACGCGCTGCGGATCATCCGGGTGACACCGAAGTTCGTCAGATACGGCATCGCCGCGGTCATCGCGCTCCTCGGCCTGTCGCTGGTCAACTTCATCGTCGGCTTCTTCGTCCCGGGCGGGCTCGGCCTGCGCACCGACAGCGCGATGGGCTTCATCTTCAGCGTGGTCATGATCCTGGCCGGCTGCTTCTTCCTCCTGCTCGACTTCAACTCGATCGAGGAGGGCGTCAAGCAGGGCGCTCCGGAGAAGTTCGCCTGGCAGTGCGCCTTCGGGCTCACCCTGACCCTGGTGTGGATCTACCTTGAGGTCCTGCGGTTCATCGCCATTTTCACCCGCAGCGACTGATCGTCGATCTTCCGGGCCCCGTCGATCCGGCGGGGCCCTTCTCTTTGCGCGACCGAAAATCTACGGCCCGTCACAAAATGGTCCCAGGTTGGGGCTTGTCTTTCTGGGGGACGTGTTGCAGTGTCGAGCAAAGGACCTTAATCCGTGGAGGTGCCCATGTCCTTGAACCACTCACCGGAGACGCAGACGAAGCTCATCGCAAGGGTCCCATCGATAACGGGACGCGAACTCCCCGAGTGGTTTCAAGCCATCGACAACGGCCCGGCTTTCCTGAGGTGCGACGAACGGGCCAACTGGCTCGCCGACGAGCACGGGCTCACCCATGGCTACGCCGCCGCGATCGTGCACGAACACGAGCGGTACCGCCATAACCGCATGGGCTTCCTGTAGAGCCCACCCCGACCGACCCGCGCCCGTGCCCTCGGCACGGGCGCGTAATCATGGGGGCATGGAACTAGACGCCGCGCGCGACTTCCTCAGGAAGAACCACCGCGCCATCCTCCTGACCAGGCACTCCGACGGGCGGCCCCAGATGTCGCCGGTCGCGGTCGGAGTGGACGACGACGGGTGTCTCGTCGTCAGCACCAGGGAGACCGCGACCAAGACCCGCAACATCCGCGCCGACGCCCGCGTGGCGATCTGCGCCTTCACGGACGCCTTCTACGGATCCTGGATCCAGGTGGAGGGCGAGGCGGAGATCGTGTCACTGCCGGAGGCGATGGACCGGCTGGTGGCCTACTACCGCGGGATCTCCGGCGAGCACCCCGACTGGGACGACTACCGGACGGCCATGGAGCGCGAGCGCCGGGTCGTCCTGCGGATCACTCCCACCAAGGCGGGACCCGACCGCCACGGATGACGGCCGGCTCCTCACCCGGCTTCTCTAGGACAGGCGCTCCAGGATCATCGCCATGCCCTGGCCGCCGCCCACGCACATGGTCTCGAGCCCGATGCTCTTGTCGTGGTGGCGCAGGCTGTTGATCAGCGTGGAGGTGATGCGGGCGCCTGTCATGCCGAACGGGTGGCCCACCGCGATCGCCCCGCCGTTGACGTTCAGCCGGTCGAGGTCGATGCCCAGGTCCTGGTACGAGGGGATCACCTGCGCGGCGAACGCCTCGTTGATCTCCACCAGGTCGACGTCCTCGATCGCCATGCCCGCGCGCGAGAGCGCCTGCTTCGACGCCTCGACCGGCCCCAGCCCCATGATCTCGGGGGACAGGCCCGTGACGCCCGTGGAGACGATCCGCGCCAGCGGCGTGATGCCCAGCTCGGCCGCGCGCGTGTCGCTCATCACGACCACCGCGGCGGCGCCGTCGTTCAGCGGGCAGCAGTTGCCCGCCGTGACCGTGCCGTCGGGGCGGAAGACCGGCTTCAACCCGGCCACGGCCTCGTACGTGGTGCCGGCGCGCGGCCCGTCGTCCTTCTCGACCACGGTGCCGTCGGGCATCGTCGCCGGGGTGATGTCCTTCTGCCAGAAGCCGTCGGCCAGCGCCTTCTCGGCCAGGTTTTGAGACCGGACGCCGAACTCGTCCTGCTCCTGGCGGCTGACCCCCTTGAGCTGGGCCAGGTTCTCGGCGGTCTGGCCCATGGCGATGTAGATGTCGGGGACCGTGCCGTCCTCGCGCGGGTCGTGCCACGTGTGGCCGCCCTCGCCGAACGACTTGCTGCGCTCGACCGCCTCGCCGAAGATCGGGTTCTGCGTGTCGGGCAGGGAGTCGGAGCTGCCCTTGGCGAAGCGTGAGACCGTCTCCACGCCCGCCGAGACGAACACGTCACCCTCGCCCGCCCTGATGGCGTGGAAGGCCATCCTGGTGGTCTGGAGGGACGAGGAGCAGTAGCGGGTGACCGTGGTGCCGGGCACGCCGTCGAGGCCGAGCAGCACCGACACGACGCGGGCCATGTTGAAGCCCTGCTCGCCGCCGGGCAGGCCGCAGCCGAGCATGATGTCGTCGATCGTCGTGGGGTCGAGCTGCGGCACCTTGGCGAGCGCCGCCTTGATCATCTGCACGGTGAGGTCGTCCGGACGGATGTCCTTGAGCGATCCCTTGAAGGCGCGTCCGATGGGTGAGCGGGCCGTCGCCACGATCACGGCTTCAGGCATGATCCCTCCTGGGTTGGTCAGCTCTTAGAACTATATTCCAGTAATTCGGCCGCGCGGCCGAAGGGCCCTCGGAGAGGAGAAGGAGTCGCGCGAGCTGTTCCTCCCGAAGGCCTCAGCCTGTACGGGCTGCCTCTTCTCCAACCGCCTCAGCCCGTACGGGCGGGAGTGGCGGTGCGGGAGCGAGGGGGCGCGGCCGAGGGGCGCCGGAGGGGCCGTCAGCCGTACATTCCCGGCGCCGTGGCCGTCCCGTCGTTGATGCCGTGCATGGCGCCCTTCTCGTCCCGCCACAGCCGCCACCCGCCCTGGCTGCCGGTGAACCACGACGGCGGCGCCGACGGCGTGGCGGCGCGCTTGCCGCTCGCCAGGTCGTACTCGCAGACGGCCGCGATCGAGTAGAACCCGGGCGCCTGCCCGCGCAACGGCAGCGGCTTGGGGTCGGTGACGCAGAACGACCAGCCGCGCTGCTCGTCCACCGGCACCGCCTCGCCGGTCGTCAGGTCGAACGCCGACCCCTTGGCGTTGTGCTTGAGGAAGCCCAGCTTCTCCATGCGGTCGGGGAAGGCCAGCCACCAGCCGGAGCCGGGCACCTCGGAGGCGGTGATCTGCCCCACGACCCGGCCGCTCCCGGAGTCGAGCCGGGCGAAGCCGCCGTACACGCCCTGCTGGTCCACCGGCCGTACGACCGGGGCGTAGCCGGGGCTGCCGCTGGGGTAGACGCGCACGACGGAGGGCCGCATCCAGTTGATCGCGCCGTCGCCGATCTTGATGGAGAACAGCCCGAACGTGGACACCTTCTTGGTCCGCGGGTTGGTGTAGGGGGCGACGTAGCCGATCAGGTTGTCGCCGGTCGAGCCGAACGCCCAGCCGCCCGACATGTCGATGCCCGGCCCGAGCGCCTGCTCGATGGGCTGCTGCCACTGCAGCTTGCCGGTCTTCAGCTCGTACGACTCGATCATCGGGTTGGAGGCCAGGCGGAGCATCAGCACCCGGGTGGGGTCGGACCACTCGACCTCGGCGATTCCCGGCAGCTTCCACATCTGCTTGCCCGTGGCCGGGTCGAGCACGACGACGCGCGCGTTGGCGAGGGCGGTGTGCTCGGACAGGCAGACGTACGGGCCGCAGCGCTGCGGGCCGAACGTCGAGTGCACGGGCCGGGTCCACTTCTGCCGGCCGGTGCGCGCGTCGCGGGCGACGAGGGTGGCGTTCCAGCGGCCCCTCTTGGCCGGGTCGAGCGCGACGACGGCGGCCTGGCCGGGCGTGGTCTCGACGATGGCGGGCGCGGAGACGCCCATGCCGGGCAGCCGGCCGGCCATGGTGGCCGGGTGGGCCCACAGCTTCGTGCCCTTGGCGAGGTCGAGCGCGACGGTCTCCAGCGTGCCGTCGGGCTTCATGGAGGTGGCCGTGACGACTCCACCCGCGGCCGCCATCCGGCTGACCGCGTCGAATCCGGTGTTCTGCCAGGTCGGGAAGTCCGCCGTGGCCGCGTCGCTGCCGGAGCAACCGGCGAGGGCTCCGGTGAGTCCGGTGAGGGCGAGGGCTAGGGCGGCGTTGGCGAAGGGCCGGAGCACGAGCAATCCACTCCAAAGGGGACGAGGCGTGGCGGCTCCGGTGCGGAGAGTGACCGGGGTCAGGCGTCGTTGGCCGTTTCCCCCAGCCGCCGGCGGAACAGCGTCGCCCACTTGCCGTGGGGACCCGTCGCCCGCCCGGCGACCCGGGTCGCGGAGACCTCGGTGCCGGACTCCTCCGCGGCCGTGGCCGCCGCAAGGTAGATCGGTTGCAGTCCTTCGCCGCGAGCGGGCCGCGGCTCTGGCCACAGCCCCAACGCGGCGCATACAGAAGGTAGCACCGCGTAAGCGGCCTGTGCGTAACCTCGGTCAGATGGATGGAAACGATCCGGTCCGAACATCTCGCCCGGGTTTGTAGCGAATTCCGGCCCCAGAAGGTCGGCGAACGCCACCGTACGGCCGCCCGCGTCCACCACCGCGACCGTCTGGGCGGCGGCGAGCTGACGGCTCCAGCGCCGCGTCACCCAGCGCAGCGGCTGCCCGATGGGCCGCACGGTGCCCAGGTCGGGGCAGGTGCCCACGACCACCTCCGCGCCCGCGTCGCGCAGCCGGCGCACCGCCTTGCCCAGGTGCCGCACGGCGACGGCGGGCGGGGTCTGGGTGGTGACGTCGTTCGCCCCGACGAAGATGACGGCGATGTCGGGATCCGCCTTCAGCGCCTTGTCCACCTGGCCGTCGAGCTCGGCGGACGGGGCCCCGGACTTGCCGACCACGCACAGCCGCACCGGGCGTTCGGCGACGGCGGCCAGGCCGTTGGCCAGCAGCGCGCCGGGGGTTCTCGCCGGGTCGGCCATGCCCAGGCCGACGGAGGTGGAGTCGCCGAGCATGGCCAGGGTGAGCGACAGGCCGGTGAACTCGCCGTACACGCCGTCGGACGGCGGCCCTTCCAGGCCGTGCGGCCGGCCGATCACCCGCCTGGCGACCAGGCTCTCTGCCATCAGGAGGCCGTACGCGGTGGCGCCGAGGACCGTCAGCCCTCCGCCACCGAGCGCCGCGGCCGTCGCGATCCTGCGCGCCGCGCGCGCCATGCCCGCTGCCCAGACCACGTGCGTTGCTCCCCTCGACCTGACTCGGCGGTAGCGTTTGCTTGAAAAACTAGCCGAGCGTCCCCCACCCCCACGGGCTCTCGGCGCTCGGCAAGCTGATCAAGCTTCGGCAAAGAAGGTGAACACCTCGGTGCGCGTTTACGATTCCCTGGTTGAGCTCATGGGCAACACTCCGCTCGTCAGGATGCACAAGGTCTCCTCCGGCCTGCCCGCCCAGGTGCTCGCCAAGGTCGAGTACTTCAATCCGGGCGGGTCGGTCAAGGACCGCATCGCGGTGCGCATGATCGAGGCCGCCGAGGCGTCGGGGGAGCTGCGGCCCGGTGGCGTGATCGTCGAGCCCACGTCCGGCAACACCGGCGTCGGTCTGGCCATCGTGGCGCAGCAGAAGGGGTACCGGTGCCTGTTCGTGGTGCCGGACAAGGTGGCCCAGGACAAGATCGCGGTGCTGCGCGCGTACGGGGCCGACGTCGTGGTCTGCCCGACGGCCGTCTCGCCCGACCACCCCGACTCCTACTACTCGGTCTCCGACCGGCTGGCCCGCGAGGTGCCCAACGCCTGGAAGCCGGACCAGTACTCCAACGTCAACAACCCCGACTCCCACTACCACTCGACCGGTCCCGAGATCTGGGAGCAGACCGGGGGGCAGATCACCCACTTCGTGGCCGGCATCGGCACCGGCGGCACGATCAGCGGCACCGGCCGCTACCTCAAGGAGGTCTCCGGCGGGCGGGTCCGCATCGTCGGCGCCGACCCGGAGGGCTCCGTGTACTCGGGCGGGTCGGGGCGGCCCTACCTGGTGGAGGGCGTCGGCGAGGACATCTGGCCGGCCACGTACGACACCAAGATCTGCGACGAGATCATCGCGGTGTCCGACAAGGACTCCTTCAACATGACCCGCAGGCTCGCCCGCGAGGAGGGGCTGCTCGTCGGCGGCTCCTGCGGGATGGCCGTGGTGGCGGCGCTCCAGGTCGCGGCCCAGGCCGGCCCCGACGGCAAGGTGGTCGTGCTGCTGCCCGACGGCGGCCGCGGCTACCTGTCCAAGATCTTCAACGACGACTGGATGGCCGACTACGGCTTCCTCATCACCACCTCCGACGAGGGGCTGGTGGGCGACGTGCTGGCGCGCAAGGGGGTGGGGCTGCCGTCGTTCGTGCACGTCCACCCGCACGAGTCGGTGGGCACGGCCATCGAGATCATGCGCGAGTACTCCGTCTCGCAGCTACCGGTGATGAAGGAGGAGCCGCCGGTCATGGCGGCCGAGGTGGTCGGCTCGATCGTCGAGCGCGACCTGCTGGAGGCCCTCTACCGCGGGCGGCTCTCCTCCGACGACCCGATCAACCAGCACATGTCCTCGCCGCTGCCCACGATCGGCAGCGGCGAGCCGGGGTCGCGCGCGGTCGAGGCCCTGG
>NZ_JAHKRL010000151.1 GCF_019396405.1 Nonomuraea rhizosphaerae | reverse complement strand
CGACCCCCCCCCCCCCCCCCCCCCCCCCCCCCCCGGCCGAGGCGGCTGACCTGAGGTGAGGCGGCGGGCGACGGCGACGGCCCCTTCCTCCCGGCTCAACCCCAGCTCCGTCCACGTGAGCCCGCCCGGCGTGATGTCGCGCGCCCGTACCGGACCGGGGTCGAAGACCCGGACGGTGCCCACACCGCCACCCGCCAGCAGGGCCACCACCTGCGCCCCCACCCGCCCCGCACCGTAGACGCGCACCCGCGAGCGACGCCGCCGGGCGAACCCCTCCACCCAGCCCCCCGATCCGCCGGCGAGGTCGAGGGCGTCCAGCTCGTGCTCCAGGCGATCACGTTCGCCCAGGGACAGCCGGGCGGGGGGCACGCTCGCGTCGTGCAGCACGCCCTCCGAGGCCAGCCGCTCCAGCAGCGCCCGGCACTCCGGCTCGCTCAGCCCGGCCCGCGCCCCGTCGCGCAGCACCTGGTCGAGGTCGCGGACGCCGTCGAGCCCGGCGACCCATTCGCGGGCCGCCGGGGACAGGCCGGTCAGCACGACGGCCCGCAGGGGATGGGCGCCCAGCTGCAGGGTGCGCGCGTCGCGGGCGATCCGGCGGAGCGCGGGTTTCACACGTGGCCTCATGCCGCGCAACACTTCCATGCCGGTTCAAGATCCCGAGCGCCTAAGCCTCCGCCTGTGGATAACTTCGCCGCAGGTCCGTAGCGATGTGTCCAGGGATCGGATGGTTGGCCCGGCGGCACGCCGTTGTACGGTCGCCCCCATGACCGAACTTCTGCTGGACCACCGGGACGACGGCACCGTACTGATCACCCTCAACCGCCCCGACCGGCGCAACGCGATGACGGACGGCATGACCGCCGCCTGGCGCGACGCCATCGAGGCGCTCAAACGGGACACGACGGTCCGCTGCGTCGTCGTCACCGGCGCGGGCACCGCGTTCTCCTCCGGCGGGGACCTGTCCTGGCTCGGCGAGCGCGGCGTCGAGCCGGTCCCCGTGCTGCGCGACCGCATGCTCGCCTTCTACCGCACCTGGCTGAGCGTCACCGAGCTGGAGGTCCCGACGATCGCCGCCGTCAACGGCCCCGCCATCGGCGCGGGGCTGTGCGTGGCGCTGGCCTGCGACCTCGTGTACGCGGCCGACGACGCCAAGCTGATGGTCCCGTTCACGAAGCTCGGCCTGCACCCGGGGATGGCGGCCACGTACCTGCTGCCTCGCAAGGCAGGCCCGCTGGGGAGGGAGATGCTGCTGACCGGCCGCACGGTCCTGGGGGAGGAAGCCGCCACCAAAGGTTTGGTAAACCGATCTTTCCTGAAAAATGACCTCATGTCGGAAGTTGAGGCCATCGCGGCGACCATTGCCCACAACGCCCCCATAGCCACCAAGCTCACCAAAGTCGCCTTGAATCAGGACCATTCGGACCTGGAAGCCGCGCTGCGCTGGGAGTCCTTGGCCCAGCCGGTGACCATGGTCTCCGCCGACATGGCCGAGGGACTGGCCGCTCATCGGGAAAGGCGCATGCCCAAATTCACCGGGTCTTAATCATCTGACCAGCAGAAACAACGTCCGCCCCTCTGTGGAAAACGGCCGGTGTCGGCTAACGTGCATATGTGCCCCCCGAGACAGTCGAGGTCCGTCGCAGCTCTCGTCGCCGGCGTACGGTCTCCGCCTACCGCGACGGCGACAAGACGATCGTGCTCCTGCCCGCCTGGCTGAGCGGTGAAGACGCTGATGAATGGGTGAGCCGGATGCTCGATCGGCTTGCGGCCAAGGAACGCAGGAGAAGGCCGACGGACGAGGCGCTGCTGGAGCGCGCCAGGGAGCTGTCGGCCAAGCACCTCGACGGCAAGGCCGTGCCCGTGAGCGTGCGCTGGGTGGACAATCAGCAGCACCGATGGGGGTCGTGCACCCCGGAGAACGGCACGATCCGCATCTCGACCCGGCTCAAGGGGCTCCCCGAGTGGGTCATCAACTACGTGATCATCCACGAGCTCGTGCATCTGCTCGTACCCAGCCACGGCGCCCGGTTCTGGGCGCTGGTGGAACAGTATCCCAAGGCAGAGCGGGCGCGCGGGTTCCTTGAAGGTTTCTCGGCCGCCGCGCACACCGCGCCGGAGGAATGTTGACCCGCGTCGTCGCGGTCCTCGTACGCCGGAGCATGGCGCAGGCCGCCCCCGAGGGCGTGGACCGGGACGAGTTCCTGGAGGCGATGGCCGAGGACACCTACGAACTGGTCGCCGGGCTCGAACTCGTCACACCTGTCCTGGTCACCAGCGTTCCCGGTCTCGACGAGATCGTCTGGCCGGGCACCGAGGTGATCGAGATCGGCGAGGACGAGCCGCTCCGGCAGGTCATCGGAAGGCTCCAGGGTGATCAGGCGGTGGTCGTCAGCGCCGACGCGCCCGACCTGCCGCCCCTTCTGATCGGCAAGCTGTTCCGCGAGCTGGGCCGCGCCCAGATCACGATATGCCCGGCCGAGGACGGTGGCGCCGTGGCGCTGGCCTGCGGCCTTCCCGCGCCGGAATGGGTGGACCCGCACCTCGACGACCCCGACCTCGTCGCGACCCTGCGCGCCCAGGCCCCCGGCCGCCGCATGGTGGCCACGGGCCCCGGCTGGCACCGGCTGCGCACCCCTGACGACGTGACCCGCCTCGACCCCGGCCTGGAAGGCTGGGACAACCTGCGGGCCCTGCTCAAGGCGCACTGAGCTTCTCAAGGCACATTGAGTTCCTCAAGGCACACTGAGCTCGGCGAACACCGCCCGGTGATCGGTCCCCGGCACGGTGTGCACGCTGACCTCCTTGACCCCCACTCGCTCGGGCACCAGCACGTGGTCGATCGTGATGATCGGCGGCACCCGCTTGTTCGCCGGCCACGTGGGGATCAGCCCGGCTCCCACCTGGTCGGCCGCGTCCTTGTAGCCGCGCGACAGCAGCCGCCGCATGGGCGCGTGGTCCAGCGTGGCGTTGAAGTCGCCGGCCAGGATCTGGACCGTGTCATCGGAGGAGGCAGGGAAGGCGTCCAGCGCCGCCTCCCAGTTCGTCACCTGCCGCCCCAGTGGCGGATAGGTGTGGACGTCCACGAACTCGATGGGCCGCCCGCCCGGCAGCGAGATCATCGCCGCGGGCGTGTTGTGCGCCAGAGGCGGGATCACGTCGTACACCGGCTTGAGCGGATGCTTGGACCACAGCCCGCTCCCGCCCGCCGACCACTCCGCCTCCAGCACCTGGTACGGCATCACGCCCGGCAACCCGGCCGCGTTGAGCCCTTCCACCCCAGCGGGGGTGAGTTCCTGGGTGTTCAGCACGTCGGGGTCGAAGCGGCGTACCAGATCCATGATCGCCTGCGGGTCGGCCCGCCCGAACAGCATGTTGATGGTCAGCACCTTGAACGGCCGGCCCGCTGTGGCGTCCGCCGTGCCGAGCGCCCGCGGCAGCACGCTGAACCCGAAGGCGGCCGTCGTGAGCAGCGCCACCGCCGTCGCCACGCGCTTGCGGGCGACCGCCGCGACCAGCAGGGGGACCAGCGAGCCGGCGGCCGCGTACGGTGTGGCGGTCATGAGCTGGGAGGCGATCGAGCCGCGTTCGAGCCCGGTCAGCCTGGCCAGCGCCCAGGCCGCGAAGGGGGTCACGGCCAGCCAGGTGAGCGTGGTGCCGGTGTATTTACGGCGTTTGCGGGTGGGTGTGGTGATCGTGCCGCCCACGGGGTTCTCCGCCGTACGCACATGTCCCCCTTGGAACGTTATTTGAGGCGGACTCTAACCAAACACGCGTGAATTCGCAGTAAGCGTGGCCCGGCCCCGCGCGGCGAGTCGCCGGGTGGCATCGTCCGACAGCTCCGGGATCGCGTCCACGGGGAACCAGCGCAGGTCGAGCGACTCCGCGCTGATCACCGCCTCGGCGCCCTCCGGGGCCACGGCCGCGTACTCGACGTCGAGATGCCAGCTGTGCGGGGGATGGCACCAGACCTCGTGCTTGTCCAGGGCCAGCGGCCCCGGCAGAAGCCGCAGGCCGGGAATGCCGGACTCCTCCACGGCCTCACGCACGGCGACGTCCGCGAGCGACTTGTCGGAGATCTCGCAGTGGCCGCCCATCGGCAGCCACATGCGCGCCTTGGGGTGCAGCGTCAGCAGCACCCGGGCGCCGTCGTGCGACAGCACCGCCGTCGTCGCCGTCAGATGACCGGGCACGCAGGCGCGCAGCATCGCGTCGTCGTGCGTGCGCACGTGTTCCAGGAACTCCGTGCGCAGCGCCTCCTCCGCGGGTGTCGGCGCGGCCCACGCGGTGAGCACGCTCACCGCGTCATCGCGCAGGCTCAATTCGCCTCGTCCTCGTCGTCCGGCTTGGCCTCCAGCGTGGAGATGTCCCAGGCCGTCTCGCCCAGGATGAACGCCTGGGGGTCGTCGAGGTCGTCGGCCGTCGGCAGCAGGTCAGGGTGGCCCCACAGCGCGTCGCGTCCCTCGACGCCGCGCGCGTCCTTCAGCGCCCGCCACAGCGCGGCCGCCTCGCGCAGCCGCCTGGGCCGCAGCTCCAGGCCGACGAGCGTGCCGAACGTCAGCTCGGCCGGACCACCCGTCGCGCGACGGCGCCGTACGGTCTCCGCGAGCGCGACGGCGGAGGGCAGCTTGCCCTCGGCGGCGTCGTCGACCACGGTCGCCACCCAGCCCTCGACCAGGGCGAGCATCGTCTCCAGGCGGGCCAGCGCGGCCTTCTGCCGCTCGGTCTCCTCGGGCTTGAGCAGCGCGCCGCCGCTCAGCGCCTCCTGGATCGCCTCGGGGTTGTTGATGTCGAGGTCGCGGATCTGCTCCTCGAGCGCCGAGGTGTCGACCGTGATGCCCCGGGCGTACTCCTCGACGGCGCCGAGCAGGTTGGCCCGCAGCCACGGCACGTGCTGGAACAGCCGGTGGTGCGCGGCCTCGCGCAGCCCCAGGTACAGCCTGATCTCGTCGGCGGGGTGCTCAAGGCCCTTGCTGAACGACGCGACGCCGCCGGGCAGCAGCGCCGCAGTGTCCGACAGCGGCAGGCCGATGTCGGTGGTGCCGATCACCTCGCGGGCGAGCGACCCGAGCGCCTGGCCGATCTGCTGGCCGACCATCATGCCGCCCATCTGCTTCAGCATGCCCATCAGCGGCCCGGCCATCTGCTGGGCCTCCGGAGGCAGCCCGGCGCCGCCGAGCGCGCCGCCCATGGTCTCCACCATGCGGGCGGCGATCGGCTCGCAGAGCGTGCGCCAAACCGGGACAGTGTTCTCGATCCACTCGGATCGGCTCCACGCCTGCGGGTTGGACACGCCGCTCGGCAGCGTCGTCGCCTCGTTCAGCCACAGATCGGCCAGGCTCAACGCCTCCACGATCTGGCGGCGTTCGCCCTCCATCACGCTGGGATCGCCCTCGGCGACCACCGCGTGGCGGGCGATGTTCTTGGCCATGTCCCAGTTGACAGGGCCTGAGCCCTGCGGCGCCGACAGCATGTCGGCGAACTGGCGCATCGCCTGAGCCATCTGCTCAGGGTTGCCGAACATGGCGAACGGGTTCTCGTTGGGGTCGTTTTCGCGACCTGGCAGGTCAGTCACCGCTCTACCTCGTGCAGGATGGAGGAGTCCACATCCGCCACGTTAGTCGTCCTACGGCGGATCAGTGCAAAGTGAGGACCTGGTGCCTACCTCGAAACGCCCGCGCCAACCCGTCGTCGCCATCACCGGGGCGGCCTCCGGCATAGGCCGCGAGCTGCTCGCAAGGCTCGTATCCTCCGCGGATTTCCGCAGGGTGGTGGCCATTGACGAGGAGCGCGGCGACGTCCAGGAAGCCACGTGGAGGGTGATCGACGTACGAGATCCGCTCTTGGCGAACCGCATCTCCGACATCGACGTCCTGGTCCACCTCGCGGGTGACTACGCCGTCGACGCCGACCCGTCCGAGCGGCGCGCGTACAATCTGCGAGCTGCGCAAACGGTGCTCACCGCCAGCGCGGCCGCGCGCGTGCGGCGTGTGGTGCTCGTCACCAGCGCGATGGTGTACGGCGCCGCGCCCGAGAACGACGTGCCGCTGCCCGAGGACGGCCCCGTCGCGGCCGAGCCCGACACCGGCGTCGTGGGCGACTACCTGGAGATCGAGGCCCTCGTACGCAGGTCCGCCCGGACCCACCCCGGCCTGGAGGTCACCGTGCTGAGGCCGGCGGCCGTGGTCGGCCCCGGCGTGGACACGGTCATCACCCGTCATTTCGAGTCGCCCAGGTTGCTCACGATCAAGGGATGCTCGCCGCGCTGGCAGTTCTGCCACGTGGACGACCTGGTCTCGGCGCTGGAGCTGGCCGCGCGCGGCGTGGTGACCGGCGTGGTCGCCGTGGGCTGCGACGGCTGGCTGGAGCAGGAGCAGGTGGAGGAGCTGTCCGGGCTGCGGCGCTTCGAGCTGCCCGCGGGCCTGACGTTCGGCACGGCGCAGCGCCTGCACAGGCTGGGCATCACGCCGGCGCCCGCCACCGACCTGCACTACGTCGTCTATCCGTGGGTGGTCGACTGCACCGGGCTGCGCGAGGCGGGCTGGAAGCCGTCCTGGACCAACGAGGCCGCGTTCGAGCAGCTCCTGGAGCTGCGCGAGAACAGGACCACCGTGGTCGGCAGGCGGCTGCCGGTCAAGGAGGCCACGCTCACCGCGGCGGGCGCCACCGTCGCCGTCATCGGCACCGCGGCGATCGTGCGGCAGGTGCGCAAGAAGCGCAGACAATGAATCTGTAGGCTCTTTTCGTGGACGTCATCCGGTTGCTCGGGATTCGTGACACTTCGCTGTCGGTGGACGAGGTGCTGGCCGCCGTGGGAGACCACGCCGCGGGAGGCACCACGATCTTCGTCGGCACCGTACGGGAGCAGGACCACGGCAAGGCCGTGACCAGGCTCTCCTACTCGGCGCACCCCTCGGCGCTCGACGAGCTGCGCCGGGTGGCGGAGAAGGTGGCCGCCGACTTCCCCGTGACCGCGCTCGCCGCCGTGCACCGGGTCGGTGACCTGGAGCTGGGCGACACGGCCGTGATCGTGGCGGTGGCCTGCCCGCACAGGGACGAGGCGTTCAAGGCCTCCCGCCGGCTGATCGACGACCTGAAGTCGCAGGTCCCGATCTGGAAACACCAGACGTTCGGCGACGGGTCGGCCGAGTGGGTCGGCGCCTGCGAATAAGCTCGTTACCATGTCTCGACGCGCCTTGACCCTGCTGGTTGCGGGCTTTCTCGTGCTGGGGTTCGGCATCGGGGGCGCTCTGATGCGCGTGCCGTACGTCGTGCTGAGTCCCGGCCCGACGGAGAACACCATCGGCGAGGTCGAGAAGAAGCCGGTGATCACGATCAGCGGCCGGGAGACATATCCGACCACCGGCGCGCTGAGCCTGGTCACCGTGGCCTACCAGGGCGGTCCCGGCAGCAAGATCGACCTGCTGACCGCGTTGCGCGGCTGGGTGGACCCGACCGTCGCGGTCGTCCCCGAGGAGACGATCTTCCCCAGGTCGCGCACCCCGAAGCAGGTCGAGGAGGAGAACACGGTCGAGATGACCAACTCCCAGGACTTCGCCACGGCGGCCGCGCTGACCGAGCTGAAGATCCCGTTCGGCAAGGTCGTCTCGGTCGCCTCGACGGAGAAGGGCAAGCCCGCCGACGGCAAACTGCGCAAGGGCGACGAGATCAGCGCGGTCGACGGCAAGCCGGTCACCGACTTCGAGAGCGTGAGCGACGCCGTCACGGCCCACAAGCCCGGCGAGAACGTGACGTTCACCGTCGTCAGGGGCAAGGACAAGACGGACGTCACCGTCGGGACGGTGGTCGGCGGCACGGGCAAGACCGCCGTGGGCGTGAGCATGCAGGAGAGCTACAAGTTCCCGTTCAAGGTGGAGATCAACGTGGGCGACGTCGGCGGGCCGAGCGCCGGGCTGATGTTCTCGCTCGGCATACTCGACAAGCTGACCCCCGGTGAGATCACCGGCGGCAAGGCCATCGCGGGCACCGGCACGATCGACCCGTCCGGCGAGGTCGGGCCCATCGGCGGCATCGCGCAGAAGATGGTCGGGGCGCGAAAGTCGGGCGCGACGGTGTTCCTCACCCCCGCAGGCAACTGCGCCGAGGCCGTGAAAGCGGTGCCCGAGGGGCTGCGGCTGGTGAAGGCCGAGACGTTGCACGAGGCGGTCACGGCGCTCGACGCGCTGCGCACCGGCAAAGGCAATGTGCCGGCTTGTGCCGCGAGCTGAAACTTCCCGGGCCCGCCGTGCGTTAGCCGTACGGCTGGCCCTGCGGTGTAGGTTGCCAACCACGGACCGTTTGTTCAACACGACGAGGGGTTGGCCTTGAGCTTCCGGACCCCAGGAGCCGGCAGGGCGATGCGCTTGCCCCGCCGACCGCGACTGCTTCTTCCGGTCGCGATCGCACTTGTGGCGATTGTGGCGCTGTTCTTCCTTTTCTCCGGGATTTATACCGACTATTTGTGGTTCGACACGGTCGATCCGGCGATCGACTACACGTCCGTCTTTTCGGGCAGACTGCTGACAGAGATCGTGCTGTTCCTGGTCGGAGCGGTGCTGATGGTCGGCATCGCCGGTGGCAACATGCTGCTGGCGTTCCGGGTGCGGCCGATGTTCGGCCCCGCCATGTTCGGCGGGGGCAGCGGCGCCGACCGCTACCGCATGGCGCTCGACCCCCACCGAAAGCTGATCTTCATCGTCGGGATGGGCCTGCTCGCGCTGTTCGCGGGCTCGTCCTTCGCCGGGCAGTGGAAGACCTGGCTGCAGTTCATCAACGGTGAGTCGTTCGGCAAGAAGGACGCCCTGTTCGGGGTGGACGTGTCGTTCTTCATGTTCGACTACCCGTTCATCCGGATGGTCCTGAACTTCCTGTTCACCGCCGTGATCATCTCCATCATCCTGGCGGCGATCACCCACTACCTCTACGGCGGGTTCAGGCTCCAGTCCCCGGGTGTGCACGCCTCCCGCGCGGCGCGCGCGCACCTGTCGGTGCTGCTCGGCGTGTTCGTGCTGCTCAAGGCCATCGCGTACTTCATCGACCGGTACGGGCTCGTCTTCTCCGACCGGGGCTTCGTCCACGGCGCTTCCTACACCGACGTCAACGCGGTGCTGCCCGCCAAGACCATCCTGGCGATCATCGCGCTGATCTGCGCCGCGCTGTTCTTCGCCGGCGTCGTCCGCCCCGGCGGCATGCTGCCCGGCGTCTCCTTCGGCCTGCTCGTGCTCTCGGCCATCCTGATCGGCGGCGTCTACCCGGCGCTGGTCGAGCAGTTCCAGGTCAAGCCCAACCAGCAGCTCAAGGAGACCCCGTTCATCCAGCGCAACATCGACGCGACGAGACAGTCGTACGCGGTCGATCAGAGCGAGGTCCTGCCCTACACGGCCGAGGCCGACCCGACCAAGGTGGACAGCGACGGCGACGCCTCGGTCTCCGGCGTCCGGCTGCTCGACCCGGCGCTGGTGTCGCCGACGTACGAGCAGACCCAGCGCATCCGCGGCTTCTACGGCTTCGCCCAGCAGCTCGACGTCGACCGCTACCCCGACTCCACGGGCAAGCAGGTCGACCACGTCGTCGGCGTGCGTGAGCTGCTCGGCCCGCCCGAGGGCCAGAACAACTGGATCAACAAGGCCCTGGTCTACACCCACGGCTACGGGTTCGTGGCCGCGCCGGGCAACGAGGTCGATGCCGGCGGCCTGCCCGACTACGACGCCAAGGACATGCCGGTCATGGGCCCGCTGGTCAACTCGACCAAGCTGAAGGAGCCCAGGGTCTACTTCGGCGAGAACGAGTCCTCCGAGTACGTCATCGCGGGCGGCAACCCGAACAACCCGCAGGAGCTCGACTACCCGGAGACCGGCGGCACCGGCCAGAAGAACACCACGTACACCGGCAAGGGCGGCGTCCCGGTCGGCTCGTTCGTCAACCGGCTCGTCTACGCGGCCAAGTACGGCGAGAAGAACATCCTGCTCTCGGGCGACATCAACGACAACTCCAAGATCCTCTACGAGCGCGACCCGCGCAAGCGGGTCGAGAAGGTGGCGCCGTTCCTGACCCTGGACGGCAACCCGTACCCGTCGATCGTGGACGGGCGCATCACCTGGATCGTCGACGGGTACACGACCTCGAACGAGTACCCGTACGCGCAGAGCGAGAGCCTGGGCGACATGACCCGCGACACGGCCACCGACCGCCGCGTGGTCGCCCAGCAGCCGCAGGACAAGATCAACTACATCCGCAACTCGGTCAAGGCCACCGTCGACGCCTACGACGGCACGGTCACCCTGTACGGCTGGGACGAGACGGACCCGATCCTGAAGACGTGGAGCAAGGCGTTCCCGGGCATCATCCAGCCCAAGTCCAAGATGAGCGCCGACCTCCAGGCCCACGTCCGCTACCCGGAAGACCTGTTCAAGGTGCAGCGCTACACCCTGTCGCGCTACCACATCACCAACCCCGCGGCCTTCTACAGCGGCCAGGACTTCTGGAACATCCCGAGCGACCCGTCGCAGGGCCAGGGCAACAACAAGCAGCCGCCCTACTACCTGACGACCACGATGCCGGTGGCGAACGCGCAGCCGACGTTCTCGCTGACGACCACGTTCGTGCCCCGCCAGGGCCCGAACCTGGCGGCCTTCATGGCCGTCGACTCGGTGGCCGGCCCCAACTACGGCAAGCTACGCATCCTGCGCATGCCCTCCAACACCCCGATCCCCGGCCCCGGTCAGGCACAGAACGCCTTCCAGAGCCGCTTCGCCGGTGAACTGAACCTCCTGGGGGTGGGCGCGTCCTCGGTCCGCTACGGCAACCTGCTGACGCTCCCGTACGCGGGCGGCCTGGTCTACATCGAACCGGTCTACATCCAGGTCGCGGCGGGTGGCGGCCAGGAACCGTACCCGATCCTGCAACGCGTCCTGGTCTCCTTCGGCAGCAAGATCGGCGTCGGCCGCACCCTGGACATCGCCCTCCAACAGGTCTTCGGCGACGCCCAGCAACAACAGCCGACAACCCCCGACACCACTCAGCAACAACCCGACCAGAGCGCCGGCGCCCTGAAGACGGCGATCAGCAACGCCCAGAACGCCTACAACGAGGCGCAGAAGGCTCTGCAGGCGAGCCCGCCGGACTGGGTGGCGTACGGCAACGCCCAGAAGAAGCTGCAGGACGCCCTGAAGGCGCTGGAAGGCCTGGGCGCCGCCCCGACCTCCACCGCCACGCCCACGCCGTCTGCCTCCGCCTCGGCCTCGCCGAGCGCCACACCCACGGCCACGACCTCGTCAGGAGCGCCGTCACCAACGGCGTCACCGGCATCGTCGGCGGGAGGCACGTAGGTTCGCTGATTTGCGTCCGCCCCGCGGCCCGGATAGTCTTTAGACACACACCGACGCGGGGTGGAGCAGTTCGGTAGCTCGCTGGGCTCATAACCCAGAGGTCGCAGGTTCAAATCCTGCCCCCGCTACCAAGTCGAGAAGGCCCTCCGGGATCATCCCGGAGG
>NZ_JAHKRL010000016.1 GCF_019396405.1 Nonomuraea rhizosphaerae | reverse complement strand
GCCGTGGCCGCCCGCGAGAACGCCCGCGGCCCGCCGTCCGCCAGCGCCGCGACCGCCGGGGCGAGCGCGTCCACCAGCGTGCGGTCGCCCACCTGGGCCTCGCCGACCCGCTGGATCGCCGCCAGCCCGGCGCAGGCCCCGGCGGCCCACCCGGACACGTCCTCGGAACCGTCCACACCGCCGGGACCGTTCACACCGTAAAGACCGTTCACGCCGTCGAGCGCGTGCCCGATCTCGGTGAACAGCAGCCCGAACAGCGGCCCGCTGGTCCCCCCGACCTCGTCGAGGAACACCCGCCCGGCCACGTCGAACCCGTGCCCGGCCGTCCCCGACCGGTCCAGCTCGGCGATCACCCGCCGCATCCCGCCGCGCAGGTTGTCGCCGAAGTCACCGTCGCCGCTGAGCTGGTCCAGCCGCGTCAGCTCCGGGTGGGCCTCGTCCACGTCGGCGGCGTAGCGCCGCAGCACCGGCGAGCCGGTCATCGCGTCTCCTTGAGCGCAGGGGTCATGACGGGGGCCTTCCACCAGCGTTCCCATGACGGGTCGAGCCGGGTGAGCGTCAGCGAGAAGCCCGCCATGTCCAGCGCGGGCACGAACGTCCCCGCCAGCGAGCCGGCCACCCGGGGCCCGCGCGCCGACAGCCCGGCCGCGACCAGCGAGCAGATCCCGTACAGCTCCAGCTGGGTGGTCCCGCCCAGCCCGTTGACCAGCACCAGCAGGTCGTCCGGCCCGGCGGGCAGGCCCGCGAGCAGCTCGTCGAGCATCCGGTCCACCAGCTCCTCGACCGGCACCCGGGAGATCGTCTTGGCCGCCCGCTCGCCGTGGATGCCGACGCCGTACTCCAGCTCGTCGGCGCCCAGCTCGAACGAGGGGGCGCGGGTGTGCGGCGAGGTCTGGGCGCGGGCCGCGACGGCGAGGCTGCGCGAGGCGGCGGCGAACCGGGCGCCCAGCCCGGCCAGCTCGTCCAGGCCGAGCCCGTCGTCGGCGGCGGCGCCGAGCAGCTTCTCCACGATGACGGTCGCGCCGGTGCCGCGCCGCCCGGTGGCGGTCTCGGCGCTCTCGGTGGCCAGGTCGTCGTCCACCAGCACGCGGCGGACCTCGATGCCCTCGTGCCGCAGGCGTTCGGCGGCGATGCCGAAGTTGATGCGGTCGCCGGTGTAGTTCTTCACCACGTGGATGACGCCGCCCGGTCCGGCGGCGGCCCTGCTGGCCTCCAGCACCTGGCGGTTGTGCGGCGAGGCGAAGATCTGGCCCGGCGCCACCGCGTCGAGCATGCCCCGGCCGAGGAAGCCCGCGTGCAGCGGCTCGTGCCCCGAGCCGCCGCCGGACACCAGGCCCACGGTCCTGCGCGGGTCGCGGTCGCGGGCCCGCAGGAAGGCCGGTTCCTCGTTCAGCTCGACGAGGTCGGCGTGGACCTGGGCGAAGCCGCGCAGCGCGGCCGCCACGGGGTCCCGGTCCGGCAGGAACAGGGTCATGAGATCGCCTCCTTGGCAGGCACTCCCCCGAGCGCCGTGTGGTCAAGGTCACCCGTGCGCAGCCGGCTCGCCGCCAGGCTGGACATGGCCGCGATCGCGATCATATAGACGACCAGCCACGTCCAGTGGCCGCCACCCGCCGCGAGCAGCGCGGTGCCGGCCAGCGGGGCGAGCCCGCCGCCGAGCGTGGCGCCGACCTGCTGGGTGACCGACAGGCCGGTGTAGCGGACGTGCACCGGGTAGAGGTTGGCGAACAGCGCGGCCTGCGCGCCGTACATGGAGCCGTGGCCGACGCCCAGGCCGAGCACCATGGCCAGCGTGGTCAGCAGCGGGTTCCCGGTCTGGACGAGCAGGAAGAACGGCACCGCGAGCACGAGCTGGAAGATCGCGCCGCCCACGTACACCTTCCGCCTGCCGATCCGGTCGGACAGCGGCCGAAGAACGGCAGCGTGAAGCACTCGACCAGGCACGCGACGAGCACGGCCAGCAGCACGGGCCCGCGCGGCAGGCCCAGCTCGGTGGTCACGTACGCGATGGCGACGACGTAGTAGACGTTGAACAGGCCGCTCTCGGCGACCTTGGCCACGATCGACAGCAGCACCCTGCCGGTGAAGCCGGAGAACAGCTCCTTGACCGGCATCTTGCGCACCTCGCGCTCGGCCCGCATCCGGATGAACTCCGGGCTCTCGCTGACCCGCAGCCGGATGTAGAAGCCGACGGCGATCAGGGCGATGCTGAGCAGGAACGGCAGCCGCCAGGCCCACGACTCGTACGCGCCCTCGGGCAGGAACGTGTCGAGCAGCGTGACCAGCCCGACCGGCAGCAGCACGCCCGCGGGGGTGCCGATGTGCACCAGCGAGGTGAAGAAGCCCTGCTTCTCCTTGGGGCTGTACTCCAGCGCCATGAGGACGCCGCCGCCGTACTCGCCGCCCATGCCGAGGCCCTGGATGAGCCGGATGAGCACCAGCAGCAGGGGCGCGGCGATGCCGATCGACTCGTAGGAGGGGATCAGCCCGATGGTGAACGTGCCGATGCCCATCATCAGCATCGTGATGATGAGGACGTTCTTGCGGCCGAGCTTGTCGCCGAAGTGGCCGAAGATGAGGCCGCCGAGCGGGCGGGCCAGGTAGCCGACAAAGAAGGTGGCGAACGCGGCCAGCGTGCCCACCAGCGGATTCTCGGCCGGGAAGAAGACCTTGTTGAAGACCAGCGCGGCCGTGGTGGCGTACAGGGTGAAGTCGTAGTACTCCACCGTCGTGCCGAGCGCGCTGGCCCACACGACGCGTTTGACTGGCGTCCCGTTGTGCATCGGCCATTCCTTTCAGGTCGCCGTGATAATCTAATATATCAGACACTAGATGTAACGTAGCTGCAACAGGGAGGACGCACAATGAAGCTGCACGGAATGATCTCCACGGTGGTGACGCCGTTCGACGAGAACGACGAGGTGGATCTCCACCTGCTCCGCCAGGAGGTGAAGTACCTGCTGGAGGCGGGCGTCACCGCCATCTGCGCGTGCGGCAGCACGGGTGAGGGCCAGACGCTGTCGCTGGAGGAGAGCAGGGACATCTGCCGCGTGGTGGTCGAGGAGGTCGCCGGCCGGGTGCCGGTCATCGCCGGAGTGATCCAGAACTCCACGGCCCAGGTGCTGCGCTACGCGCGGGCGCTCAAGGAGGTCGGTGTCGACGCGCTGCAGATCACCCCGGTGCACTACGTCTTCAAGCCGTCACCCGAGGAGACGGTCGCCTACTTCCGGGAGATCGCCGAGAAGATCGACCTGCCGATCGTGCTCTACAACGTGGTGCCGTGGGCGCTGGTGCCCGTGGACGTGATCGAGAGGCTGGCCGACATCCCGCAGCTCGTGGCGATCAAGCAGAGCGGCGGCGACATGCACCTGCTGGCGGACCTGCTGGCTCGGGTGCGCGAGCGGTTCACGATCCTGGCGGCCCTCGACGACCTGCACTACCCGGCGTTCGTGCTGGGGGCGCACGGCGCGCTCGCGGCCATCCCGACCGTCACCCCGCGCCTCAGCGTGGAGCTCTGGAACGCCGTCCAGGACGGTGACCACGCGCTCGCCCTGAGCCTGCACGAGCGTATTCTCACGGTGTGGAAGGCGATCGACAGTCCCAACCTGCCTGCCACGCTCAAGGCGGCACTGGAGCTCCAGGGCCGTGACGGAGGGCGCCCCCGCAAGCCCTTCGCGCCGGCCAGCCAGGCCGAGCGCGAGCGGATCGCGGCGGCACTGCGCGCGGCTAACCTGATCGACTAGCTGTCACACATCCGCAAGGAGAGAACGTGCCGGGTCAGCCCGCGAAGTCCCTGGTCGTGGAGTCCATCTCCGACCAGCTCTACCGGATCCTGCGCGACCGCATCACCAGCGGGGCCTACGCCCCCGGCTCCCGGTTCGACCCTCAGGCGGTGGCCACCGAGTTCGGCGTCTCACGCACCCCCGTGCGGGAGGCGCTGGCCAGGCTGGAGCACGACCAGCTCATCGAGACCCGGCCCCGGTCGGGGACGTTCGTGGCCCGGC
This sequence comes from Nonomuraea rhizosphaerae, assembly GCF_019396405.1. Taxonomy (GTDB): domain Bacteria; phylum Actinomycetota; class Actinomycetes; order Streptosporangiales; family Streptosporangiaceae; genus Nonomuraea; species Nonomuraea rhizosphaerae. The sequence goes on along the minus strand of NZ_JAHKRL010000016.1, from coordinate 10,722 downwards.
CCGGGGTCACCGACGTCCACGAGGTGTGCCAGCTGCGCAAGGGCATCGAGTGGCTGGCGACCGGCATCGCCGCCACCGCCATGCCGCTCGGCCGCATCGCCGAGCTGCGGGCGGAGGTCGTCGAGGCGCTGGAGCACGCCGAGAAGGGCGACTACGAGCCGTTCTTCGCCAGCGACACCCGCCTGCACACCGAGATCGTGGCGGCGACCGGCAACGAGCGGCTGATCAGGGTCCGCTCGTCCACGGAGCCGTTCGTGCAGTGGCTGCGGATCCTGGGCGCGACCGGGCCGCACCGCATCGCCGGGTCCACCCATCGCCACCTGGAGATCCTCGACGCGATGGCCCGCCGCGACGTGGCCGCCGCGCAGACGGCCGCCGCCGTCCACCTGGACGAGGTCGAGGAGTGGACGGTGGCCGACATGGAGTCGCACGCCATCACGACATGACCAGTCATCTGACCTAATCGGATCCGATGCGCCACTCCTAGATTTGTCCTCATGCGAGGACTTAATCTTCTCCCGAACGAGCGTCCGTTCCGGTTCGGCGTGACGCTGCACCTGCCGTCCACCCGGCGTGAATGGATGGACAAGTGCCGCAAGGCCGAGGATCTCGGGTACGACACGATCCTGATCCCCGACCACCTGGGCATGCCCGCGCCGTTCCCCGCGCTGATGCTGGCCGCCGAGGTGACCGAACGGCCCAGGCTCGGCACGGCGATGATCAACGCCGGGTTCTACCCGCCGCTCCTGCTGGCGCGCGAGGTCGCGACCATGGACCTGTTCACCGACGGCCGCCTTGAGCTGGGGATCGGCACCGGGCAGGCCAAGCACGAGTTCGAGGCGGCGGGGCTGCCGTTCCCGCCCGGCGGGGCGCGGGTGGACCACCTGGAGCGGACCGTGGCCGAGCTGCGCCGCGTGTTCGCCGCCCCGGAGACCCGCCCGCTGCCCGCCCAGCGGCCGATGCCGCCGCTGGTCATCGCCGGGCGCGGGGACCGCGTGCTGAAGCTGGCCGCGCAGGAGGCCGACATCGTCGGCTTCAACGGCGCGGCGAGCAGCAGGTTCGAGCGGCCCGGCCTGCCCACCTTCGGCGGCGCGGCCGACATGGCCGAGCGGGTCGCGTACGTGCGCGGGGTGATCGGCGAGCGCGTCCACGAGGTGGAGTTCACCGCCATGGCGCCCGCCGTGGTGCCCACCCCCGACCCGCGCGCGGCGCTGGAGCGGCTCGGCCACCTCGCGCCGCAGCTCAGCGTGGCGGAGCGGGCCGAGGTGCCGGGCTTCCTGGTCGGCACGGCGGAGCAGATGGCAGACAAGGTGCGCGCCAACCGCGAGCTGTACGGGATCAGCTACGTCTGCGTGATGGAGCAGAGCATCGACGCCATGGCGCCGGTCATGGAGCGGGTGCGGGGCGGGGCCGTCTGTTGAAAATTTCATGGTGAGGCGTTGACGGGACGCCTTCTGGGCTGGAGTATCGGGAGGCTCGCACTCTGGGAGCGCTCCCAATTCCCTGCAGAAGGACTCCCATGACTCGACGCCGGGGCGCAGCGCTGCTGGCCCTCACCACCGTCTTGGCCCTCGCCCCGACCGCGGCCGGCGCCGCCGCCGAAGGGCCCGAGCAGATCGTGAACGGCACGTTCGGCACCGGCACCGCCCCCTGGTGGAGCACCGGGAACGTCACCCTGACCCTCGACCAGGGCCGCCTCTGCGCCGACATCCCGGGCGGCACCGTCAACCCCTGGGACGCCATCATCGGCCAGGACGACATCGCGCTGGTCGCCGGCGAGACCTACGCCTACTCCTTCACCGCCTCGGCCGACCCCGCCAAGGTCCCCAGGGCGCTGATCCAACTGCCCGTCGACCCGTACACCCAGTACTACTCCGCCAACCCCCAGCTCGACCCCACGGGCGTGGACCACGCCGCCACCTTCACCGCTCCCGTGTCGCTGCCGGACGCCCAGGTCGCGTTCCAACTGGGCGGCAGCGCCGAGCCCTGGAGGTTCTGCATGGACGACGTGTCGCTGAAGGGCGGCGCCGAACCGGAGGTCTACGAGCCGGACACCGGTCCGCGCGTACGCGTGAACATGGTCGGTTACCTCCCCGACGGCCCCAAGAACGCCACCGTCGTCACCACCTCCACCACCCCGCTGGAGTGGCTGCTGCGCGACTCCTCCGGCAGGACCGTCGCACGCGGCAGCGGCAAGCCCCGCGGTACGGACGCCAGCTCCCGCCAGAACGTGCAGACGATCGACTTCGGCTCGTACGCCAGGACCGGCAAGGGCTACACGCTGACGGCCGACGGCGAGACCAGCCGCCCGTTCGACATCACCGCCGACCTGTACAGCACGCTGCCCACCGACGCGCTGAAGTTCTACTACACCCAGCGCAGCGGCATCGAGATCCTCGACTCGCTGCGGCCCGGCTACGGCAGGCCCGCCGGTCACGTGGGCGTGGCGCCGAACCAGGGCGACGTGCTCGTGCCCTGCCAGCCCGGCGTCTGCGACTACTCCCTGAACGTGCGCGGCGGCTGGTACGACGCGGGCGACCACGGCAAGTACGTGGTCAACGGCGGCATCTCCGTCCACCAGCTCATGGCGACGTACGAGCGGAACAGGTCCGCCTTCACCGACCGCCAGCTGCGCATCCCCGAGAGCGGCAACGGCGTCCCCGACGTGCTCGACGAGGCCCGCTGGGAGCAGGAGTTCCTGCTCAGCATGCAGGTGCCCGCCGGCAAGCCGCTGGCCGGCATGGCGCACCACAAGATCCACGACGCGAACTGGACCGGGCTGCCGCTGCTGCCGCACCTCGACCCGCAGCTTCGCGAGCTGCACCCGCCCTCCACCGCCGCGACGCTCAACCTGGCCGCCACCGCGGCGCAGGCGGCCCGGCTGTTCAAGCCGTACGACCCGGCCTTCGCCGCCAGGAACCTCAGGGCCGCCCGCCTCGCCTGGGCCGCGGCCAAGGCCAACCCCACCCGCTACGCCAGCGCCACGGACGGCGTCGGCGGCGGCTCGTACGACGACAACAACGTGAGCGACGAGTTCTACTGGGCGGCCGCCGAGCTCTACCTCACCACCGGCGAACGGGAGTACCGGGACTTCGTGCTCGCCTCGCCGCACCACACCGGCGACATCTGGCGCGACCGGGGCTTCGACTGGGGCAACACCGCCCAGCTCGGCCGCCTCGACCTGGCCACCGTCCCGAACAACCTGCCCGACCGGGCGCGGGTGCGCCGCTCCGTGGTCGAGGGCGCCGACAAGTACCTGGCCACGCAGCGGGCGCACCCGTACGGGATGCCGTACGACGTGCCCGACTACGACTGGGGCTCCAACAACCTGGTGCTCAACAACATGGTCGTCATGGCCACCGCGTACGACCTGACCGGCACGGAGAAGTACCGCAGGGCCGTGCGCGAGAGCATGGACTACCTGTTCGGCCGCAACGCGCTCAACCAGTCGTACGTCACCGGCTACGGCGAGGTGGCCTCGCACAACCAGCACAGCCGCTGGTACGCCCACCAGCTCGACGCCACGCTGCCCAACCCGCCGCGCGGCACCCTGGCCGGCGGCCCGAACTCCAGCATCCAGGACCCGATCGCCCAGCGGCTGCTCAGCGGGTGCGCGCCCCAGTTCTGCTACATCGACGACATCGAGTCGTGGTCGACCAACGAGCTGACCATCAACTGGAACTCGCCCCTGGTCTGGGTCTCGTCGTTCCTGACCGACCGCGGCGGCCCCCGCTGCCGGTGAGAGGTAGTGCTGGCCCTACCCCCAAGACGGCAGTGAGCGGGAACGATCAGGAAGGAGGAACTCCGTAACGTCTTCCCCATGACAAGCCTCCGCCACCGCATCGCCACCGACACCCGCTACGTCCTGCTCGGCCTGCCCACCGCCGTGATCGCGTTCGTCCTGGTCGTGACCGGGATCTCGGCGGGGGCGGGCAGCCTGGTCGCCTTCGTCGGCCTGCCCGTCCTGGCCGCGACCGCCGCCATGGCGCGCAACTTCGCCGACGTCGAGCGGGTGCTGCTGCCCGAGGTGCTCGGCCGCCGCCTCGCCCGCCCCCGCTACCCCCAGGCCCCCGACGGGGCGGGCCGGCTGCGCCGCGCCGTGAACCCGCTGGCCGGCGGCCAGGCGTGGCTGGACCTGCTGCACGCGATCATCGCGTTCCCTGTCGCCATCGCCGCCTTCGTCGTGACCGCCACCTGGTGGGCCGGCGCCATCGCCGGCCTGACCTTCCCCCTGTACGGCTGGATGATCGCCGGCATCCCCGACTTCCACGGCGGCCTGCCCGAGCTGCTCGGCCTCTCCAACGACACGACGACGTTCGTGGTGTTCAACACGGTGCTCGGCGTGCTGTTCGCGCTGACGCTGGTGCCGGTGGTGCGCGGCGCCGCGCTGATCAAGGCCAACCTGGCGCAGGCCCTGCTCACCCGCCCCGTGTACGACGAGTACCCGGCGAGGACGTCGGTGTACCGGGCCATGGCCGAGGTCTGATCCGGCCCTGGCCAGGGCGCCGGAGTTGACCGCGGGGGCCAATTCCGGTTGCCCGGCGCGAGCCGGGGCCCGGATCATGGGGCCGTGGTGCGATTGGCCTACGGAGTGGTGACCGCGCGCGACCAGCGAGTCTGGGACGCGCGCGGTCGCTCGCTGTCCGGCGGCCGTACGCACGCTTCCCCGGCGGACGGCATGGGGCCTGGCGCACCCGTCGTACTCACCGCCTCAGCCACCCCGCCCGTCGCGTCCGGCGCCGCCCCGCAGGTCGGGGAGGAGCGTGCTCCCGATCAGGCCGTCGCCGAGCTGGCCCGCCTCGTCGAGCGCGGGGGCGTGATCGCCGCGGGGGCCGGCGTCGAGCTGTGCCCCGGGTACGTGTCCGCCCGCCTGGAGGGCGCGCGGGGCGACAGGCGGGACGCCGTCCTGGCGGCGGTCCAGGCGCTGGGGCTGGACGGGCTGCACCGGCTGGGTGACCGGGCGGGGGTGCTGGTGGCGCTGTTCGGCGTGGAGGCCACCAAGCCGGTCGCCGCCGCGGCGAGCGCGGCCATCGCCGACGGCCGGTGGGCGGCCCTGCGGCTCGCCTCCGCCGCCAGCGGCCTCCTGGGCGCCGAACAACTCGAACGCGTCCTGTGCCTGGGCGCCGACCAGGCCGAACCCGGGACACCCCTGAACACCGCGGACGAAGGCGCGGAGGCGGCGGCGTCCACCATGGCCGAGCATCTCGGCAAGGTGCTCGGCACGTACCCGCGGCGCAGGCGACTCGATCTCCTCCTCTCCCTCTGGGCCGAGACGGCCACCCGCCAGGAGGCGAACCGGCGCAGGGCCCGCCGGCTGGCCACCCAGGGCAAGCAGAGCAGGCAGGAGGAACTGGCCGCCCGGTACGCCCGCCACGAGGATGACTTCCTCCTCCAGCGCGTCCGCGCCGACGTGGGCCACGAGCCGACGGTGCTGGAGGCGGCCCGGTGGGTGTGGAAGCCGTGGCACTGGACGATGTTCATGAACCGCGCCATGCACAACGCCATGTCGGCGACCGTGCTGCTGCGCACCGCCGTGGCGGTGGCGGACCACGGCGTCCAGCAGGGCATGGCGCTCATGACGGACCAGCTCGGGGCGGCCGCCGCGCTCATGGACTCCCACGAGGCGGGGGCGGCGGCCCGCCGGGTCCCGGGACTGGCCGGGCTGCCCGCGCGTCCCGGGTGCTACGTCAGGGAGCTGGCCTCCCGGAAGAACCCCACCGAGCCGTACGTCACGCAGCGCCTGGCCCGGGCGCGCGACTACGCCGAGACCGTGATCGACGCCGCCATCGAGCTGATCGAGGAGGCGGCGGATCAGCTCCACGGCTGGTCGCTGGGCAGCATGCGCGAATGGCGCGCCGCCGTCGGGTACACGGCGCAGCGCCCGCCCTCCACCTGGCCCCAGTTCCCCGTCGCCGACCAGCGGCGGCTCCCCCTGGAGCGGCGGCCCGACGGGGACGAGACGGTCGGCGACCTGCTCTGGCTGGCCGACCTCGCCGACGCCCTGGCCCAGCTCAACGGCCACGAGCGGGCCGAGGTCCACCACGGTCCCCTCATCCCCTCCTTCGACTGCGACCCCAGCTCCGACGACCCGCCCCCGGAGTCGATCCCCGCGGCCCTGGCGCTCGCCGCGCAGCTCGTCTCGCTCGGGGTGCCGCCGCCCCGGCAGTGCCGCGACTGGGCGGGGCTGACCGCCGGGCTGGCCGCCGGCGTGGAGGTCGCGGAGGCGCTGGCGTTCGAGGTGCCGGAGCCGCTGGCGGCACTGGACGGCACGGTCATCCCGGGTACGCAGGCGCGCCTGGAGTGGGCACGCCACCCGCGCACGCTGGCCCAGTGGGCAGCGTATATGGGCAACTGCATCGCCGGCTCCCACTACGTCGAGCAGGCCGTGAAGGGCGCGTGCGCCCTGGCGGCGTTACGCGCCCCGGACGGCAGGATCATGGCGAACGCCGAGGTCCGGCACCGGCGGCAGGGCTGGCAGATCACCGAGCTGCAGGCCAGGTACAACAGCGAGCCGGACGCCGAGCTGCGCGACGGCCTGACGCGCCGGCTGGCGTCCCTGCCGCCGCTCCCCCCGCCCTCGCCGATCTTGTCGCCCGCGCCGTCCGCGCCGCCCGAGCAGCCGGTACGCGAGCGCGCCCCGGCCGTGACGCCCCGTCGTCGCCTGTTCCGTGAGGTGAGTGGCCCGCTGGCGGAGCTGGCCGGGAGCGCGATGTCCCACCCGGAGACCGTTGCCGCGTTGCGGGTCCTGGCCGTGGGGGCGCACGGGTCGTCGCCGGCGGACGTGGTGACTCCCCTGCGCCGGCTCCCGGCCGACCGGGTCGAGCGGGCCTGCCGTGACCTGCTTCTCGCGGCGGGCCTGCCGGAGCTGTGGCGCGCCACCGGGGTACGCCCGCTGACCCGCGCCCTCGCGGGCCTGGACCCCGAGCTCACCGCCCGGTACGAGAGGCTCGGACTGCTGACGGCCGACACACCGTTGCCGGGTTCGCTGCGTGAGCTGGCTCGGCACGGGGCCATCGCGCCGGCGCGGTCGATGGAGCTGGTGGGGCGCAGGTTCCGGGCCGCGCTCGGGCGCCTGGCCAGGGGCGCCGATCCCGTGCTCGGCCGGCAGGTCGCCGTCCGTCCGGGCACGGACGCGCTGTGCTCGCTGGTCCTCGCGATCACCTGCTCGGACCCGGGGCCGGAGACGGTGCCCGTGACCGTGCCGGGGGAGACGATCGTGCCCGGCTTCCCGCGTACGGACCTGGCCGACCCCGCCGGGCCCTGGCGGCGGGCGGTGCCGGGGGCCGTGGAACTGGGCGCCGACCCCGACACGCTCGGGGAGCGGATGGCGGCCGGTGAGCTGCGCGTGCCGACCGCCTGGCTCGGCCGCGGCGGCTGGGCCGCGCTGTGGCAACGAGCCGCCCGGACGAGGTAGCGACGGCGAGGCGGAACCGCTGGGCGGGGCGAATCGCCGGGTGGATCGGAGACGCTGACGACAAAGCCCTCGCCGGGGCGGCGATCCTGGTGGACCGCCGTCCTGACGAGGGGGTTCGTCACCCGCTCAGCGGATCACGCGCTCAATGGGTCGCTCAGCGCAGACCGAATCGGCGTGAGGCCCAGTAGGCGCCGCCCACGAGCGCGCCGGTGGAGGCCAGGGCGACGAGCACGATCGGCGCCGGGTGGAAGTCGCCGCTTCTCGCGGTCGTGAGCTGCATCGCGTTGGCGCTGCTGCCCGGCGCGGCGTCGTCACCGGCAGCGGCGTTGCCCTCGGCTGCGGTGCCGTCGCCCGCAGCGGCGTTGTTGTCGTCGGCGGCGTTGTCGTCGGCGGCGTCGTTGTCACCGGCTGCGCCGTCGTCGTCGGCGCCGTCCCCCGCCGCGGCGTCGTCCCTGGTGTCGTCGCCGTCGTCGTCACCGACCGCGCCGTCGTCCCCGGACGAGGTGGCGCCGGATGAGGTGGTGTCGTCGGACGTGGTGGCCTTTCCGGGGCTCACGCTCGCGTCAGCCGTGGAGGCAGAGGTGGTCGCGGCCTTTCGCGACGCGCCGTCGTCGTGGCTGACGCCCTTGCCGGCGTACACGCTGGAGCGGTCGTCGGAACGGTCGTCCCCGTCGTCATCCCTGTCGTCACCGTCGCCGTCGCCGTCGTCGTGGTCGTCGCCGTCGTCGTCCCCATCGTCGTCGTCCCAGTCGTCCCGCTGGTCCCGGCCGTTGCCGGAGTCGTCCCGGTCGTCCCGGTCGTCGTCATCGGCGGCGTAGGCGGCGCCCGGCGGTGGCGCCGCCTGCGCGGCCTGCGCCATGAGGGTCGCGCCGGTGGTGCCGAGTCCGAGCGTGAACGCGACCGTGAGCAGGAACCGCCGTAGTGCCTGGCCCATATGTGCCTCCTGGGGGTTGTTCGCGGACTCTCCGCGGACGACCTCCAGCCTTCGGGTCCGCGGTTGGCTCATGGTGAGCGTGGGATGAGAGTGCTGTCACCCGGCACGCAGGCGGTACCCGGTGCCTCTGACGGTCTCGATGCGGTCGGCGCCGATCTTCCGCCGCAGGTAGCGGACGTACACGTCGACGACGTTGGAGCCGGGGTCGAAGTCGAAGCCCCACACGTGGCTCAGGAGCTGTTCCCTGGTCAGCACCTGGTCGGGGTGGCGGCAGAAGACCTCCGCGAGCGCGAACTCGCGGGTGGACAGGTCCACGGCCCGGCCGCCCGCGTACGCCCGCCGCGTCCGCAGGTCGAGCGACATCCCGGCGACGCGGAGCACGGTCGCCTCGGGCGCGCGTCCGGCCCGCAGGCGCAGCCGTACCCTGGCCAGCAGTTCCTCGAAGGCGAAGGGCTTGGCGACGTAGTCGTCGGCGCCGCCCTCCAGGCCGGCGACGGTGTCGGTCACGCTGTCGCGGGCGGTCAGGATGATGACCGGGAGGGCGACCTTGGCCTGGCGCAGCCGCCGCAGCACGGTGAAGCCGTCGCTCAGCGGCAGCCCGATGTCCAGGATCAGCAGGTCGAACCCGCCGCCGGCGGCGAGGTCGTGGGCCGCGACGCCGTCCCGCGCCACGGCGGTCACGAAGCCGCTGCCGCGCAGCCCCTTCTCCAGGAAGGACGCGATCCGCGCCTCGTCCTCCGCGATCAGAATGCGGTTCACCGTGCACTGTCCTTCGCGGTCAAGGGCCTGTCCACAACGGGCTCCGCAGTCAAGGTCCCGTTCACAGCGTGGTCCGGATCGGGATGGTCATGACGAAGCAGGCCCCGCCCCCGGGCGCCTCCACGACCCTGACGGTGCCCCCGTGCGCCTCGACGATGGACCTGACGATGGCCAGGCCGAGCCCGGCGCCGTCGTGCCCGCCGGTCTGGCCGGTGCCGCGCATGAAGCGGGCGAAGATCCGTTCGCGGTCGGCGGCCGGGACCCCCGGGCCGCTGTCGCGTACCCAGACCTCGACCATCCGGTCCCGTACGGCCGAGCCCACGGCGATCAGGTCGTCGACCGCCGTGTGCCGGACGGCGTTGGCCGCGAGCTGCATCATGGCCTGGGTGAGCCGCTGGCGGTCGGCGGGCACGCGGGCCTCGGCCACCTGGTCCACCCGCCAGCGCCGCTCGCCGAGCGCCCGTGACTTGGCCACGACGCTGACGGTGAGGTCGGCCAGCTCCACCTCCTCGATGTCGAGGAAGCCGGGCTGCCCGGCCTTGGCCAGGGTGAGGAGGTCGTCGACCATGCGGTTCATGCGCTCCAGCTCGTCGGTGACCAGGGCGAGCGTCTCGGCCCGGTCGGCGGGGTCGTCCCCCATCAGCTCCAGGTGGCCGCGGATGACGGTGATCGGGGTGCGCAGCTCGTGGCCGGCGTCGTCGACGAAGTGGCGTTGCGCGACGAAGACCTGTTCCAGCCGGTCGAGCATGTGGTTGAACGTCGCGGCCAGCGCGGCCACGTCGTCGTCCCCCCGTACGTGCAGCCGCCGGGTCAGGTCGGAGGAGTCGCTGATCTGCTCGGCCGTCCGGCGGACGAGGCGGATGGGGGCCAGCACCCGCCCGGCCACGAACCAGCCGGCCGCGCCCGCCAGCCCGAGCGCCGCCACCGCGCTGAGGCTCAGCACGCGGATCGCGCCGACGATCTCCTCCCGGTGCAGGTCGTAGAAGGAGGCCACGACGAAGTGGCCCGGCCGGGGATCGGCGGACACCGTGACCGGGATGACCACGTACCAGACCGTCCCCGCGGCGCTCTCGGTCACGCCGTGGTCCGGTCTGGTGGCCGCCGCGAGCCGTCTGACCAGCGTGTTGTCGGTGTCGAGGCGGGCGGGCGCCTCAACGGCGGTGACCCGGTCGGCCTGCCCGCCGACGATGCTGAAGAACGTCTCCCAGCGGTCGGGCGGGTTGTAGGCCAGGTAGCCGGTGAGCAGCTCGGCGACGTCGTCGACCGGGCGTCCGGTCCGCGGGTCGAGCGCGGTCGCGGCGTAGCGGCGCAGTTTCTCCGCCTCGTTGCTGAACTCGAGGTTCATCCGGTCGTCGAGCCGGGTGAGCAGGACGGTCCAGGTCGCGAAGATCGAGATCGACAGGGCGAGGCCGACGACGGCCAGCATCCAGCCCACGATGCGGCCGCGGGCGCTCACCCGCATGACGGGGCCGCGTCAGTCGTCGTCATCGTCGTCGTCCCCACCACCGCTGTCGTCGTCCCCGAAAGCACCCTCGTCGTCCCCGAAACCACCGTCGTCCCCGTGGCCACCGTCCCTGTGGCCACCGTCGGCGTGGCCGCCGCCGCGCCCCGGCGG
>NZ_JAHKRL010000150.1 GCF_019396405.1 Nonomuraea rhizosphaerae | reverse complement strand
CACCGACCTCGACGACGTCAGGGACCGCGTGGTGGCCGAGCTGACCGGCGTCGCGCTGCCCGAACTGCCCACCGAGGGCGGCCCGTACGTGCTGGTCGCGGCCGACCTGGCGCCCGCCGACACCGCGTTGCTGTCGAAGGAGACCGTCACCGCCTTTGTCATCGAGGGCGGCGGCCCGACCAGCCACACCGCGATCCTCGCCCGCGCGATGGGCGTGCCCGCCGTCGTGGCCTGCCCCGCCGCGACCGGCATCCCGTACGGGACACGCGTGCTCGTGGACGGCACCACCGGAGAGGTGTGCCCCGACCCCAGCGACGCCGACATCACCAAGCTGACCAGCGTGAACGCCGCCAGAAGCGAGCACCGCAGGACCGGCGGCCCCGGCCGGACCCGCGACGGCCACCCGGTCCCCCTGATGGCCAACATCGGCGGCCCGGACGACCTCGAAGCGGCACGGCGCGCGGGCGCCGAGGGCATCGGGCTCTACCGGACCGAGTTCCTGTTCCTCGGCCGCGAACACGCGCCGGACAGAGCCGAGCAGGAGCGCGCCTACCGGGCGGCACTGGAAGCCTTCCCGGACGGCAAGGTCATCGTGCGGACGCTGGACGCCGGCTCCGACAAGCCGCTGGCCTTCCTGCCGCCGGCCGCCCGCGAGCCGAACCCGGCGCTCGGCGAGCGCGGGCTGCGCCTGTTCGAGCGGCACCCCGAGGTGATGGCGGCCCAGCTCGACGCCCTCGCCGAGGTGGGCGGCCCCTGCGTGATGGCCCCCATGGTGGCCACCGCCGGCGAGGCCGAGTGGTTCGCCGACGCCTGCCACACCCGGGGCATCATCGACGCCGGTGTGATGATCGAGATCCCGGCGGCCGCGCTGCGGGCGGAGAGCCTGGTCACCGTGGTCGATTTCGTGTCGATCGGGACCAACGACCTGGCCCAGTACGCCTTCGCTGCCGACCGCGAGTCCGGCGCGCTCGGCACGTTGCAGGACCCGTGGCAGCCCGCGCTGCTCGACCTGGTCGCGATGGCCGCCACCGCCGCCTCGGACAACGGCAAGCCGTGCGGCGTCTGCGGCGAGTCGGCCGCCGACCCGGCCATGGCCTGCGTGCTGGCCGGGCTCGGGGTGAGCACACTGTCGATGAGCGCCTCGGCGCTGGTCGCCGTACGGACCGCGCTGGGTGAGCACACGCTGGACCAGTGCCAGCTCGCCGCGCAGGCGGCCAGGGCGGCGAGTACGGCGGCGCACGCCCACGCGGCGGCCCGCTCCCACCTCCCGGGACTGGCCACTCTCGGGCTGTAACCGGACCGGGGCGGTAAACGGCATTTGGGCGGTGTTTTGGGTGTCCGGGCGGCTCGCGCGTCCCTCCGCATGGATACCTTTGGGAGCATGCTTCGACGGATGGGTACGACCGGTCTCCTGGTGATGGCTCTCGCGGCGTGCGCGGGCGGCAAGGGAGGCGCGGCCGCCGCACCCCCGGCGACCAGGCCGGAAACCCCCAGCACGTCGGCCGAGACGCCTGTCGCGACGCCTCCCGGCGGCGACCTCAAGCGGGTCCTGTCGCGGATGAGCGTCGAGGAGAAAGTCGGCCAGCTCTTCATGCCCGTCCTGTACGGCACCGCGCCCGGCACCGTCTCCGGCGAGAACCAGGCCAGGTACGGCGCCCAGACCCCGGCCAAGGTGGTCGCCAAGTACCACCTGGGCGGCGTCATCCTCTTCCCGGAGAACATCAGGGGCGTCGAGCAGGTCGCCAGCCTGACCAACGGCCTGCAGCAGGCGTCCAGGAAGGTGCCGCTGCTCATCGGCACAGACCAGGAGAACGGCCTGGTCTCCAGGATGGGCGCGCTGATCACCACCTTCCCCGGCGCGTCCGAGGTCGGCTCGACCAGGAGCACCGCGCTCGCCCGGTCCGTGGCCGAGGCCACCGGCCAGGAGCTGCGCGCGCTCGGCGTGAACCTCGACTTCGCCCCCGTCGCCGACGTGAACATCGACCCGGCCAACCCGGTCATCGGCAAGCGCGCTTTCGGCGACCAGCCCGCCGAGGTGGCCAAGATGGTGGCGGCGTCGGTCAAGGGCTTCAAGGACGCGAAGATCGCCGCCACCGCCAAGCACTTCCCCGGCCACGGCGACACCAAGACCGACAGCCACACCGGCCTGCCCGTCATCAAGCACACCCGGGAGCAGTGGGAGCGGATCGACGCGCCGCCGTTCAAGGCCGCGATCGCCGCCGGGGTGGACGCCGTGATGAGCGCCCACATCGTCTTCCCCAAGCTCGACCCGTCGGGCGACCCCGCGACGCTGTCCAAGCCGATCCTGACCGGCCTGCTCAGGAACAAGCTCGGCTTCAAGGGCGTGATCTCCACCGACGCCCTCAACATGGAGGGGGTCCGCAAGAAGTACGGTGACGGGGAGGTCGCCGTGCGGGCCGTCCAGGCGGGGGCCGACCTGCTGCTCATGCCGTACGACTTCCCCAAGGCGTACAACGCGGTGCTGGCGGCGGTGAGGTCCGGCAAGATCTCCGAGCGGCGGCTCGACGAGTCGGTGACCAGGCTGCTCACGCTCAAGCAGGCCCGCGGCCTGCTGCCGGCCGCGCCCGCGGCGTCGGCGGAGAAGGCGGCCAAGGTGCTGCGCAGCGCCGAGCACCGCAAACTGGCCGCGCGCGTCGCGAGGGAGGCACGCTGATGGAGGCACGAGGGGTGCTGATCGACTGGGGCGGGGTGCTCACGACGAGCCTGTCCGTGTCGATCGCCAAGTGGATCGAGGCGGACCGGATCGACGACGCCCACTACCGCCAGGTGATGCGCGAGCTGATCGAGCACGCCTACAAGGGCAACCAGAAGAACGTCGTGCACGCGCTGGAGCGCGGCGAGCTCGACGGCGCGGCCTTCGAGCGCGACCTGGCCGCGCGGCTGCTGACCGTGGACGGGGTGCCGCCCGTGGCGGAGGGCCTGCTGGAGCGCATGTTCGCGGGCTTCGACCGGGTCGACGCGATGTACGACATGCTGCGCGACGTCCGGAGCAACGGGGTCAAGACCTGCCTGCTGTCCAACTCCTGGTCGAACACCTATCCCCGGGACGACTGGGACGAGCTGTTCGACGCGGTCGTGATCTCCGGCGAGGTCGGCATGCGCAAGCCGGAGCCGCGCATCTTCCAGCACGCGCTCGGCCAGGTCGGGCTGCCCGGCGAGGCGTGCGTGTTCATCGACGACATCGAGGCCAACATCCTGGCCGCCCGCGGGCTCGGCATAACGGGCATCCACCACCGTGATGCCGTCGCGACCATCACGGAACTCGAGTCTCTGCTCCAACTTTCGTTGCGACGGGCATGATAGAGCCCTTGCAAGCTGTGAAAGGTTCGTGATGCGCGTCTATCTGCCGTGCACGCTCCCCGCGCTGGCCCGGGCGGCCGAGGCGGGGGAGCTAGGCCCGGCCCCCCTGACCGGCTACGCGGTGACCCCCGCGCTGACCGAGTGGTACGCCTCGGGTGACACCGAGGAGCTTGAGTACGTCGCGCTCACCGAGGCGGCCCGCGCCTCGCTGCGCATGCTGGCCGCCGACCACGCCGACGGCGTCGAGGGCGCCTCCCGGCGCGTGGTCGTCGCCGCCGAGGTGCCCGACGGCGCCCTGAGCATGGGCGCCGACCTGGAGGAACGGGCCAGGGTACGGCTGGCGCAGCCGATCCCGATGACCAAGGTGGCCGCGGTGCACATCGACGATCTCTACGCGATGCCCGACATCGAGGCCGCCGTCGCCGCGCTGCCCGCCTCCGACGGGGGCGACGACGACGCCCGCTTCACGGTGGATGGGGCCGAGGCGCACGAGCTGATGTGGTTCGCCACCCAGGAGATCCCCGAGCTGCTGCGCACATGTTAGGGACGCGTTAAATAGATCACGGTTCCTTGACCTTCTCCTGACGTTTCCCGCTAGGGTCCCGCACGGATCCCAATCCCGAACTCAAGGAGTCGGTTCCACGTGAAGTTCCGAGTCACCGCGGTCGCCCTGGGCGCCGCGGCGGCGGCTCTGCTGGCGGCCTCACCGGCCGCCGCGCAGACGACCGCCAGCAAGTACGACCACAAGGACCCCTACAAGAGCGGGTGCGCCGGCTCGTCCTGGGTGGTGAAGACGGGGAAGATCAAGAGCCGCGCGAACGGCACCGTTGGCACGATCCAGCTCTGGTGGTCCGCCAAGTGCAAGACCAACTGGGTGCGCGTCAAGGTCCCGACGAACGCCTGGGGCTCGATCAACGTCTACAGCAACAAGAAGTACGACCGTTTCGTCTTCAAGAAGGGCAACGGTGGTACGCACTGGGGCAACATGATCGAGGCCAACAACGTGTGCGCCTGGGGTGGCGCCGCCATCCAGTGGGGGAACGGCCGCGGCGGTCAGAACGGGCAGGGGTCGACCGCCAAGGCCTGCAGATAGCCAGGTGCTGAGGTGAGGCCGCGACCGTCGAGGTC
>NZ_JAHKRL010000149.1 GCF_019396405.1 Nonomuraea rhizosphaerae | reverse complement strand
CCGTGTACCCGGCGGCCGTCGCCACGACGTACGAGGCGTCGGCCGCGTCCGAGGTGACCAGCGCGCCGGTGACGTACTGTGGCTCGCCGAACCGCTCGGCGGGCCCGCCGGGGAAGGCGACGGGACGCACGGTCGGCGGCCGGCCCACGACGGACGTCACCTGGGCGCGAGCCGAGGCCCGCCACGGTCTGCCCGTCATCCGGGCGACGCCCGGCGACCTCCTGCCCCGCAGGGGCGCGGCCTTGACCCGTGCCGGCGTCCCGGCGGCCGGCTGCGCCAGGAGCCCGCTGGGGACGATGCCCGTCCTGGGCAGCCCGGCCAGCAGGCGGTCGGCCCGGGTGTCGCGCAGGCGGGCGAGCAGGGGGCGGGCGTGCGGGGCGCGCAGGACGGCGATGCCGACCGTCGCCACGAACGTCTGCGTGCTGTCCGCGTACGTGGCGCGTAACGCGGTCACGCAGCCGCGCAGCGCGCGCAGCACCCCGGGCTGGAAGGCCACCCGGCACGGCGCCTCCGGGGCGACCCCGGCCAGGACGTACGTCACGCGGGCCCCGGAGGGGCTGGTGCCGGGGACGGACCCCGGGAACACTCTGGCCACCGGCCACGTGTGCCAGCGATCCGGCACCGGCGGCTCAGCCGTCGGCAGGACCCCTGACACCAGGGACAGCAGCGCTAAAGACACTGGGAACACGTGCACCTCGCGGGCAAAGGAGGGGCGCCCGATGCCCGTGCATTCTGGCACGCGATCGCTGGTGCAATCCGACGCTTCGGTAAACAGACCGATACGCGGGGTAATGTCGCGAAAATGCCGTTCGTTGAGGTAAATGCGGAAATCAGGGCCGCGCCGGTGCTGAGGGGCGGGTGACGAGAGCGGCGCTGGTGCCGATGGCGAAGTCGTCCAGGCCGGATCCGCCCGGCACGGCCGGCCGTGCCGGCGCGGGCTTGACCACGACGCGATGCCCGGCGTCGGTCAGCGCCTGGCGGCAGGGCCCGGTGGATCAGGCGGCATCACCGGAGACCTCGACGATGGGCGCGGGTCTTGCGCACCCAGTGCTGGGATGCCGCCTGTTGGTGGTCGACGTGTATCGCGGCGCTTCAGGCGAGACCGGGCGGCCTCGGGCGCGGCCTGTCGAGGGGTGCAGTGCCCCGCCGACAGGTCAGCGCACTATTTCCCGTACACCCCGATCAGATAGCGGACCTGACGGTTCCTGCCTTCTCCCCGCATACTCGCCTTGCCGCTGATCGTGACCTTCTGCCCCTTGGGGACCCGGATCTCGGTCAGCTCCGACGGGCTCATGTCCGGATCCAGTCCCTCCGGCCGGCTACGACATGTACCTCCGCCGAAGAGGTCGCCTTTGCCGGTCCGGTAGCTGATGTGCAGTCGTGCGGCGAGGTCTCCCGTGCACAGGTAGTCGAAGCCGATACTGCCGCCGGGGCTCGTGATCGTCATCGTGAAGGATGAGTCCTTCGGCCACACTCCCGACGCCTCTCCGATCAGTCTCATGCCGCCCCGCACCCGTGGAAGGGCCTTGATCGGCTCTGGTTCGACCGGCCTGGCCGGGGGTGTCCACTCGTAGACCGCCAAGGTCCAGTCGGCGGGCCGCAGGAACTTGACGCCCGAGCAGGGCCGGCTCTTCGAACGGCCGCACTCCCAGGGGGTGCTGTCGAAGGTGACCGTCACCTGCGTTGCCCCTTTGGGCAGAAACAGCGGGGCCAGGACCACGTCCTTGCCTCTGGTGCAGCCGAGCTGGGCGCTGGTGAGCGCGCCGTTCACGATGATTTGTGGTGCTTCTGTCTTGCCGGGCGCCCCGTCGCACAACCCGGCCACATCCAGCGGCTTGCCCGAGACCGGGATCGTCACCGACGTCTTCTTCTGGCCCGTCGATCGCGCGGTGAGCGTGGTCGTGGTCAGGCGGCGGTAGGGGGTGCCGTCCTTGGCGGTGAAGTGTGGCGGCAGTTCGGGGGTGAGCTGGTGCGCGGCCGTCGTCTGGCGGGGTTTGCCGGGTGAGGCGGGGGTGAGCAGTGCGGGGATGAGGACGCTGATGGCGGTGAGTGCCACCGCCCCGGCCAGGATCGTGGGGACGGTGCGGCGGCGGCGGGCATCTCGGCGGATGCGCCGCTCGATCTGGGCCACGCGCCGGTGCTCGTGCGGCGCGTCGGCGCTCATGTCGTCCAGCAGGTCACGCAGGTTCCGGATGGTGGGCGTCATCACAGCTCTCTTCTCACGGGGGACGTCGCGGCCGGTGGGAGGAGGTCGGGGTCGATGCGCAGCTTGGCCAGCGCCTTGCTGGTCTGGCTCTTGACGGTGCCGATGGAGCAGTTCAGGATCTGCGCCACGGCGGACTCGGGCAGGTCCTCGAAGAAGCGCAGCACCAGCACCGCCCGCTGGCGTGGTGGCAGACGTCCCAGCGCCGCCCACAGAACGGCCCGCTCGTCGGACAAGCCGATCTCGTCGCCGGGTGAGGCCTTTTCCGGCGGCTCGTCCGTGGGCAGCTCGCGCCACCACAACCGGCTGCGCCACGACAGGTGCGTGTTGACCAGGATCCGGGACACGTAGGCGTCCGGGTGCTCACCCACCCGGCCCCACGCCCGCCATGCCCGCACCAGCGCGGTCTGCACCAGATCCTCCGCCTGCGCCCAGTCGCGGCACAACAGGTACGCCGTTCGTAACAGTCGTGGTGATCGCGCCTCGACATAGGCGATGAAGTCTGCTTTATCTCGCATCGGCCATGCCTTCCCGTTGTACCGACTCCCCCTACGACCTGCTGGAGCCTGGTAACGGTTGCCCGCATCCGCTGCTGAATTGGGCTGGGATCGTCAGAACCGCGCCAGGAACGCGGACCAGTGATCGGGCGTGCCTACCTGGAAGCGGGCCGGCCCGTGAGGCGATCGATCTGCCGACCGGTTGCGTCGCGGCGGAGACGGCGGGCGACGCGCTGCTCATGCGACGGCGATCCGGCGATGAGGGCGCTCGCGTTCATGGACACGAGCGACGTCATCCGCTCGACGAGCTAGTTGTCATGCGCACAACATGCGGGGCATCTCCGCCGCCGATCTCCGGGCCAAGATCCTCGACGGGGTCGCGCTAAGGGGACGGGGAGAGGCGGACGTGGGCGCCCGGCGGGAGGCCGAGGCGCTGGGCCGCGTCGCCCGAGTTGACGGCGATCGCGATCAGCCCCGCCGAGTCGGCGAAGGCCACCAGCTCACCCGGCGGCACCGCCGCGAACGTCTCCCGGTACGGCAGCGCGAGCTGCCGCCGCCCCAGCCACACCCCCAGCGTGTCCCCGACGCGCACGCCGAGCGCGGCCAGGTCGCCGGCGGCGATCGAGAGCTGGGTGTTGCCGTAGCGGTCCACCGACACGACCTCGCCCTCGACCGAGCCCTCACGCAGCTGCGAGGTCGGCTCGGGCAGGGAGACCAGGCGCGGCAGCGGGATCTCGGGCCCGAGCGAGGAGGGCTTCAGCCCGCCGCACAGCCGCCCGGCCACCGGCGCGAACACGTCCCGGCCGTGGAAGGTGGGCGAGACCGGGTGCAGGAAGTAGTCGTCGTTGCGGATCTCGTACGCGGCGGTGGCGTCGCCGGCGGCGTGCACGGCCCAGGACAGCAGCCCGTTGTCGGGGCCGATGAACACCCGTCCGCCCGCCTCCACGGCGATCGCCCGGCGGGCCCCGCCGGCGCCGGGGTCGACCGCGCCGATGTGCACGCCCTTCGGCAGGTACGGGATGGTCTGCGCGAGGATCGCGGCCCCGCGCCGTACGTCGCCGGCCGGGACCAGGTGGCACACGTCGATCACCCGGGCCTCGGGGGCGATCCCGGCGATCACCCCGTGACAGGCCGCCACATAACCATCTTCGAGCCCGTAGTCGGTGAGAAGTGTGATGACTGAGGTCACACTTGGTGACTGTACGTCTCCCAATCCGCCGTGAACACCCGCACTCAGCACATTACGATTGGCACGGGCCGTGTGCGCGCGGTGTGATCGTCGCGCACCTTTTCCGAGGAGGACACCATGGACTCTGCGCCGGCCGACGGTGACAACACTGCCGACAGTGCTGGCCAGGAACCGTCCCGGCAGGCCCTGTCCGAGCGCGACCTGGAGCTGCTCGCCTTCGAGCGCCAGTGGTGGCGGCACGCGGGCGCGAAGGAGCAGGCGATCAAGGAGGCCTTCGGGTTCTCCGCCACGCGTTACTACCAGCTTCTCGGTGAGCTGATCGACCGTCCCGAGGCGCTGGAGCAGGACCCGATGCTCGTCAAGCGCCTGCGCAGGCTCCGCTCCACCCGCCGGCGCGACCGCGCCGCCCGGCGGCTTGGCATGCGCCCCTGACCTCCTGGGTACGGCAGGCGCGTGGAGAACATGCCTGGAATGGAAGCGATACTGAAGGATCCGGCCGGAGCCGTGATCGGGCTGGACTTCGACGGCACACTGGCGCCGATCGTGCCCGACCCGTCCGCCGCAAGGATCCATCCCGCGGCGGAGGCGGTGCTGGCCGAGCTGGGGCGGCACGTCGGGGCGGTGGCGATCGTGACCGGCAGGCCGGTGGCCACCGCGCTGGAGCTGGGGCCCGGGCTGGCCGACGTGCCGGGGCTGGTGATCCTGGGACATTACGGGTTCGAGCGGTGGGAGGCCGGGCAGGTGTCCGCGCCGCCGCCGCCTCCCGGGGTGCCGCGGGCCGAGGCCGAGCTGCAGCTCCTGCTGGGCCGGCTCGGGCTGGAGGGCGTGACGATCGAGGACAAGGGCCGGGCGGTGGCCGTGCACACCAGGCGCAGCCCCGACCCCGTGGCCACGCTGGAGGCGCTGCGCGGGCCGCTGGAGGAGGTGGCGCGCGAGCACGGGCTGGTCATCGAGCCGGGCCGGCTGGTGCTGGAGCTGCGGCCGCCGGGCATGGACAAAGGGCACGCGCTCGGCCTGTTCCTGACGGAGCGGACGGCCAGGTCGGTCATGTTCGTGGGCGACGACCTCGGCGACCTGGCGGCGTTCGAGGCGGTGCGCGGGTCCGGGCTGCCGGGGGTGTGCGTGTGCAGCGGCTCGGCCGAGGTGACGGCGCTGGCCGAACGGGCCGACATCGTGGTGGACGGCCCCGACGGCGTGGTGGCCCTGCTCTCGGAGCTGACGGCGGGTTTCAGCCGTCCATGAGGCGGGTGCTAGTCGTTCACGACTGGCCTGCAAGTCACCTTTTCTAGGGTCGGGGCATGCAGAAGCGATATGCCGCCGCCGCGGCCGTGGCCGCGGCCACCCTCCTCGCCGCCCCCCTGACCGCGAGCGCCGAGAGCGCCACGGGTGCCGCGAACGCCGCGCCCGCGCAGGAGCTCAGGCTGCGCAACGGCCTGACCCTCTACATCCCCATCAAGTGGAGGGTCTACAGGTACGGCAGCGACGCCGTCCAGGTCGTCACCGGCAGGTGCGCCAAGCCGCGGGGCTGGGGCTCGTCCGAGTGCGACGCGTTCTACGTCTTCGGCCCCAAGTACATCAAGATCGGCGCGGAGGGCTTCGGCCCGTACACCGGCAAGCGGCCGTTCTACACGGCGAGCGACGTGCAGCCCTGCCCGTCCGACCGCAGGCTGGGCGAGTACGTCGGCCCGAAGGTCACGCGGGGCCTGCGCCAGGTAGGGAAGGGCCACAAGGCCGCCTACAACGCCTGGAAGTCGTCCTGTGTCACGTTCTCGGGCGGGAAGGTGCGCTCCCGCTTCACCCAGCGCGAGTGGTACCTGCCGACGAGCAGGATCCTCGTGGTGGACCAGTGGAACACCCCGGGCCTGAGCGACACGCTCAAGTACGCGGACTGGAAATGATCACGCCGCCGACGGCCAGGCCGATCAGGACGGGCACCAGCAGGAACGCCCGCCACGTGCCGAACCCGTCGGCGAGCGCGCCGAGCAGCAGCGGGCCGAGCGCCATGGCCGAGCCGGCCCAGATCGGCGACGCCGCGGCGGCTCGGTCCTCGCGCCCGCCCGCGTGCGTGATCAGCCCCGCCAGCGCGAGCGGGAAGTGCAGGGCCGCGCCGAGCCCGCTCAGCACGAGGCCGGTGTAGGCGAGCACGGGCAGCGTGCTCAGCCAGAACACCAGCCAGCCCGCCGCGGTGAGCGCCAGCGCGCCCAGGAACAGCCGCGCCGGCGGCAGGCGCAGCGCGAGCTGCGCCCCCGCGAACCTGCCCAGACCCAGCCCCACCGTGTACGCGGTCAGCGCCGTGGCCGCGGCTCCGGCGCCCATCCCGGTGCGGGTGGCGAGCAGGTCGGCCGCCCACAGGTTGATCGTGAACTCCATCGCCACGCAGCAGGCCAGCACCACGCCCGCCACGTGGAAGCGCCACCCGGGCGCCGCCCCCTCGCCGGTGGCGGCGAGCGTGACCTCCCGGCCGGGGGGCCAGACGCGGCCCATCGCCACCGCCAGCACCAGGGTGAGCGCGGGGGTGATCAGCAGCGCGGCCCGCCAGCCCAGCGCCGTCTGCGCGACGCCGCTGAGCAGGAACGTCGCCGCCGCGCCGATCACCACGCCGACGGCGTTGGCCTCGCTGAGCGCGGCCGCGCCCGCCGGGCCGTGGTGCTCGCTGAGCGCGGCCATGGCGGTGTAGAGGGCCATCGAGCCGAAGGCACCGGCCACGGCGTAGCCGAGCAGCGTCACGGGTAACGCGGAGGAGGCGGCGACCATGAGCACGCCCGCGTTCATCCCGGCCAGGCCGGCCCAGGCGGTGGCCCGCCTGCCGTAGCGCCTGGTGAGCAGGGTGAGGCAGAGGCCGGCGGCGATCGTGCCCGCGGCCATCGCGGTGCCGTGCAGGCCCGCCACGGTGCCGGAGGTTCCCTGGTCGATGCGCAGGAGCGGGACGGCGGCGCTCAGGCCGTACACGAAGGTGGCGAACGTGCCGAGTTGCAGGTAGATCAGCCAGGTCGGCCGGTCCCTGACCAGGGGGACGGTCACAGGGCCAGCGCGTCGAGCTGGGCGGCGAACCACTTCTGCGGCGGCATCGCGGTCGCCGCGGCCTCCAGGCGCTCGCGGCGGCTCGCCCGCTCGTCCTCCGGCATGACCAGGGCCTCGTGCAGGGCGTTCGCGGTGCCGGTCACGTCGTACGGGTTGACCACGAGCGCGTGGGCGCCCAGCTCGGCGGCGGCGCCCGCCTCGCGGGAGAGCACCAGGGCGGCGCGCGGCGACAGGACGGGGCCCTCCTTGGCGACCAGGTTCATGCCGTCGCGGATCGGGTTGACCAGCAGCACGTCGGCCAGCCGGTAGGCGGCCAGCGAGCGCGGGTAGTCGTCGTTGACGTTGAGGATCAGCGGGTCCCAGTCCTCGGTGCCGAACTCGTCCTCGATCTCCTGGGCGCAGCGCTGCACCGAGGCGGTGTACTCGCGGTACTCGGGCAGGTCGTGGCGGCTGGGGTAGGCGAAGGCCAGGTGCACCACGCGGCCGTGCCACTCGGGGTGGGCGGCCAGGAACTCGCGGTAGGCCAGCAGGCCGCGCACGATGTTCTTGGACAGCTCGGTGCGGTCGATGCGGACGATCAGGCAGCGGTCGCCGACCTGCTCCCTGAGCGCGACCATGTTGGACTCGACGTCGGGCTCGTGCGCCCGCTCCCAGAGCGCCTGCCCGTCCACGCCGAGGCCGTGCACGCCGATGCGGGTGACGCGCCCCTCGTGGGCGACCGTACGGGCGGCACGGTCGATCTCCGCGCCCAGCAGGGCCCTGCAGCAGTCCATGAACGCCGCCGCCCAGCGCTCGGTGAGGAACCCGGCGTGGTCGGCCCCCAGGATGCCCTCCAGCACCTCGCGGGCGACGTCGTCGGGCAGCAGCGAGAAGTATTCGGGCGGCGCCCAGGGTGTGTGGCTGAAGTGGGCGATGCGCAGGTCGGGCCGCTCGGCCCGGAGCATCGCCGGGGTCAGCGTCAGATGGTAGTCCTGGACCATCACGCGGGCGTCGTGCCCGGCCTCCTCGGCCAGGGCCAGCGCGAACGCGCCGTTGTAGTCGCGGTAGGACTCCCACTCGCGCTGGAACTTCGTGCCGAACAACGGGGAGTTGGGGATGTCGTACAGCAGGTGGTTGACGAACCACAACGTGGAGTTGGCCACGGCGTTGTAGGCGCGATGGAAGGTGGCGACCGGGATGTCGAGCATGCGCAGCGCGCCCGTGTCGTAGCCGGCGTGGTCGAGCCGGCCGCCCGGCGCCTGCCGCACAGCGCTGCGGTCGCCGTCGGACAGGGCGGCGCAGACCCACAGGACACCGTCGTCGCGCACGACCCCGGACAGCCCGGAGACCAGGCCGCCGCCGCCGCGCTTCATCGTCAGCACGCCGTCGTCGGACACGGTGAACGACACGGGCCCTCTGTTCGAGGCGACCAGGACGCTGTTCATAAAGTTTCCTCCGACCATAGGATCCCAGCTATGGCGCTTGATGAGCTAACCGAGGAACTGGCCCGCTCCGCCGCTGCCGGAGATCATCGCGCACTCGGCGAGCTCCTGAGGAGGATCGAGCCAGACGTGATGCGGCACTGCGCCCGGATCCTGCCCTATCACCAGGACGCGGAGGAGGCCTCCCAGGACACGTTGCTCGCCGTCGCGCGCAACATCGGCCGCTTCGAGGGCCGGGCCAGGTTCAGCACCTGGCTGCACATCGTGACGGCCAACTGCGCCCGCACGACCTACCGGTCGCTGAAGCGGCGGGCGGCCGAGCAGAGCTCCGACGAGCTGCCGATGCAGAAGCCCGACGCGCGGCGGGTCAGCGTGATCGCCGGCTCGCGGCTCGACCTGCTCGACGCGATGGAGGCGCTGGAGGCCGACAAGCCCGACCTGGCGCAGGCCCTGGTGCTGCGCGACATCGTGCAGCTCGACTACAACGAGGTCGCCGAGCAGCTCAAGATCCCGCTCGGCACCGCCAAGTCGCGCATCCACCAGGCGCGCAAGTACGTGCAGGGGGTGCTCGGCGAGGACTACCGCTGAGACCGTCCGTCCCAGACTGTGAGACGGCTGGTTGGCGTACGCGTTCGGCCAGGTAGAGTTTCAATCACACAACTTCATATTGCTCATCCAGAGGGGTGGAGGGACCGGCCCTGCGAAGCCCCGGCAACCCTCCCGGATTCAGACTCGCTACCTGGCGAGGCCGACCGGGACAAGGTGCCAATTCCGGTCTGCGGTCAAGGTGGCCGCGGGCGAAGATGAGGGAAGGCCTCGCTTCATGTCGCACGACTTCGGTCCCGCCGTCGCTCTCTCCTGCCGCGAGTGCGGCACCCGCTACGACCTGGGTCCCAGCTTCGCCTGTCTGGAGTGTTTCGGGCCGCTCGAGGCGGCCTACTCCTTCGGCGACGTCACCAGGGCCGACATCGAGTCCGGGCCGGCCAACATCTGGCGCTACCGCTCGCTGCTGCCGGTCCCGGCCGACGTGATCTCCAAGCCGAACATGAACCCCGGCTGGACCAGGCTCGTCAAGGCCGGCAACCTCGGCCGGGCGCTGGGCGTCAGGTCCCTGTACGTCAAGGACGACTCGGGCAACCCCACCCACTCCTTCAAGGACCGGGTGGTGGCCATCGCCGTCGAGGCGGCCCGCAACTTCGGCTTCCACACGCTGTCCTGCTCGTCCACGGGCAACCTCGCCGGCGCCGTCACGGCCGCCGCCGCCAGGGCCGGGTTCGACGCGTGCGTGTTCATCCCCGCCGGGCTGGAGCAGGCCAAGATCGCCATGGCCCGCGTGTTCGGCGGCAGGCTGATCGCGCTGGAGGGCTCCTACGACGAGGTCAACCGGTTCTGCTCCGAGCTCATCGGCGACCCGCTGGGCGACAAGTGGGGCTTCGTCAACGTCAACCTGCGGCCCTACTACGGCGAGGGCTCCAAGACGCTCGCCTACGAGATCGCCGAGCAGCTCGGCTGGCGGCTGCCCGAGCAGATCGTCATCCCCATCGCCTCCGGCTCGCAGCTCACGAAGATCGACAAGGGCTTCAAGGAGCTGGTCTCGCTGGGGCTGGTCGAGGACACGCCGTACAAGATCTTCGGGGCGCAGGCGGCCGGGTGCTCGCCCGTGTCGGCCGCGTTCAAGGCCGGGCACGACGTGGTCCAGCCGGTCAAGCCCGACACCATCGCCAAGTCGCTGGCCATCGGCAACCCCGCCGACGGGCCGTACGTGCTCGACATCGCGCGCCGCACCGGAGGGGCGGTGGAGGACGTCACGGACGCCGAGATCGTCGCCGCCATCAAGCTGCTGGCCGCCACCGAGGGCGTCTTCGCGGAGACGGCCGGAGGGGTCACCGTGGGCGTGCTGAAGAAGCTCGTCGAGACCGGGCAGCTCGACCCGGAGGCGGAGACCGTGGTGCTCAACACCGGCGACGGGCTCAAGACGCTCGACGCGGTCGCCGACGACGCCAAGCCCACGGCCGTGATCCGGCCCGACCTCGACGCGTTCCGCGCGGCTGTCTGACAACCAGGAAAGGCGACTTTATCGTGAGCGTTTCTGTACGGATCCCCACCATTCTGCGCACCTACACCGGAGGCAACGCGGAGGTGAGTGGGGAGGGCGCGACTCTCCGTGACGTGCTGGCCAAGCTCGACTCCGACTATCCCGGGATCGGCGCGAGAATTCTGGATGAATCGGGCAAGATTCGTCGTTTCGTCAACGTTTACGTGGGCGATGAGGATGTCCGATTTGCCGACGGCCTGGACACGGAGGCCCCCGCAGGCACCCAGATCTCCATCATCCCGGCAGTCGCCGGAGGGTGACGGTTCGCTTACTCAAGAAGGCGCTCCCGAGAGGGAGCGCCTTCTGCTTTTCCC
>NZ_JAHKRL010000148.1 GCF_019396405.1 Nonomuraea rhizosphaerae | reverse complement strand
TTCACCCAGGGCACCGTGAACAAGCCCAAGGCCGACCAGCGGCCCACCGCCGGCAACGGCGAGCGGCCCTCGGCCGGGCCGCCGCTGTGGGTGATCATCCCGGCGGCGGGCGCGGGGGTGCTGGTGCTGTACGGGATCACGGCGATGGCGCTGCCGTGGTGGCGCAGGCGGGCGCGGCGGCGGGTGGCCGGGGCCGAGCAGCGGGTGCTGGGCGCGTGGTGGCAGGCCTGCGACGACCTGGGGCTGAAGGGGGAGCGCGCGCTGACGGCGGAGGACGTGCTGGCCCGCGCCGCGAACGGGCCCGGCCGTGCCGCGAACGAGACGGCTCCCAGCGGGGGCGCCCCATCATCACACGATATTTCCGACCATCTACGTCCGCTCGCCGACATTTCCAACTTCGTTCGCTACGCGCCCGAGGAGGTCGCCCAGGAGGCCGCCGACGAGGCGTGGCGGCGCAGCGACGCCGTCCGCCGCGCCGTCCGCGCCCGCACCCCTCTGACCGCCCGCCTCCGCCGGCGCCTCCTCCTACGCTGACCAGGCCGGACAGGAGAAGCCCGATGACGACGAGAAGCGTGCAGGCCCAACTCCTGCACCGCCCGCCGGACCTGACGGCGGGCGAGATCGTCCGGCGCCTGCTCGCCGTGCAGGCCCAGGACATCACCTCCGCCTACCTCGCCTTCCGCGCCCGATCGGCCACCCTCACCGTGGCGGACGTCGAGGCGGCCTGGCGGTCGCGGGAGATCGTCCGCATGTGGGGCCCGCGCGGCACCCTGCACTTCGTCCACGCCGACGACGTCCCGTGGGTCCACGCCCTCACCCGCAGCAGCACCGGCATCCTGCGCCGGCTCCGGCAGGAGGGCGTGACCGGCGACGACCTGCTCCCGCTCATCGAGCGCGCTCTCGCGGGACAGGGCCCGCTCACCAAGGCCGACCTGGCCGGACGCCTGGCGGGCAGGGCGAGCGGCCAGGGCATCGTGCACCTGGTCGGCCTGGCCGCCTTCCACGGCCTCGCCGTGCTCGGCCCGCCGCGCGGCGGCAAGCCGACGTACGTGCACGCCGCCGACTGGCTCGGCGCCCCCATCGTCCCCGAGCCGGACAGGGAACGCGCGCTCGCCGAGCTGGCCCGCCGCTACCGCCACGCCCACCTGCCGTCGGAGCCCGAGGACCTGGCCGCCTGGTCGGGCCTGCCCCTGCGCGCCGCCCGCGCCGCCTGGGCCCTCGCCGGCGTACGGCCCGCCGCCGTGCCCGATGGTGACGTCGTACGGCTGGCGCCCGCGTTCGACGAGTACCTGCTGGGGTGGAGGAGCCGCGACCCGATCCTGCCTGCCGAGCACGCGCGGAAGGTGTTCCCCGGCGGCGGGATCCTGCGGCCCGTCGTGATCGTCGGCGGCACGGTCGCCGGGGTGTGGGGACGCAAGGGGGCCGAGGTGACGGTGTCCCCGTTCGGCGAGCTGCCGTCCGGGCTGCTGGACGATGAGGTGGCCGACGTCAGGCGCTTCCTCGGCTGATCCCGCGAGGCCGGTTTCGCGAGGCCGGTCCCGCGAGGCCGGTTTCCGGCGCCTCAGCCGGTCTTGGCCACGGCGCCCCGTACGCAGACCGGCTTGGACCAGGCGACCTTGCTCGCCTGCGAGATCTGCAGCGGGACGCCGACCACGAAGCAGTACCCGATGTCCGGGTCCAGGCCGGCCACGCGGGTCGAGGTCGCGCCGGGCTCCAGGGCGGTGATCGCCTGCTCGTTCTGCTTGACGGGGGAGCGCTGCACCACGACCGGGTAGCGGGCGGCCGCCGCGGGCAGCGCCCAGCGCAGCTCCACCAGCGTGCCCTGGTCGTCCGCCCGCACCTTGCGCGGCGCCAGGGCGGCCAGGGCGTCGTTGTCGATGGTGCCGGTGTCCCGGGGGGCATCGGACGGCGGCAGGGAGGACTTCGGGTCGGCCGCCACGGGGCCGGCCTGCTGCCGGGACAGGTAGACGGCGAAACCGGAGCCCGCGAGCACCACGATCGCCACGGCCGCGCCGATCGCCGCCCGCACCCGCAGCCGTCCGGGCGCCGGCCCCGCCGCCACGCCGGACGGGCCGCCCTGCGGGGGATAGGCGGCCTCAGGCGGGTAGGCGGGCTGCGCGGGGTTAGGCGCGTAGTAGGTGGTCGGCATCTGCGACCCGTCCGGGCTGAATGGGCCACCGGTGAGTGCCCCGTGCTGCGGCCCCGGCGCGTAGGGGCCGGACGGCGGATGACCGGTCGGCGGGCTGGCCGGATGGCCGGCCGTGTTCGGCGGCGGCGAGGGGGCGGGCATGCGCGCCCCCGTGGCCATCCCGCCCGCGCCACCGGCCGGCGGCATCCCGCCGAAGGGGCCGTTCGTCGGCTGCCCCCCGCTGGTGGGGCCGGCCGTGGGCATGCCGCCGGTCGGCACACCCCCCGTCACGGCCCCTCCCGCGTCCGGGTACGGGCGCCCCGGCGACGGCCCGGCGTCCTGGCCGAGCAGGTCCGTCATCGGCAGCCCCAGCTCGCCCTGCAACGCCTGCAGCCGCTGCGCGAACTCCCGCGCCGACCCGTACCGCGCCTCGGGCTGCTTGGCCATCGCCCGCAGCACCGCCTCGAAGACGGGGCCCGGCACGTCGGAGCGGCCCAGCGGCGGCGGCGCGGCGCTCAGCACCCGGTACATCAGCGGCGCGATCGACGGATCCGTGGGGCTGTGGAAGGCGGGCTGCCCGGCCAGCAGGTGGTAGAGGGTCGAGCCGAGCGAGTAGATGTCGGTCGAGGCGGAGTGCGGCTGCCCGGTCAGCACCTCCGGCGCGGCGTGCAGCGGCGTGAACGCCTGCGCCGTCGCCGAGATCTCCGAGGAGTCGACGACCCTGGCCACGCCGAAGTCGGCGACGGCGGGCTCCCCGTACCGGGAGATGAGGATGTTCTGCGGCTTGATGTCGCCGTGCAGGACGCCCGCTTCGTGCACGGCGGCCAGCGCCCCGGCCAGCTTGACGCCCGCGCGCAGCACCTCGGCCAAGGGCAGCGGCCCCTCGCGGCGGACCTTGTCGCGCAGCGAGCCGTTCTCGAAGAAGTCCATGGCGATGTACGGCTTGCCGGAGTGGGTCACGCCGGTGTCGAAGACGGTCACGACGTTCGGGTGGCCGGTCAGCCGCCCGGTGAGCTGGAGCTCGCGCTGGAATCTGCGCATGGTCCGCTGGTCCACCCGGTCCACGGACAGCACTTTCAACGCCACGACCCTGTCGAGGCGCTCCTGGTAGGCGCGGTAGACGATGGCGAACCCGCCCTGGCCGGCCTGATCGAGTACCCGGTAACCGGGCGCGTCCTCGACTGGCAGCACCGTACTCCCCCCTGTTAAAGGCGAGTTTAATGCGATTTATCGGGGCGAGAGGGTGCTAGAGCGGATTCATCAGGTATGCCCCGCCGACCACCGACGCACCCGCCACGACCAGGAAGAAGAACACGTAGAAGCCGCCGGGCAGGATCGTCAGCCGGGCCAGCTGGTCGGCGTCGGAGTCGCGCGCCTGCCGCCGGCGCCGCTTGCGCTGCAGCTCGATGATCGGCCGGACCCCGCCGAACAGCAGGAACCAGACCGCCACCAGCGCCACGACCTGCTGGGCGCTCTCCGGCGCGTACATGGACAGGGCGAACACCGCTCCGCCGGTCGCCAGCAGGATCAGCGCCCCGTACAGGTTGCGGATCAGCAGCAGCATGCACACCAGGAAGAGCAGCACCGTCCACATGAGCAGCGTGATGCGCCCCTGCTCGGTGAGCCACGCGGCGGCCAGCCCCAGCAGCGACGGCGCCAGGTAGCCCGCCAGGGCGGTCAGCACCATGCCGGGACCGTTCGGCCGGCCCCTGGTCAGCGTGACGCCCGAGGTGTCGGAGTGCAGCCGGATGCCCTCCAGCTTGCGGCGGGTGACCAGCGCCATCAGCGCGTGGCCGCCCTCGTGGGCGATCGTGATCAGTCCCCTGGACACCTGCCAGGACACGCGGAAGCTGACGATCGCGAGCGCGGCGAGAGCCGAGACCAGAACGACCCACGGGTCGGGGGCGGGCTGGACCTCGATCAGGTGTGCCCAGAGCTTGTCCATCGAGGTATGACCCTATCGGGGTAAAGTCTCCGCCGTGCTCACAGAACATGATTCTGATGCGGAGGTGCCCGGCTGGTGGCGACGGCTGGGACTGCCGGGGCTGATCGACCTGCATGTGCATTTTCTGCCCGAGCGTATGGAACGCCGGGTCTGGCACCACTTCGACAACGGCGGCCCGCTCATGGGCGACGGCTGGAAGATCCGCTACCGGCTGCCGGTGGAGGAGCGCGTCGCCCATCTGCGCGCGCTCGGCGTCCGCGCCTTCCCCGCCCTCGCCTATGCCCACAAGGCCGACATGGCCGCCGACCTCAACGACTGGACGCTCGACTTCGCCGCCCGCACCCCGGGCTGCCTGCCGTCGGCGACGTTCTACCCGGAGCCCGGCGCGCCCGCGTACGTGCGCGCCGCCCTCGACCGGGGCGCGCGGATCTTCAAGGTGCACCTCCAGGTCGGCGCGTTCGACCCGAGGGCGCCCGAGCTGGACGAGATCTGGGGCCTGCTGGCCGAGGCGGGCCCTCCGGTGGTCGTGCACGCCAGCTCCGTGCCGGTCGGCAGCGGGTTCCTCGGCGGCGAGCCGATCGGCGAGGTGCTGCGCAGGCACCCGCGCCTGCGCGTGGTGATCGCGCACCTCGGCATGCCCGAGTACGACCCGTTCTTCGAGCTGGCCGCCCGCTACGAGCGGGTCGCGCTCGACACGACCATGGCGTTCACCGACTTCTCGCTGCGGCGGATGCCGTTCCCTGACCGGTTGCGCCCGGCGCTGCTTGATCTGGGTCTCGCGGGGAAGGTGGTGCTCGGCACTGATTTCCCGACAATTCCCTACACGTACGCGCACCAGCTGCGCGCCCTTCACCGGCTTGACCTGGGAGACGATTGGCTGAGGGCCGTATGCTGGCACAACGGTTCGGCCATGATGATCTGATGAGCAGGGTGAACGATCGGAACGTGGCGCTCATCAGCGCCTTCTACGAGGCACTCGGCCGCGCCGACTACGCGGCCATGGAGAGCTGCTACCACCCGGAGGTGAGCTTCGGCGACCCGCTCTTCCAGGAGGTGGAGGGCAGGGACAGGGTGATGGCGATGTGGCGCCTCCAGCTCGGCGTGCGCGACGGGCTGCGCTCGGAGTTCCGCGACGTGACGGCCGACGACTTCACCGGCACCGCGCACTGGACCTCCCGCTACACCTTCTCCAGCACGGGCCGGCAGGTGGTGAACGAGATCGACGCGCTGTTCCGGTTCGAGGACGAGCTGATCGTCAGGCATCACGACGAGTTCGACTTCAAACGATGGTCGCGGATGGCGCTGGGCAGGCCGCACGGGCTGCTGTTCGGGTGGACGCCCATGTGGCGCAAGACGATCAGGGACAGGGCGACCCGCGCGCTCGACGACGTCTCGCGTAACGGGGTCAAGCAGGACGGCGTCAAGTTCGACGACATCGAGTAGATGACATCGAGTAGACGGCATCGAGCAGGAGGCGACGATGGCACGGCTGATGAACTTCGGGCGCGGTGAACGCCCCCGCGAGCCGGCCCCCGAACACTCGATGAACCCGCGCGCTCCCGAGGAGCCGCCCTACCGCCCGACCGTCATCGACAACGCCGTCTACCAGGACGGCAAACGCGTCGACAACCCCGGCTCGCTGGGCGACGCCTTCCAGTGCCTGAAGCGGCTGCCCGGCAGCCTGGCCTGGATCGGCCTCTACCGGCCCAAGGACTGGGAGCTGGCCAAGCTCGCCGAGGAGTTCGAGCTGCACCCGCTGGCCATCGAGGACGCCATCGTCGGCTCCCAGCGGCCCAAGGCCGACCGCTACGGCGACATGCTGTTCGTCGTGCTGCGCGCCGCCCGCTACCTCGACGACGTCGAGGAGGTCGCGTTCGGCGAGCTGCACGTCTTCGTCGGCGCCAACTTCGTGATCACCGTGCGCCACGCCGAGGCGCCCGACCTGCAGTCCGTGCGCAAGCGCATGGAGTCCGACCCCGACCTGCTGCGCCAGGGCCCGCAGGCCGTCCTGTACGCCATCCTCGACGCGGTCGTCGACGGCTACGCCCCGGTCGTCGCCGGGCTGCAGAAGGACATCGAGGAGATCGAGGCCCAGGTGTTCGGCGGCGACCCGTCCGTCTCCCGCCGCGTCTACGAGCTGTCCGGCGAGGTGATCGAGTTCCAGCGGGCCACCGCGCCGCTCGTGCGCATGATCGACGGCTTCATCGCCGGCGCCGCCAAGTACGGCGTCAACGACGAGCTGCAGAGCTACCTGCGCGACGTGGCCGACCACGCGATCACCGTCAACGAGCGCGTCGCCTCCTTCCGCCAGATGCTCCAGGACATCCTGCTGGTCAACTCCACCCTCGTCACCCAGGCCCAGAACGCCGAGATGGCCAAGATGACCCAGGCCAGCATCCAGCAGGGCGAGGAGGTCAAGAAGATTTCCGCCTGGGCCGCAATCCTGTTCGCCCCGACGCTGGTCGGGACCATCTACGGGATGAACTTCGACTTCATGCCGGAGACGCACTGGGTGCTCGGCTACCCGTTCGCCGTCGTGCTCATGGCCGCCGTCTGCACCATCCTGTACACGGTCTTCAAACGCCGCGACTGGCTGTGACGCCTACCGGGCCTCGAAGGTGACGGTCTCGATCCACCCGACCGTTCCCACGGCGCCCCGCGACACGCCCGCACCCCGCCGGAGCTGCGCGAACAGCCGTCCGAGGCGTACCGTGGAGGAAAGCTCGCGAACATTCTCCCAGTAGAATGTTGCTCTGGAGCGAGCACGCGCCTAGCGTCCAGGATGTGCGATTCGGAATCTTCTACGAGCATCAGCTGCCCCGCCCATGGGAGCGGGACAGCGAGCAGCGGCTGTACGCAGACGCTCTCGAGCAGATCGAGATAGCCGATCGGGTGGGGTTCGATTACGTATGGGAAGTCGAGCACCATTTCCTGGAGGAGTACTCACACTCCTCGGCCCCCGAGGTGTTCCTGGCCGCTGCCTCGCAGCGCACCAGCAACATCCGCCTCGGCCACGGCATCGTCCAGGCGCCGTCACCGGTCAACCATCCCGCCCGGGTCGCCGAGCGGGTGGCGACGCTCGACCTGGTCTCGGGCGGCCGGGTGGACTTCGGCACCGGGGAGGCCAGCTCGGCGGCGGAGCTGGGCGGGTTCGGCGTGGACCGGGAGCGCAAACGGGACATGTGGCAGGACTCCCTCGACGCCGTCACCCGGATGTTCGTGGAGGAGCCCTTTGCCGGATGGCACTCGCCGTACCTGCGGATGCCGCCGCGCAACGTGATCCCCAAGACCGTGCAGAAGCCGCACCCGCCGCTGTGGGTGGCGTGCTCGCGGCGCGAGACGATTCACCTGGCGGCGCGCAACGGGATCGGGGCGCTGTCGTTCGCGTTCGTCCATCCGGAGGACGCGGGCAAGTGGTCGCGGGATTACTACAGGCTGCTGGAGTCGGAGGAGTGCGTGCCCGCCGGCTTCGCGGTCAACGCCAACCTGGCGATCGTGCTGCCCATGATGTGTCACGAGGACCCGGCCGAGGCGCGACGCCGGGGCGGGCTCGGGGCCGCGTTCTTCGCCTACGCTCTGGCGCATTATTATGGGCCGTCCAAACACACCCCAGGTAATAGCGATATATGGCGAAATTTCACGAAAGAGCGCCCAAGAGTGGGGGCGCAGGGAACTGATCCACTCGCGGGCGCATTGGGGAGCCCGCAGCAACTCATCGACCTCATCGCCCGGTACGAGGCGGTCGGCGTCGATCAGATGATCTTTGTGCTCCAGGCCGGCCCCAACCGTCATGAACACATTTGTGAAAGCCTGGAGCTGTTCGGGAAAAAGGTTCTGCCCGCATTCACCGAAGGCCGTGAAGAACGCGAACGCGATAAATCTTCGCGACTCGCTCCGGCCATCGAAGCCGCCCTGGCCCGCCGCTCCCCGGCCAGGACACTGTCCCAGCCGTACGTGATCGACGAGGCCGCCGAGCTGGCCCGCGTCACCCACCGTCCCGCCCCCAGCCCGGCGGACCTGCTCAACGGCGTGCGCCGGCGGGCCCGGCTGGCCGGGCAGCAGTTCATGGGCCGCCTGGTCGCGGGGCGCTCGGACGAGGACCTGGCCCGCTGGCTGGGGCCGCGTCAGCAGCGGGTGGTGTTCACGCTCATGGCGCGCTCGTTCAGGCCGGACAAGGCATTCGGGTTCGAGGGGGCGCTGGAGTTCCGGCTGCTGCCCCGTTCGACGTGGACCATCGGGGTGCGCGACGGTCGTGCCCGCGCGTTCCAGGGGCGGGCGCGCAACCCCGCGCTCACGCTGTCGCTCCCGGCCGCCGACCTCGTCCGCATCCTGGCGGGCACGGCGAACCCGGCATCGCTGCTGATGTCGGGCCGCCTGGAGATCACCGGCGACGTGTCGCTGGCGTCACGGGTCGGGGAGATGTTCGGCGGAGCCTCGGCGTACTGACGACGTGCAACGGTGGCCAGGAGTCCTACCCCAGGAGCTTCCTGGCCGCCTGCTCGATCTCCTCCTCCGACAGCAGCACGTGGTTGGCCGCCTCGCCGAGCGGGACGAAGCTGTCGGACGAGGCCACCCGCGCGATCTGCCCCGAGAACCCCGCGTCCAGCAGCTCGGCCACGATCCCCTCCGACACGCCGCCGGTGTGGCGGGTCTCGTCGGCGATCAGCACCTTGCCGGTCAGCTCCGCCGCCCGCAGCAGGTCGTCCACCGGCAGCGGCGCCAGCCAGCGCAGGTCGAGCACCCGGCAGCTGTAGCCCTCCTGCGTCAGGCGTACGGCGGCCCGCAGGCTCATCCGCACCCCGTTGCCGAAGGTGACGATCGTCAGGTCGCGCCCGTCACCGTACGAGCGCGCCCGGCCGATCGGCACGTGCGTCTCGGGCCAGCGCGACGGCGGCGCGTACGGCGCGAGCCAGCCCCCGTCGCCCTCCTCGAACAGATCCTTGGTGTTGTAGAGCGCGATCGGCTCCAGGAACACGCAGACCGACCCCTCCGTACGGGCCGCCGCCAGGCAGGTGCGCAGCATGGCGGCCGCGTCGTCGGGCCGCGACGGCGAGGCGATCACCAGGCCGGGGATGTCACGCAGCGCGGCGACGGAGTTGTCGTTGTGGAAGTGGCCGCCGAACCCCTTCTGGTAGGCGTACCCGGCCACCCGCACCACCAGCGGGTTGCGGTAGGCGCCCTTGGAGAAGAACGACATCGTGGACGCCTCGCCCCGGAGCTGGTCGAGCGCGTTGTGCAGGTACGCCAGGTACTGGATCTCCGGCACCGGCAGCAGCTTCGACAGCCCGGAGCCCAGCGCGAGCCCGAGGATCGACTGCTCGTCCAGCAGCGTGTCGAACACCCTGCCCGAGCCGAACCGCTTCTGCAGCCCCCGCGTCACCCCGTACACGCCGCCCTTCTTGGCGACGTCCTCCCCGAACACCGTCATCTCCGGATAGACGGCCAGCGCGTCGGCGAGCGTGCGGTTGATGGACTGGCTGAGCGTCAGCGGCTTGTCCTCGTTCTCGGGCAGCGCCCCGGCGAAGGCCCGTTCCCTGACGGCGGAGCCGGCCGCGACCGGGCTGATCCGGGCGATCAGCTCCGCGCGGCGCGGCGCGAGCGGCTCCATGACCTCCTTGGCCGAGCCGAGGCGCGGGCTGCGCGTGGTCTCCAGGGCGATCCGCAGCACGTGCTCGCGCGCGGACTCGTAGTGCATGAGCAGCTCGTCGGGCGTCATCAGCCCGGCCTCGACCAGCAGCCGCGCGGTGG
This sequence comes from Nonomuraea rhizosphaerae, assembly GCF_019396405.1. Lineage (GTDB taxonomy): Bacteria > Actinomycetota > Actinomycetes > Streptosporangiales > Streptosporangiaceae > Nonomuraea > Nonomuraea rhizosphaerae. Next base: position 4,463 of record NZ_JAHKRL010000148.1, on the reverse strand, counting down.
CCAGCAGCGGGTCACGTTCCATGTCGAGGCGGATCTCCCGCGCCGTCCGGTACGAGGACTCGACGTCCGAACCGGCGTGACCCATCAGCCTGACCGTGCTGAGGTGCAGGAACGCGGGGGAGCGGCGCTCGCGTACGTGCCGCGCCGCGCGCGTGGCCGTGTCGTAGGCGTCGGCCAGGTCGCAGCCGTCGGCGCTGAAGTACTCGATGCCGGGCCGCCGCGCGCTCGCCTCCACCCAGCCCTTCGGCGTGCGGACGCTGATGCCGATGCCGTTGTCCTCGCACACGAACAGGATCGGCAGTGACATGCCCTGGTACGTCGCGTACGAGGCGGTGTTGAAGCCGGACAGCGCGCTGGCATGGTTGACCGAGGCGTCGCCGAAGCTGCACACCGCGATCGCGTCGTTCTCCCACTGGGAGGCCACCTCCAGCGCGCGGGCCCGTTCGATCGCGAACGCGACGCCCACCGCGCGCGGCAGGTGGCTGGCGATCGTTGAGGTCTGCGGGATGACGGCCAGGTCAGGGTGGCCGAACACCTTGTGCCGCCCCCCCGCGATCGGCTCCTCCGCCGAGGCGGTCAGCCCCATGAGCACGTCGCGCAGGCCCTGCTCGGGCAGCCGCCCGGCCTGCTCGGACCTGGTCAGGTAGAAGGCGCCGGAACGGTAGTGCAGCAGGGCCGGGTCGCCCGCCCGCACCGCCGCGGCGACGGCCGCGTTGCCCTCGTGACCGGCCGAGCCGATCGTGTAGAAGCCCTGGTCCTGCTCGCGCAGCCAGCGGGCCGCGATGTCGAGCAGGCGGCTGTCGAGCTGGCGGTGGAAGAGGGTGCGGCACTGCTCGCCGGTGAGGGACGTGCCCTCGCGCACCGGCCCGCCGGGATCACGGGCCGCGCCCACCTTCAGCATCGCAACCGCTTGGGTGAAATGAGTCTCAACAGTGTCGCGCGCCACAAGGCGATTATGTCTTCCCGGTGGCGGATTCGTCTGCCCGTCGGGAGGGACATGTTGTGGACCGGTCCGATTGACCCTGATCCATAACAGATTGTCAGAAATACAAGCTTTGAACCCAACCTGAATGTTTACTGTCAAGAACACGTGGCACCCTCAATGCCGCGTTGAACACCAGCGGCTCCAGAAAGGAACCCGCATGTTACAACGCATCCGTGTAGCCGCCGTCGCGCTCGCGACAGCGGCAGGGGCACTCGCCCTGGCACCGGCGGCCTCCGCCGCGGCGCCACCGACCATCACCGCCGTCACCCTCGACCCGGCCTCCCCGATCGTCGTGTTCGACAAGCCGGTGACGGTGAAGTTCGCCTTCGCCACCAAGGGCGCAGGCAAGGCCGATCTCATGGTCAAGCCGCCCGGGGTCAGCGTCGAGTCCCCGGTCACGCTCACCTCCTCGCCGCTCGGCACGGGAGTCAGGTGGACCGGCACCAAGGCCTTCGACTCCGCGCACGCCGGAACCTGGAGCTTCCGGGCCACCGCCCACGGTGACGGCGACGCCTCCACGACCGGCACGTTCGAGGTCAGGAAGGCTCTCGTCACCAAGATCGGCGACTTCGGCGCGAACCCGGACGTCGTGAACCGCGGCGACGACATCCGCCTCAGCGGCCGCCTCCTGGCCGACGGCAAGGGCTACGGTGGCGCCACCGTGGCGATCACCTTCCGCGCCCGGGGCAACGACTCCTACCGGCAGGTCACCACCGTCACGAGCGGCTCCAACGGCTGGTTCCGCGCGGTCGTCAAGGCCGACAGGACCGGCTGGTGGCGGGCCGAGTTCGCCGGGAACAAGGAGGCCAGGGCCTCCGTCAGCGACAGCGACCGCGTCGACGTCAGGATCAAGCGGGACCGCGACAGCAGGATCGCCGGCTTCGACGCCTCGCCCGAGCCCGTGGACAAGGGCGATCGCCTGAGCTTCACCGGCACCCTCCAGGCCGAAGGCCGGCACGGCCTGCCCGGGCAGCGCGTGTCGATCTTCTTCAAGGCGGACGGCTCGCACCGCTGGGAGTACGTCACCCGCGACGTGACCAACCGCGACGGCCGCTTCTGGGCCAGTGCCACGGCGCAGGCCTCGGGCTGGTGGCGTGCGGTGTTCGAGGGCACCAGGGGCGTGCGCGCCTCGGTCAGCGACGCCGACTGGGTCAAGGTCGTCGAGCCCACCCCGCCGCCGGTGGTCGTCGACAGGTCCGACAGCCGGGTCGTCAAGTTCAACGCCTACCCGGAGCCGGTCAAGCGCGGCCGCTACCTGAAGTTCCGCGGCTGGCTGCAGATCGACGACGACGGGTCCTGGGAGGGGTACGCGGGCAAGGTCGCCCTGTACTTCAAGCCGTCGGGCTCGCACAAGTGGCAGTACGTCAAGACCACGTGGGCGGGCGACAGCGGCCGACTGTACGCCAAGGTCAAGGCGTGGAAGTCGGGCTGGTGGAAGTTCGTCTACGCAGGGGACGACGACTTCTACGGTGACAGCAGCCGCCGGGACTGGGTCCGGGTGAAGCGGTAGTCATCTCGACGCCGAGGCCCGGGGCGGGTTGCCCCGGGCCTCACGCGTGTGCGCCCAGCATGGGCGATCGCTTGGGGGTGAAAGTCCCCTGGAGGAAGAGGTGGTGCTGACTCCGAGCCGGAGGCAAGGGCGTCGTCGTGAGGCGGGGTCTGGAGGAAGCCCGAGGCGAAACCCTGCACCGAGGAACGCGAACCGTGTATGAGGCCGGATGGGTCTGGGTGAGCCTGCACGCGAAGGTGAAGCCCGTCATCACCGACAGGACCGTCAGGTAGACGCGGCGGGCGTAGGGGGAAAGTGATCGTTCTTACCTGGGGAGATCTGTTCGGGTGTCGGTTGTGCTGTTGTTGTCGCCGCGCCGACGGCTCTTGTCGTGAGGTGGGGGCTGATCGGGCAGAAGTCAGCAGAGGTCGTAGTACCGGTGAGGGGTACGGACAATCAGCCGGGAAGGACCGAACGTCAAGTGGAGCGGATGAATCGGGATTGCTCGTGCCGGTCGCTTTGATCGCAGCCATCCCATGGACATGGGCCCATGGTGGAAGGGGCTGGTGAGTTCCGGTGAGTACCACGGTGGAGCGTAGCGGCGGGTCGGCGCCTTCTGAGGAGGACGTGATCCCTGGACTGGAGATGTCGGTGTGGGAGGAGTTTCTCTCGCCGGGCAATCTGGTCAGGGCGTTGAGGCGTGTGGAGGCCAATCGGGGCGCGCCGGGTGTGGACGGGATGAGCACGGAGCAGTTGCGTCCGTGGATCCGTGAGCACTGGGCGGGTGTTCGGGAGGCGTTGGACGCGGGCACGTATCGGCCGTTGCCGGTTCGCCGGGTGGTGATCCCCAAGCCCGGGGGCGGGGAACGAGCGTTGGGGGTGCCCTCTGCGCTGGACAGGTTGATCCAGCAGGCGATTGCGCAGGTCCTGGTGCCGATCTTCGATCCGCATTTTTTCGGGATCGTCGTTCGGGTTTCGTCCCGGCAAGTCCGCTCATCAGGCGGTGCGGGTCGCGCGGCGGGCGATCGATGACGGTCTTCGGTGGGTTGTGGATGTCGATCTTGAACGGTTCTTCGACCGGGTCAATTTCGACGTCCTGATGGCGCGGGTGGCGCGTAAGGTCACTGACCGCAAGTTGCTCAAGATCATCCGGACTTATCTGGAGGCCGGGGTGATGATCGACGGGATCGTCCGGGCGACGGTGGAGGGGGCTCCGCAAGGTTCCCCGCTGTCGCCGATCTTGTCGAACATCATGCTGGATGATCTGGACCGGGAGTTGTGGCGGCGCGGTCATCGGTTCGTGCGCTATGCCGATGATGTTCGGGTTTTCGTGCGTAGCAGGCGGGCCGCTCAAAGGGTGCTCGATTCGGTCACGGTCGTGGTCGAGCAGCGGTTGAAGCTCAAGGTGAATCGGGAGAAGTCCTCGGTCCGGCATGCTCGCGAGGCGAGGTTGCTGGGGTTCGGGTTCTACTTCACCCGGTCGGGTGTGAAGATCCGGGTCGATCCTCAGGCGATCAAGCGTCTGAGGATCGGATCCGGGGGTTGACCAGCCGGCGGTGGAGTGTGTCGATGTTTTGCAGAATCGACAGGCTCAACGCCTTCATCGCTGGGTGGATGGCCTATTTCCATCTTGCGGATCTGGCAAGCAGGCTCCGTGATCTGGATGAATGGCTACGCCGCCGGATGCGGCAGATCCGCTGGAAGGAATGGAAGGGCTACGCGGCAAGACGCCGGAACCTGCGCAAGCTGGGCATTCCTGACGCCAATGCGCGGGAATGGGCTGCCAGCAGCAAAGGGTACTGGCGGATTGCCGGGTCGGCCGTCCTTCAGCGGGCTCTGACCAACGCTCATTGGGACGACCTGGGGTTGCTGGGTCTACAGAACACCTGGCGCAGGCTTAGAACCACGGCTTGACGAACCGCCGGATGCGGGCCCGCATGTCCGGTGGTGTGAGAGGAGGGTGAGGCGACCTCACCCTCCTACTCGATC
>NZ_JAHKRL010000147.1 GCF_019396405.1 Nonomuraea rhizosphaerae | reverse complement strand
GCGGGGCGGGGGGCCCCCGCCCCCCCCCCCCCCCCTCGCGAGTCACCTCTCAGGACGTGGCGGCCACCTTGTCCGCCAGGTGCGACGGCAGCGGCTCGTACCGCAGGAACGAGCGCTGGAACGTCCCCGTCCCGTGCGACATGGACCGCAGGTCGATCGCGTACCGGGTGATCTCCAGCTCGGGCACCTCGGCCTTGACCAGCGTCCGCCCGGTGCCGACGGGCTCGGTGCCGAGCACGCGCCCGCGCCGCGACGACAGGTCCGACATCACCGATCCCACGTAGTCGTCGGCCACCAGCACCGACAGCTCGTCCACCGGCTCCAGCAGCAGCGTCGACACCTTGGACGCCGCCTCCTTGAGCGCCAGCTGGCCGGCGATCTGGAAGGCCATGTCGGAGGAGTCGACCGAGTGGGCCTTGCCGTCGTACAGGGTGACGCGCACGTCCACCATCGGGTAGCCGGCGACGACCCCCCGCTCCATCTGCGCCCGCACGCCCTTCTCGACCGACGGGATGAACTGCCGGGGCACCACGCCGCCGACGATCTTGTCCACGAACTCGAAACCCCCGCCGGACGGCAGGGGCTCGACCTCCAGATGGCAGATGGCGAACTGGCCGTGACCGCCGGTCTGCTTGACGTTGCGTCCCATCGCCTGGCACTTGCCGCCGAACGTCTCGCGCAGCGGCACCCGCAGGTCGATCCGCTCGACCTCGACGCCGTGCCGCTTGGACAGCCGGTCGAGCAGCACGTCGGTGTGGGCCTCTCCCATGCACCACAGGACGAGCTGGCGGGTCTCGGCGTTGTTCTCCAGGCGCAGGGTCGGGTCCTCGGCCACGAGGCGGCCCAGGGCCTGCGAGAGCTTGTCCTCGTCGGCCTTGGACTTGGCCTGGATGGCGACCGGCAGCAGCGGGTCGGGCATCGCCCACGACGTCATCAGCAGCGGCCGCTCCACCTCCGACAGCGTGTCGCCGGTCTCGGCCCGCGACAGCTTGGCCACCGCGATGATGTCGCCGGCGATGCCCTTGGCCGCGCCGCGCTGCTGCTTGCCCAGGGGGCAGGTGAGCGTGCCGATGCGCTCGTCCACGTCGTGGTCCTCGTGCCCGCGGTCGGCCTGGCCGTGCCCGGACACGTGCACGGTCATGTCGGGGCGCAGGGAGCCCGAGAAGACGCGTACGAGGCTGATGCGGCCCACGTACGGGTCGCTGGTGGTCTTGACGACCTCGGCGACCAGGGGACCGTCGGAGTCGCAGGTGATGCCCTTGACGGGCTTGCCGTCCAGGGACGTGATCTCGGGCATGGGGTGTTCGAGGGGGGAGGGGAAGCCCTGGGTGATGAGTTCGAGCACCTCGTGGGCGCCGACGCCGAGCCCGCTGCACAGCACCGGGAAGAAGCTGCCGCGCGCGACGGCCTTCTCCAGGTCCTCGATGAGGACCTTGGTGTCGATCGGCTCGCCCTCCAGGTAGCGCTCCATGAGCGACTCGTCTTCGCTCTCCTGGATGATGCCCTCGATCAGGGTGCCGCGGTGCTCCTCGATCTGCGACTCGTACTCGGCTCCCGGGTCCTTCTCCGTACGGGTGCCCGTGGCGTAGTTGTAGAACTTCTGCGTCAGCAGCCCGATCAGGCCGTTGACGTGCCCGTTGGTGATCACCGGGAGGTACAGGGGGGCCACGCCGTCGCCGAAGACGTCCTGGCAGGTGGCCAGCACCTCGTCGAAGTCGGCCCGCTGGTGGTCGATCTTGGTGATCACGACGGCCCTCGGCATGCCGACCTGGCTGCACTCCTCCCACAGCATCCGGGTGAGCCCGTCGATGCCCTCGGAGGCCGACACGACGAAGAGGGCGGCGTCGGCGGCGCGCAACCCGGCGCGCAGGTCGCCCACGAAGTCGGCGTAACCGGGGGTGTCCAGAAGGTTGATCTTGATGCTGTTGTGCACCAGCGGCGCGAGGGAGAGGTTGACCGAGCGCTGCTGACGCACCTCCACCTCGTCGAAGTCGGTGACCGTGTTGCCGTCCTCCACCCGGCCGGCCCGCTGGATCGTGCCGGTCGCGGCCAGCAGTTGCTCGACGAGGGTTGTCTTGCCCGCTCCTGAGTGGCCGACCAGCACGACGTTGCGTATCGCGTCCGCCCTGTCGGCCGCTGGTGCCCTGCCCGCGGCTCCCATGGCATGGCCCTGGTTCTTTTCCGCCACATTCGCCTCCCGCGTCGTCGGTGTGAGGTGCCAACGCCGCGCCCGGGCGGGGGATGGAGACCGCTTGGACGCGGTGTGTTCACCAAATACCCCTGTGGCGGATATCACAAGGGGGGTGAGGCAAAGAAAGTCGTCGGTCCTTCGATGGCCTACGATCGGAGCGCCATGCTGAAACTCCTGCGCCCCGCCATGACCCGGATCCTCACCCCGCTGGGCAGGGCACTCGTCCGCCGCGGGATCGGCCCCAACGCCGTCACCGCCATCGGCACGATCGGCACGGTCGTCTCCGCGCTGGTGTTCTTCCCGCTGGGGCAGCTCGCCGCGGGCGCCCTGGTGATCACCGTGTTCGTGCTGTTCGACCTGCTGGACGGCCTGGTGGCCCGGCTCGGCGGCAAGGGCGGCAGCACCTGGGGGGCCTTCCTCGACTCGACGCTCGACCGGGTGGCCGACGCGGCGATCTTCTCCGGGCTGATCCTTTACTTCATCTCGCGCGACGACACGGTGATGGCGGCCGTCACGCTGGGCTGCCTGGTGGCCGGGGCCCTGGTGTCGTACGCCAAGGCCAGGGCCGAGGGGCTCGGCCTGACCTGTGACGTGGGCCTGGCCGAGCGGCCGGAGCGGCTGGTCGTGGCACTGGTGGCCGCCTGTTTCTCCGGGCTCGGCGTGCCGTACATTCTGCCCGCGGGGATGTGGCTGCTGGCGCTCGCCAGCGCCGTCACCGTCGTGCAACGGGTGGTGCACGTCCACCGGCAGACGAGGGAGCCATGAGCGAGAATCCGTCGATCAGCGATCGTGTCGTCGCCGCGGGGTTCGCGGCCGGCTGGAAGCTCGTGCCGCTGCTGCCCGAGCGGCCGACGGCCGGGGCGTTCAGGCTGCTGGCCGACCGGCTGTGGCGCAGGCGCGGCAAGTCGGTGCGCCGCCTGGAGTCCAACCTGGCCAGGGTGACCGGGCTGGAGCCGGGCAGCGCCGAGCTGGGCGAGCTGACCAGGGCGGGCATGCGCTCGTACTTCCGCTACTTCCACGAGGTGTTCCGGCTGCCGTCGATGCCCCGCGAGGAGGTCGTCCGCCGCACCCACGTGACCGGCGTCGAGCACGTCCACGACAACGTGGCGGCCGGGCGCGGCGTGGTGCTGGCGCTGCCGCACATGGGCAACTGGGACCAGGCGGGCGCCTGGCTGGCGGGCATCGGGCACCCGTTCACGACGGTCGCCGAGCGGCTCAAGCCCGAGTCGCTGTTCCGCCGCTACGTCGCCTTCCGCGAGGGGCTCGGCATGGAGGTGCTGCCGCTGACCGGCGGCGACGGCCACAACTTCGGGACCCTGGCCACGCGCGTGCGTAAGGGCGGCGTGGTGTGCCTGCCGGCCGAGCGCGACCTGACCAAGAGCGGCATCGAGGTGCGCTTCTTCGGCTCGGCGACCAAGGTGCCGGCCGGGCCGCCGCTGCTGGCCGTGCAGACCGGCGCGGCCCTGCTGCCGGCCATCGTCTACTTCCACGGCGACGACTGGGGCGTCGACATCCACCCGGAGGTCGCCGTCCCCGCCGAGGGCACCCGGCAGGAGAAGGTCGCCGTCGTGGCGCAGCGCCTGACGGACGTCTTCGAGAAGGGCATCGCCGAGCACCCGGAGGACTGGCACATGCTGCAGCGGCTGTGGCTGGAGGACCTGACCCGATGAAGGTCGGCATCGTCTGCCCCTATTCCTGGGACATGCCCGGCGGGGTCAAGCAGCACATCGACGACCTGGCCCAGGCGTTGATCGCGCAGCGGCACGACGTCTCGGTCATCGCCCCGGCCGCCGACGACGAGGAACTGCCGCCGTACGTGACGGGCGCGGGCCGGGCCATCCCGGTGCCGTACAACGGCTCGGTGGCCCGGATGTCGTTCGGCTTCATCTCGGCGGCCCGGGTGCGCAGGTGGGTGCGCGACGGCGGCTTCGACGTGCTGCACATCCACGAGCCGCTGGTGCCGAGCCTGGGCGTGCTGGCCTGCTGGGCGGCCAAGGGGCCGATCGTGGCCACCTTCCACGCCTCCTGGACGCGCTCGCGGGCCATCGCGGTGGCCGAGCCGCTGCTGCGCAGCGCGCTGGAGAAGCTGAGCGGCCGTATCGCGGTGTCCGACGCGGCCCGCAAGAGCCTGGTCGAGCAGTTCGGCGGCGACACCGTGCTGATCCCCAACGGGGTGACGGTCAGCCGCTACTCCGACGCCGAGCCGCTCGACGGCTGGGGGCCCGACGGCGCGACGCTCGGCTTCCTGGGCCGGATGGACGAGGAGCGCAAGGGCCTGCCGATCCTGCTCGACGCCTTCGCGCAGCTCGCCCCCGAGCGCCCGGACCTCAAGCTGCTCGTCGCCGGGCCCGGCGACGCCAAGGACGTCCACGACCGGCTGCCGAAGGGCGTGCGCGACCGGGTCACCGTGCTGGGCATGGTGAGCGAGGCCGACAAGATCCGCGCCTACCACTCGGTGGACGTGTTCTGCGCGCCCAACACCAGGGGCGAGAGCTTCGGCATCGTGCTGGCCGAGGCCATGGCCTCCGGCGCCACCGTGCTGGCCAGCGACATCCCGGCCTTCCGCAAGGTGCTGGGCGAGGGGCAGGCGGGCGCGCTGTTCAGCAACGGCGACCCGGCCTCGCTGGCCCGCGAGGCGGCGGCGCTGCTCGACGCCCCGGAGCGGCGCGCCAAGCTGGCCGAGGAGGCGCTGGTCGCGGTCGGCAAGTACGACTGGTCGACGGTCGCGCGCGACGTGGTCAGGGTGTACGAGACGGTGACCGCCAGCGGGGCGGGCCGCGTGGAGGAAGATCTGTGACGGCCCGTCCGAGGGCTTTTCCGGCGACGACCTGTGACAGGTGATCACCTTTGAGTCCCCTCATCATCGCGCTGATCGCGGGCATCGTCGTGGTGCTCACGGCCGTCTACATCTCCTGGCGGGCCGGCCGCCTGGACCGGCTGCACATCCGGCTCGAACTGGCCCAGGAGGCCCTCGACGCCGCGCTCATGCGCCGCCGGGCCGTGGTCCTGGAGCTGGCGGGCTCCCGGCTGCTGGACCCGGCCACCTCGCTCGTGCTGGCCGCCGCGGCCCACGAGGCCAGGATGTCAGGCCCGGAGGAGCGCGAGCACGCCGAGAGCGACCTGTCGGGCGCGCTGCGCGCCGCCGTCGACCAGGAGCGCTTCAGGGAGAAACTGGCCGAGTCACCCGGCGGCCAGGAGCTGCTGGAGGAGCTCGACGGCGCGGTGACCAAGGTCGTCTACTCGCGCCGCTTCTACAACAACGCCGTCGGCGTCACCCGTACGGCCCAGCGCCGCTGGCTGGCCAGGGTGCTGCGGCTGGCGGGGCACACCGAATACCCGCAATTCTTCGAGATTGATGACAATCCGCCCGTCAGTATGGCAACCGAATGACCGCATTTAAGGAGCGCCGGTAAGCTTCTTCCGTTTTCTTGGCTGACGCGGAGGAGTACACAGGTGCGGCTACCCCGGATGATCACCGTGACGCTGGCAGGGGCGGCGGTCCTGCTGCCGGTGGCGGCCTGCTCGTCGGACAAGCCCTCCGCGGGCCAGGCGCCGCAGGCGACCACGGCGGCCCCGACGGAGCAGCCCACGGCGGAGGCCAAGAAGCACCCGTTCACCGGCCTGCCGATGAAGGGCGCCGCCAAGCAGGTGCTCGCCGTCAAGATCGAGAACACCGCCGCCGGCAAGCCGCAGATGGGGCTGCAGAGCGCCGACATCGTCTACGTCGAGCAGGTCGAGGCGGGCCTGACCCGGCTCATGGCGATCTTCTCCTCGAAGCTGCCGGCCAAGGTGGGGCCGGTGCGCAGCGCCCGCATCTCCGACCTGCACATCGTGCCGCAGTTCGGCAAGCCGGCCTTCGCGTACTCGGGCGTGCAGTCCAAGATGCTGCCCTTCATGGCCAAGGCGTCCCTGTACGACGTGGGCGACACCCGCAACCCGGGCGCGTTCTTCCGCCAGCCGGGACGCTTCGCCCCGTACAACCTGTTCGCCACCACCAAGAAGCTGCTGACCCGGGCGCCCGGCGCCGACAAGGCCAAGGACATCGGCTTCACCTTCGGCGACGCCCCGGCCGAGGGCGGCGTGGACAAGAAGTCGTACACCGTCAAGTGGCCCGGCGCGCGCTTCACCTTCGCCTGGTCCGAGGCCGACAGCAAGTGGCTGATCTGGCAGGACGGCAAGAAGGACATGGCGGCCGAGGGCGGGCAGCTCGGCGCGCCGACCATCGTGGTGCAGTACACCAAGACCGAGCGCTCGCAGTTCCACGACAAGAACCAGAGCTACACGCCCCTGGTGCACAGCACCGGGAAGGGCTCGGCCGTGGTGCTGCGCGACGGCAAGGCGTACAAGGCGAAGTGGGAGCGGGAATCAGAGGAGGCCGGCACGACGTTCACCACTACGAGCGGTGAGCCGATGAACTTCGCGCCCGGCCAGGTCTGGGTGGCGCTCGCCAGCCGTAAGCCCGTCATCCCTTGATATCCACTCCGTGGCGTACAAAAACGCTGATAAATCCTGACACGGTGGTGTGTCGGGGGAGAGCTGCTCAGGACCTATCCTGGGCTTGATAACTTACCGATCCGCCGTTGTGAGGAAGACCGTCGTGTCCAGCACGCCCGAAAACACCCCCGTCACCGGAACTGCCCGCGTCAAGCGCGGCATGGCCGAGATGCTCAAGGGCGGCGTCATCATGGACGTCGTCACCCCCGAGCAGGCGAAGATCGCCGAGGACGCCGGCGCCGTCGCCGTGATGGCCCTGGAGCGCGTGCCCGCCGACATCCGCGCGCAGGGCGGGGTGTCCCGGATGAGCGACCCCGACATGATCGACGGCATCATCTCCACCGTCTCGATCCCGGTCATGGCCAAGGCCCGCATCGGCCACTTCATGGAGGCCCGGGTGCTGCAGGCCCTGGGCGTCGACTACGTGGACGAGTCGGAGGTGCTCACGCCCGCCGACTACGCCAACCACATCGACAAGTGGCAGTTCACCGTGCCCTTCGTCTGCGGCGCGACGAACCTCGGCGAGGCCATGCGCCGCATCACCGAGGGCGCGGCCATGATCCGCTCCAAGGGCGAGGCCGGCACCGGCGACGTGTCCAACGCGGTCACCCACATGCGCACCATCCGGGCCGAGATCAAGCGGCTGACCTCGCTGCCCGAGGACGAGCTGTACGTGGCGGCCAAGGAGCTGCAGGCCCCGTACGAGCTGGTCGCCGAGGTGGCCCGCACCGGCAAGCTGCCCGTCGTGCTGTTCACCGCGGGCGGCATCGCCACCCCGGCGGACGCGGCGATGATGATGCAGCTCGGCGCCGAGGGCGTCTTCGTGGGCTCGGGCATCTTCAAGTCCGGCGACCCGGCCAAGCGCGCCGCGGCCATCGTCAAGGCGACGACGTTCTACGACGACCCGGACGTGATCGCCAAGGTCTCGCGCGGACTCGGCGAGGCGATGGTGGGCATCAACGTGGACGAGATCCCGCAGCCGCACCGGCTGGCCGAGCGCGGCTGGTAAGCGCGCCCGGCAAGAATCTGGGCGCGTCGTCGCAGGTCACGACCGTCGGCCGGTGAGATGATCTGACCCGGCGGGCACCGCGGCACGGCGGCGAAAATCTCCAAAAAGGCGATATCCGCGAAGGATGTCGCCTTTTTCGTGTTGTGTGGCGTTCACCGAGACGTCACGGAGGTTCGGGAAACTTCGGGCGTCCTCCGCCACCCGACCGTCCGAGGAGCGCTCCGTGTCCAAGCTGAACCGCCGCCACTTCCTCGTCACCGGCTTAGCGGCAGGCGCCGCCGCCACGATCCCGTCCACCGCCGCGCACGCGGAGCCCGACCCGGACCCGGCCGCGGAGAGCGCGCGGACCCTGGCCTCACGCGGCCTGACCACCGACCCGTTCACGCTCGGCGTGGCCAGCGGCGACCCCGACGACGGGGGGTTCGTCATCTGGACCCGCCTGGCCCAGCAGCCGCTGGCCGAGGACGGGTTCGGCGGCATGCCGCAGCGGCCGTTCGCGGTGCAGTGGCAGGTGTATTCCGACGAGCGCGCCCGCCGCGTCGTGCGCTCCGGGGTGGCCGTGGCCACGCCCGAGTGGGGGCACAGCGTCCACGTCGAGCTGGACCGCCTGTCGTCGGACCGCGACTACTGGTACCGCTTCCGCGTGGGCCCCTACGTCTCGCCGCTGGGCCGCGCCAGGACCGCGCCGCACCCGCTGTCGTACGGCGGCGGCCTGTCGATGGCGTTCGTCTCCTGCGCCCAGTACGAGCACGGCCACTTCACCTCCTACCGCAGGCTGGCCGAGGAGCGCCCGGACCTCATCCTGCACCTGGGCGACTACCAGTACGAGTACACCAGGAACACCTACACCATCCCCGGCGGCAACGTCCGCGACCACGAGGGACCCGAGACCGTCACGCTGGCCGGCTACCGCCAGCGCCACGCCCAGTACAAGGCCGACCCCGACCTGCAGGCCGCCCACGCCGCCGCCCCCTGGCTCGTCGTCTGGGACGACCACGAGGTGGACAACAACTGGGCCGACGACATGCCCGAGCGTCCCGAGGAGGCGCCCGCGTTCCCGCAGCGCCGCGAGGCCGCCTTCCGGGCGTACTACGAGAACATGCCGCTGCGCCGTACCTCCATCCCGCGCGGCGTGGACATGCAGCTGTACCGGCGCGTCCGCTGGGGCAAACTGGCCAACTTCCACATGATGGACACCCGGCAGTACCGCGACGACCAGGGCTGCGGCGACGGCTACAAGGACTGCCCCGCCTCGGTGGACCCGAGCAGGTCGATCGCCGGGGCCGAGCAGGAGGCCTGGCTGATCGACGGCTTCCACAGGTCGCGCGCCCAGTGGGACATCCTGGGCCAGCAGGTGTTCTTCGCCCAGCGTGACAACAACGCCGGCCCGGCCAAGGTGACCAGCCAGGACTCCTGGGACGGCTACGTCGCCTCCCGGCAGCGCATCACCCAGGGCTGGATCGACGCCCGGGTGCGCAACGCCGTCGTGCTGACCGGCGACGTGCACGCGCACTGGGCCAGCGACCTGAAGCTGGACTACGACGACCCGACGGGCCCGAGCGTCGGCTCGGAGCTGGTCGCCTCCTCGATCTCCACCGGCGGCGACGGGGCCGACTCCGACCCGGCCACGCACCCGTTCCTGGCGATCAACCCGCACCTGAAGTTCTACAACAACCAGCGCGGCTACGTGCTGACGAAGATCGACCGCCACCAGCTCAGCGCGGACTTCAAGGTGGTGCCCTACCTGCGCGAGCCCGGCGCCGAGTCCTACACCAGGGCGACGTTCGTGGTCGAGGACCGCGTGCCCGGCGTGCAGCAGACCTACCTGCGCCCGCTCGACCCGTCGGCGCTGGCCCGGCGCGTCTCGGTGGACGACACCGTCCGCCTGGAGACCGAGCGCCCGTAGCACCCGCGAAGCGGCGCTCCCGCCGGGGCGCCGCTTTTCGCGACCGGAATATTAGCCAGGCTAAGTTAGTTGGGCTAAGTATGTCGGACGATCCCGCCGAGCTGGCCGATCAGCTCTCCGCTGTCCTGCGCCACCTCGTGCTGCTGCTCAGGCGCACCGTCGCCGGCCAGCCCGTCACCAGCCAGCAGTACTCCGTGCTCGGCTCGCTGGAACGCGGCCCGCGCCGCATGACGAGCCTGGCCGAGGAGCACGCCGTGCAACTGCCGACCATGACCGTGCAGATCAACCGGCTGCAGGACGCGGGCCTCGTCGCGCGCGGCTCCGACCCCGGCGACGCGCGCGTCAGGACGGTCGAGCTCACCGGCGAGGGCCGCGAGCGGCTCCTGGCCGTACGGCGGGCCAGGAACGCCCACCTCGAACGGGAGCTGGCCGCGCTCACCGAACAGGAGCGCGACGCCCTGGCGATCGCCCTGCCCGCCCTGGCCAAGCTGGGCCTCGGCTGAGAGAACTCGTACAAGGAGCACCATGTCCTCGGGTGTGTCAACCCGCGGCGGAATCCTCCGCCAGCCCATGTCCGTCTGGGCCACCGCGTTCGCCGCGGTCGTCGCGTTCATGGGCATCGGCCTCGTCGACCCGATCCTGCCGTCCATCGCCCAAGGGCTGAAGGCCACGCCGAGCCAGGTGTCGCTGCTGTTCACCAGCTACTTCCTGGTGACCGCCGTGGCGATGCTGCTGACCGGCTGGGTCTCCAGCCGCATCGGCGGCAAGCGGACGCTGCTGGCCGGGCTCGCCCTGGTCGTCGTCTTCGCCGCGCTCGCCGGCACCTCCGGCAGCGTCGCCGAGCTGGTCGGCTTCCGCGCCGGCTGGGGCCTGGGCAACGCGTTGTTCGTGGCCACCGCGCTCGCCGTCATCGTCGGCGCGGCCAGCGGCGGCGCCGAGTCGGCCATCATCCTGTACGAGGCCGCGCTCGGCCTCGGCATCTCCGCCGGGCCCCTGGCCGGGGCGCTGCTCGGCGACTGGAACTGGCGGGCGCCCTTCTTCGGCACCGCGACGCTGATGGCCGCCGGGTTCGTGCTCGTCGCCACGCTGCTCAGGGCCACGCCCAGGCCCGCCGTCAGGACCCGGCTCAGCGCGCCCCTCAGGGCCCTGGCGCACGGCGGGCTGTCCACCACGGCCTTCACCGCGCTGTTCTACAACTTCGCGTTCTTCACGATCCTCGCCTTCACCCCGTTCATCCTGAACATGAGCGCGTACGGCATCGGCGCCGTGTTCTTCGGCTGGGGCGTCTGCGTCGCGCTGGCCTCGGTGTTCGCCGCGCCGCCATTGCGGCGCAGGATCGGCTCGGTGAACGTGCTGCACCTGGCGCTGGGCCTGCTGGCCGTCCTCCAGGCCGGCATCGCCCTGTCCGGGCACGCCGGGATCCACACCGGGATCCACGCCGGGATCATCGTGTTCACCATCCTGTCCGGCATCCCGATCGGCCTGAACAACACCGTCTTCACCGAGTCGGCCATGGAGGTCTCCGACGCGCCCAGGCCCGTCGCCTCCGCCGGGTACAACTTCGTCCGCTGGATGGGCGGGGCGCTGGCCCCGTACGTCGCCACCAAGCTCGGCGAGGAGATCGGGATCGCCGTCCCGTACGCCGTCGGCGCCGCCTGCTGCCTGATCGGCATGGGCATCCTCCGCGCCAGGCGCCACCACCTGCGCGCTCTGGCCCGCGTGGACGTCGCGGTGCGGGAGACCGCCGTGGTTGGATGACGTCCCATGATGGGGGACGCGCTGCTGGCGCTGCTGGCCGAGCCTCGTACCGATCTCACCGTGACCACGTGGAACGTGTGCGCGGGCACCAACCCCGCCTGCGCCCTCTACCGCCAGACCCCGGCCGAGCTGGCCCACAACATCGGCCAGTACGTCACCGGGCAGCCCGGCCCGCCGGACGTGATCTTCCTCCAGGAGTTCTGCACCGGCGCCGGCAGCGCCCTCGAACTGTGGCTGGAGCAGCGGACAGGGCGCCGCTGGACGGTCGGCTCGTGGGGCCTGACCGCTCCCGGCGGCGGGCCCTACGCCTGTCACCCCGACCGGCTCGGCCGCTCACGGGGCGCGCAGAGCGTCACCGTCGCGGTCGCCGATGACGCCGTCACCTTCCAGGGCTACCCGCTGGCCTCGCCGCCCTGGTACGCCGGGCGCGGCGTCCTGTGCGCCACCCTCCCCGCCAGGAAGGTGCGCGCCTGCGCCACCCACCTGTCGTCCGGAGCCGCCGCCGACGACCGGCAGCCCGGCGCCCCGTACCGGACCAGGCAGCTCGAACGGCTGCTCGCCGTCGCGGCCCGGCCCGGATACCGCGGGGTCCTCGGCGGCGACCTCAACACCACGCCCCGCCGGCGCATCATCGCGCCGCTGTACCGCGCGTACGAGGAGTGCGACCCACGCCGGCGCTGGACCCGCGCCGGCAAGAAGCTCGACTACCTGTTCGCCCCCAAGGGGACGGTGCGCGGCTGCCGCCTGGACCGCAGCACCACCCTGTCCGACCACCAGCCCCTGACCGTCAAAGTGGCCCTCTAGGAAGATCCCAGGCCATCCTGGTGTTGAATTGTCGGAATCCGCACCCCAACGGAAGGATCGCTGTGCCCACGATCGGTGTACTCGCTCTCCAGGGAGACGTGCGCGAGCATGTGCGCATGCTCCAGGAGTCGGGCGCCACGGCCACCGCCGTGCGCAGGCCCGCCGAGCTGGACGCGGTCGACGGCCTGGTCATCCCCGGCGGTGAGTCGACCACCATGTGGAAGCTCGCCGAGACGTTCGACATGCTCGACCCCCTCCGGATGCGGATCAAGGAGGGCATGCCCGCCTACGGCTCCTGCGCCGGCATGATCATGCTGGCCGACCGGATCGAGGACGGCGCCGACGGCCAGCAGACCGTCGGCGGCATCGACATGGTGGTCAGGCGCAACGCCTTCGGCCGCCAGGTCGACTCCTTCGAGGCCGACCTCGACTTCGCGGGGGAGCGGGTGCACGCCGTTTTCATCCGCGCGCCCTGGGTCGAATCGGTCGGCGCGGACGTCGACGTGCTGGGAACCGCCGAGCCTGGGGATAGGATCGTCGCGGTCCGCCAAGGGCCTTTGCTCGCGACCTCGTTCCACCCGGAGCTGACCGGGGACACTCGCGTGCACCGTTACTTCGTAGACATGGTCGATGGGAGTTCTAGGTAATGTCCGGCCACTCCAAATGGGCGACGACGAAGCACAAGAAGGCCGCGCTCGACGCCAAGCGCGGCAAGCTGTTCGCGAAGCTCATCAAGAACATCGAGGTGGCGGCCAGGACCGGCGGCCCCGACCCGGACGCCAACCCGACGCTCTTCGACGCCATCTTCAAGGCGAAGAAGAACTCCGTGCCCAACGACAACATCGAGCGGGCGCGCAAGCGCGGCGGCGGCCTGGAGGCCGGCGGTGCCGACTGGCAGACCATCATGTACGAGGGCTACGCCCCCGGCGGCGTCGCGGTGCTCATCGAGTGCCTCACCGACAACCGCAACCGCGCGGCCTCCGAGGTGCGCGTCGCGCTGACCCGCAACGGCGGCTCGCTGGCCGACCCGGGCTCGGTGTCGTACATGTTCAACCGCAAGGGCGTCGTGCTCGTCCCCAAGAACGGGCTCGACGAGGACGACGTGCTGACGGCGGTCCTCGACGCCGGCGCCGAGGAGGTCAACGACCTGGGGGAGTCCTTCGAGGTCGTCTCCGAGGCCGGTGATCTGGTGCCGGTCCGCAAGGCGCTGCAGGAGGCGGGCATCGACTACGACTCCGCCGAGTCCGGCTTCCTGCCCACGATGAGCGTCCCGCTCGACGAGGACGGCGCCAAGAAGGTCTTCCGCCTCATCGACGCGCTGGAGGACAGCGACGACGTCCAGAACGTCTTCGCCAACTTCGACGTCCCCGACGAGGTCATGGAGAAGCTGGAGGCCTGATCCCGCCCGTCCTGTCGGCGGACCCCTGTAGGGTCTGGCGTCGTGACTTTCCCCCCGCCCCCTTCCGCCGCCGTCCGGGCGAGCTCCGCCTCCCCGGCGCTGGGCTGGCTGCTCCTGCTGCCGGCCCTGCTGGGCACGCTGATCACGCTGCTCCTGCCGACCCTGCAGACGATCCTGCTCAGCCTGCAGTCGGTCAGCATCGCCGGCCCCAGCTCCTTCGTCGGTCTCGACAACTACGGCCGGCTGCTGGGTGACGCGGTCTTCTGGAAGGCGCTGGGGTTCACGGTCTCGCTGACGATCGTGCCGCTGCTGCTGGCCGTCGTCGCAGGGCCGCTGCTGGCGCTGGCGCTCGACTGGCCGGGCGGCTGGGTCAGGAAGGCCGGGCGGATCGTGCTCTCGCTCGGCCTGGTGACGTTCTCGCCGGTGGCCGTGGCGGTGAGCTGGCTGGTCGGCACCATGCCCGACCCCGTCACCGGCCGGACGAAGGCCGCGGGCGTCGGCGCGCTGGCCGAGGGGCTGCGTGACGTCGCCGCCGCGCCGGGAACGTTGCAGCTCATCATCGCCGCCGCCACGTTCGGCGTGGTCTGCGCGCTGGGCACGATGGCGTTCCTGCCCGCGCTGCGCGGCGGCACCGCCCCGCCCGCCATGCTCGCCGTGGGCGGCCTCGTCGCGCTGGCCACCGTCGCCGCTGGGCTGCAGGCGTTCACGATCGGGCTGGTCATGACGCGTGGCGGCCCCGGAGGCTCCACGCAGACGCTGGCGCTGCTGCAGTACACCGCCACGTTCATGATGGTGCGGATCGGCTCCGGCGCCGCGGTGGCGACCGTGCTCGGGCTGATCCTGGGCGTGCTGGGGATCGTGGCGGTCTGCGTGGCCGCCGGCAGCGGGATGCGCATCACGCTGCTGCCCCGCCGCGGCGACGGCGCCGGGCCCGCGTCCGGGCGTCTGGGGAAGATGGCGGTCGGCGCGCTGGCGCTGCTGCTCTTCGCGGCCCTCGCGCTCGCGCTGACCTGGCCGTGGCTCTCGGCGCTGTACTCGTCGGTGTTCCCCGCCCCGGCCTCCGGCCCCAGGCTCGACCGGCCCGTCGACGGCCTGCGCAACACCCTCAACACCTGGCTGCCCGCCCTGGTGGGCGCCCTCGTGACGGTCGGCGTCGCCTACCTGGCCGCGCTCGGCATCGGCGGCGTGCGGCCGCTGGGGCGCAGGAGCGAGTGGCTGCTGCTGGCCTTCGCCCCCTGGCTGTTCGTCGGCATCGGCCCGCTGAGCGTCGCCGACTGGAACAACGTCCGCAGCGTCGGCCTGATCGACACGTTCGCCTCGCTCATCCCGCCGATCCTGGTCAGCGTGCCCGCGCTGCTGATCCTGACGCTGCTGTGCAAGGGGCTAGCCGAGCGCGCCGGGAAGGACTTCCTCGGCGGCGTGGTCGGGCCCTCGCTGCCCATGGCCGGCGTCCTCGTCCTGGCCGTCACGCTCGTCAACGGCCAGGACCTGCTGTGGCCGCTGCTCGTGGCCCAGGACCCGGGGCTGGCCACCGGCCCCGTCGCCGTCTACACGCAGATGAACCAGTTCGCCTTCCAGACGCCCGAGCTCGGCCTGGCCACGCCCCTGGTCGTCATCGTCGTCGCCCTGGCCGCCGTCGTGGCCGCGCAGCTGTTCTACCTCGACCGGCTCGCCGTCACCGTGGGCGGCTCGCGGGAGTAGAGCCTGCCTGCGTAGATTGAGGGCCTGCCTGCGTAGATTGAGGGACTGTGGAGATCCGTGACATAACCCCCGGCGACCTCGACGCCGTTCTCGACGTGCGCAAGCGTTCCTTCGGCCCGGTCCCCGCCGCCGACCAGGAGCGCTGGCGCGAGGCGGCGCTGCCCGCGCTGGCCGAGGGACGTTACCTGGGAGTGTTCGACGGCCCCAGGCTCGCCGCCACGGCGCGGGTGCGCCCCTTCACCCAGTGGTGGCACGGCAGGCCGCAGCCCATGGCCGGCGTCGCCGCCGTCACCGTCAACCCCGAGGACCGCGGCAGGGGCGTCGGCCGTCAGCTCATGCGGGCCACCGTCGAGCGGGCCGCCTCCTTCGGCGACGCGCTGTCGGCGCTCTACCCGGCCACCACGCCCCTCTACCGCTCCGTCGGCTACGAGCACGCCGGGTCGCAGCACCGGCTCACGCTGCCCGCCGAGGCGCTGCGCACCATCCCGTCCACCGGCGCGGTCAAGCTGCGCAGGATGGGCCCCGGCGACGCCGCCGAGCTGGTCTCCGTCCTGCGCGCCACCCACGTGGCCGCCCGCGCCTCCGGGCCCATCTCCTACGACGAGCGCACCTGGGCGCTGTGGCTGGCCGACGAGGACGACTTCCTCTACCTGGCCCCCGACGGCTACGTCGTCTACCGCTGGGACAACGGCGACATCGACGTCGAGAACCTCGTCGCCGCCTCCGAGGAGACCTCCAGGGCCCTGTGGGCGCTGGTCGGCAGCGCCTCCTCCATGGCCGAGCGCGTCTCCGCCAACGTCGCCCCCGACGACCAGGTGATGTGGCTGCTGCGCGAACGCTCGAAGGAGGAGCTCAAGCAGACTCGCTGGATGCTGCGCGTGCTCGACCTGGCGGCCGCCGTGGAACGCCGGGGCTACCCCGCCGCCGTCACGGGCGAGGCGGTCGTCCAGGTGTCCGACCCGCTGTGCCCGGCGAACGCGGGGACGTGGCGGCTGGAGTTCTCCGGCGGCCACGGCGCCGCCTCCCGGGCCGGCGGCGGGGGCGGGCGCACGCCGCC
>NZ_JAHKRL010000146.1 GCF_019396405.1 Nonomuraea rhizosphaerae | reverse complement strand
GCTTGCCGGTCTCCTTCACGATACGCACCGCGCCCGCCCGGAACTCCGGATCAAAGCGCCGCCGCGTGACTGCTGCCACGACCAAACCTCTCCCGGTTCGGTCTCCACGCTACGAGGGGAAGGGCAGAGGTGACCACCGGAACAGGGTGATACTGGGAAGCCGTTTCACGATCGCAAGCGATAGCCGAGGGCAAACCTACTCCCGAGCACTCCTTGGCTGCCGACAAGTCAACGTCTCTAGGCACGTAGACGCGATCGACGGAGCTACCAAATATCCACAAACGCCTCAATTGCCGCTTGTCACCCTTATCGAGAAGTGAGGCCAGGACGACTTTGGGCGGCGGGCACGTCCCTACTGCGGTTCTGTAGCCGTACTGTCACTTGTTCCCAGAGACTCACGCCACCCCAGCCAGGTAGCGTTCTGCCCCGATGGCGGCAGGAGAAAGATTTGAACAGCGACGTTGATGCCACTCCCGGTCTACCCGTAGAGCTCGCAGACGGCTTGCTCAACGCCCTAGCCACAGAGCTGGATTCCTGGCAGGCCAAAACAGGAACGTCGATCGTCTTCGATGCATGGCTCACACCAGGGGAATCGGGCGCCCTAGTGGCCTCTGTGGTTCTCAACCAGCCAGATGGCCCCATACCCGTGATCATGAAGGTGTGCCCGCCCGGAATGGCAGGTAAGGAACCGCACCTTCACCAACTAGCATTGCAGCAGGCGCCCACCGAGTTCCGTGTTAACCACCTCGTCGAGCAGCCCGTGCCCGCCATTTCGATTAAGGGTGGCTGGAAGATCATGTTCCAGCAGCCCGCCGGGGAGTTCCGTCGCTTCCGTGCGTTGTCGGCACTACGTGGTCGCGCCGTGCTGCCGCAAGTAGCCGCCCAAATCATGAGCTCGATTCTCCGCGATTGGAACACCCCACCCTGGCCGAAAATCGAGCGCACCACGCCACTCGCGTTCCTGTCCGAGCATTTAGGGACTCGCCTTGACAAGAAAGGGCCCGTGGAGGCACTCGCCCAAGCGCTTCACGGCGCTAGCGACCGAGATTCCGCGCCAGCCTGGATCCGTTCGGCGCTCGGAATCACTATGCCGAACATCGTCGTCTGGCTGCGGGACGCCTCACAGTGGGCAACAGTGACTCCCGGACATCTCCTCGCACTGAAGGGACGAGCGCACGGGGATTTGCACCTTGACAACGTTTTGCTCAATATGAGGCCGCAGGCGGACCCAGCCAGCTACCGGCTCATCGACCTGTCCTTCTACGGCGCCTCAGAGCCGCTTAGCAGAGATCCTGTGCATCTCATGCTCTCCTGCATGCTCGATGACCTAAGTCTGATGACAGACCTGCAGCGCCGGGCGGTGGCCCGGTTTCTTGTCGACCCTTCGGAGGACGCGCAGGAGCGTCTCCAGGTGCAAGGCGTGTGCGACCTCGCTAACGATATCGCTGAAGCCGGCGAAGGATTCGCTGGAGGACTGAATCTACGCGCGCCTTGGCAGGACATGTATGCACTGTCCATCGCGGGCGTCGCACTGCTGTTCGCGATGCGTGACAAGATCGACACCCCGTTGCGCCAGTGGTTCTACGAGCTGTCCTGCGCTGCCCTGGGCCGGTTCCTTGAGACTCACGAGGTGAGTCCACCCGAGGGCGAGTTCGAGCAGCTCATGCTCCCTGGCAGCGCGGCGACCCCGGCACTCGACGTAGTCGAAGCCGTGGAGCGTCTCTTCGAGGAGTGCGGGCGTTGGACGGGTACGCGGGTCACCATCGCTGTGATCGACTCGGCGGAACTCGATGACGAGGCGAGTCAGCGGTTCCTGCGCAGGCGTTGGGATATGGTCGTCGACCTGAACCCAAAGACGGATAGCACGGGGTGCTGGGCTAAGACGAACACGGATGCCTCTCGGATCCACCGGTTGTGCAAGCCGGGGCAGCAGGTCCTATTCGGTCGCAACAGTACGGTGTGGTTGGCGGGGGCAGGCCTCAGCGCCTCCGCAGACGTCGATCCACGGACGGACCTGCGCAAATGGAGGTCTCAGTACTACTCGTTCCTCCGTGGCGGAATCGATGGCTTGGCTCGGCACAGGGCCAGACCGGCTACGATCGTCTGCTTCGGGGACCCTGACGGCCCGCGCAGAGCGGTCGTAGAGGCATGTCTAGACGTGTTCACCGATAGGGCGAGCTTGGTGGTCGTATCGGAGTCCGGAGCCGCGCTCGCGGAATACGCGCCTCGCCAGATCCAAGGAGATCCCGCACGGGTGCTGGGAGCCATGCCCATCGCTGACGGCGGGGACACAGAGCGTCGTACACCGCTACTGCCTTCCGACAAGGGCTTGTTTCCGTTGACCGACGAATTTGTCACGCGGTTTAACGACACCGTCCAACTCCTCCATTCCGAAGTAGCCCTCAATGATGAGAATGCCAACGTTGGTGCGTTCTACCGGGGACGCCCCATCTCCTGGGCAGAGCTTGATCTTGAACTTGATCTGAAGAGGGGTGTTGCTGACGACCTACTGGATCAGGTCAAGGACGCCCTGGGCCGCCGCGACACGCTGAGGATCATGCTCGGACACACACCTGGCGCGGGAGGAACGACCGTCGCTCGGAGGATCGCTTGGACGCTGCACGAGCAATACCCCTGCATAGTAGCGCGAGGTGTTCTGGACGACCTCGTCATCACCCAAAACATCGCTGACCTGGTCCAGTTGACGGGCTTGCCGGTGCTCGTGGTGCTCGATCTGGTGCCCGACATCATCGTCGACCGAATCTTCGCGATGCTGCGCGCGAGTAGCGTCCCCGCCGTCCTGCTCATCACCGCTCGCCGTAACACCCCAAGGCGTGCCTTGCCGCACGACGGTACGGCCATGCCTTCGTCGGAGCGCGGTCTCCGATTGGGCCCCATGGAGGGGCAACGCGAGCGCGTCGAAATGGCCGCCAAATTCGCTGATATCGCTGCTGATCGGGCTACGGCGCTCTATGAACTAGCAGCCCGAGACGACTACAACAACGTCCCCTTCTTCTACGCCCTGACAGCCTTCACGGAGGATTTCGAGGGGCTTCCGGAGTACGTGAGCCAATTCATAGCTGACCTCCGTGACCACGAGCGCGAGGTGCTCATCGTCATCGCCTTGGCACACAGGTACAGCGGCATCCCCATCCCCGCCACCTTGTTCGCCCCGCTGTTCGGAGTTCCACCCGCCGACCAAGTCGAGCTGAGCCGTCACATCAGCGAGAACCTGCTTGGCCTGTTGATCGAGAGCGAGCAGGAAGTATGGAGAATGACGCACAGCCTCATTGCGGAGGAACTGTTGCGCCAACTCCTTTCGCCCGCTCCGTTGGAGGCAGGCGAGCATGACTGGAGAGCAGCGCTGCCCGGCTGGTGCTTGCGCCTCATCCAGCACGCCCAGCAGGCATTCGCACCGTACCTCCCCATCGACATCAAACAGGTACTCGACCGGCTCTTCACCGTTCGCGACCTTCGGGAGTGGTCAGAGGCTCGGTCCGGGGCCGGAACCTACACGGAACTCCTGCAGGGCATGTCGAGTCCTGGCCGTATCGACGTACTCACTGCGCTTGTCGAAGCTTTCCCGAACGAGCCTCACTACTCCGCTCATCTCGGTCGGCTCATCTCATACGACACGGGCGATTACGCCCGTGCGCTTTACTACGAGGACCAGGCGATTCGCCTGTCGCTGGGCAAAGACGCATCGCTCCACCACATGCGCGGTATGGTCATCCGCAACGAAATCCGGAGGATCATCAGGAGCGGACAGCCCTGGACAGGAGGCGCACAGGAGAAGGAGCGCCTCATCATGCCGCTTATGGAGGATGCTATTTCCTCTTTCCGGCGCGCGTCAGCCATCGACGACTCAAGCGAGTACGGCCACATCGCGCTTTCGCAAGCGTGCGTGATGGTCATCGAGTTCGGTTACACGGAGTCCGACGCTTCGACGTACGGTGACTTCTTGTCCCGCCCAACATCCGCTTACTACAGGGAGTTGCTAGATCAGGCGGAGAACGCGATCGATGCGGCGCGCGAGATCCGCGGCGACGATCGCACCTCTCAGTATGCCGCGGTCGTCGAGAATGACCTTCTCCGCTTGTACGACGACTACCAGGCGCTGCTTCAGGGGTGGCGCAACTTGCTCGACCGACCGGACCTCTACCGGCCTCCTCTGAGGCGACGCCTGGCACGGACGTATCGGAACCGACGCGGAACATGGAGGGCGATGCCACCCAACGAGCTTCACATGGCGGTCACACTTCTCGAGGAAAACCTGCGGGACGACCCCCGGGATTTTCGAACTCTGCTCGACTGGTTACGCGCGGCCCGGTTCATCCCCGCGTCCCTGGACCGCGCCGCCGATCTGGTCAACACTTGGGCGCTGGCCGAGAACTCTCGAGAGGCGCTGTTCTACGACTATGTGCTGGCCGCGATACGCGTGCTTCAGAATCAACCGTCCGTTCTACCCGACTACCAGCGCAAGCTGGACCGCTGCCGTGAGCGGGCTAATTTCTTCGGCAACCGACGGTTCAACTATGAATGGCTAGGCAAGGGGACCCAGCTCGGACAACTCGTCCACCATAGCGACCTGCGGGAATGGGAGCGCAGCAGCGACGCGGAGCCCCCCGACATCCTGGAGCGCCTGCCCGGCAAGGTCGATCACATCGGAGGTCCCGCTTCCGGGCGCATCGACTTCGGCAATGGGATCATTGCCTTCTGTGTTCCCCAGGCCGCTGGGCTCGTGCGTGGCCGCGATGAAAACCGGCCGGTCACCGGGCTACTGGCCTTCCGATACGACGGGCCTTTTGCGTGGGGCGTCAGGCTCGAGAGCAGTACCCTCCAGGACTAGACGATTGGACTCCAAAGGAATCGCCAGCGGTACAGGGCGAGGGCGTCCAAGATCTGCTTGTGGAATTCGACACTCTCGCCGATGACGATCCCACTGTTCAGAGTGAACGCGGCGGGGTGGTTGCCTCAACGGCCTACACGACCCCGCGTCGTGCAGGTCCCGGGTAATGCGAGGCGAATCATAGGTGCCGCCTCGAACGAGTGGGGGATCTGCGCATCCAGGTCGGCCCGCCGGCGGTGGTGGGCGATCGGTACATCGTCGTCGATGCGGTTCTTCCACTTGTAGTACCAGGGCTGCGAGACACCCATCGCCCGGCAGGAGGTGGAGTGGTCGATGTTGTGCTCGGTCTTCTGGGAGCTGATGAAGGCTGCCACGCTATCGGCCTATCGCCTCCTTGACCCACAAGACCACAGAACGCTGGAGCAGATCACACTCGTCTTCCAGCTCGGCGCGCTCCTGCTCCCAGGGCGCCTTCTCCCGCCGCAATCGCGCCGGCTCCTCCTGCTCAGACTCCTTCAGTGCTTTGCCTCCATTGCCGCCGTACTGCTCGGCGAGCCGATCCATCTGCACGCAATTGTGCAGCGTGTACGGGCTGATCCCAAGATCTCGCGCGACCCGGGCAACGGGTTTCCCGTCTCCTTGACGATACGCCGCGCCCGGCCCGGAACTCCGGATCAAGCGCCGTCGCGGGACTGCTGCCACGACCAAACCTCTCCTGGTTCGATCTCCACGCTATGAGGGGTGCGCGCCTGTCATGATCGTGGACCCCTTGTGGACCACAGCCGACAATGACGGTCCCGCATCTAGCATTGCTGCAGGTCACAGGCAGGATGAGCACACAATCGGCAACCCTCTCCGGAGCCGGGTGCGTAGGTTCGAATCCTACAGGGGGCACTCGTCAGATCTGCGTAGCGGGCACTCTTCGCCTTTCGGGGCGAAGGGGGCCCGTTTTGTCTTGTTGCGGGTGGTTCGCCCACCTTGCTCGACCGCGATGTGAGGGCTTCCTCATAGGGGCTTCCCCTGAACGCGGACCCCGATTTTCAACTGGCTGGCTTCAGGTCGTCTGCCGGTTTCTCGCAGTCGATCGGGCTGAGCCGGCCGAGGTGGGAGTGCCGCCGGACAGTGTCGCAGCGGGTGATCCAGCGGAAGACGGCCAGGCGGGCGGTTCGGCGGTGCGGGCGGTGCGGGTGTCGGGTCGGCCGGACGCGCCCTGCAGCGTCTCGCGCTTGAGGGGCGTTGTACGACTCGGCGGCCGCATTGTCGGCGCTGGTCCCGACCGCGCCGCGTGAGCGGGGGGCACCGAGCCGGCTGCGGCAGGCCCGCGCTTCGCAGTGTCGTGCTGCCGCCGGATTCACCGGTTGACAAGCGACCGTCAACGCCCTGACTATGCGCTTAGTAACCTTGGTTACTCTGGATACAGCTCCCTGCCCGTTGTGCACTGGAGGCTCCATTGCATGCTCTGCCGCAGGACCTGACCTCGTGATGTTTCGATGTTCACGCGCCTGGTCGCACGATGGCCGCCACCGGGTGGGTCGTCACGCAGACGGCGATCGGCGAGGCCGCCGCGATCTCGCGTCGTGGCGTGTCCGGCGGGCGCCGGCTCACCGCCGTTCCCGATCTGCCCGGAGTCTCGCGCCATGGGGACGGCTGGCCGCTCATCGTCCGCATGCGTGACTATGTCGTGCCCGCGGACCGGACGTCCGGGGCGATGCCGGGCCGGGCGGCGGCCGGCCACGTACGGACGGATCCGCCGATGACTGTGCCGTCCTCCCCTGTTTCGTGCGGCGTCTTCCTCGATCTGCTGGCCCGTGATGCCGCGCCCGTCGAGTTCGAGGAGCCGGTGATGTGGGCCCGTGCGGCGGGTGCGGCCCCGGAGACGCTGGCGGAGCTGGAGGCCGCCAAGCTGGCGGCGCTGCGCGTGCACGCCGGCATGCGGCGGCAGGCCCGCCGCGAGGCCGAGCTGAGCGCGCTGTTCGACCTGGCCGGCGACCTGGCCGGGCTCCGCGACCTGGAGGCGATCCTGGAGGTGATCGTGCGCCGCGCCCGGCGGCTGCTGAACGCCGACATCGCCTACGTGACGTTGAACGACGACGAGTCCGGCGAGACCCGCATGCAGATGACCGACGGGTCGATCTCGGCGGCCTTCCGGCGGCTGCGGATCCCGCTGGGCGACGGGCTGGGCGGGCTGGTGGCGCAGACGGCGATGCCCTACAGCAGCGACCACTATCTGAGCGACCCGCAGTTCCGGCACCGCGCCTTCATCGACGAGGCGGTGGCCGAGGAGGCGCTGGTGGCGATCCTGGGCGTGCCGATGCGGCTGACCAGCCGGGTGATCGGCGTGCTGTACGCGGCCCATCGCAGCGAGCGGCGCTTCACCCCGCAGGAGGCGGTGCTGCTGGGCTCGCTGGCGGCCCACGCCGCGCTGGCCGTCGACGGCGCACGCCTGCTGGCGCGGACCCGTACGGCGCTGGAGGAGCTGAACGCGGTCAACGAGGAGGTCCGGGCGCACAGCGCGGAGATCGAGCGGGCAGCCCAGGCGCACGACCGGATGACCGCCCTGGTCGTCCGGGGCGGCGGCGCCGAGGACGTGGCCGCGGTGGTCACCGAGGTGCTGGGCGGGACGCTGCACGTCCTGGACACGGACGGCCGCTGCCTGGTCACGTCCGGCGCGCCGGTGCCGCTCGCCGAGGACGAGGTCTCGGCGGTCCTGGCCGTCGCCGGCTCCATCCGTACGCGCGGCGGCACGGTACGGCACGAGGACCTGTGGATCACCTCGATCTCGACCCCCGGCGAGGTGCTCGGCACGCTGGTGCTGCGCACCGCGACGGACCTCTGCGACGCCGACCGGCGCATCCTGGAGCGCACCGCGCTGGTCACCACGCTGCTGATGCTGATGCGGGACAGCGCGGTCGAGGCCGAGGCGCGGGTCAGGGGTGAGCTGCTGGACGATCTGCTGGACGGACGGGTGGACGGGTCGCGGGCCTTGGACGCGCGGATGCGCAGGGTGGGGCTGGAGCCGGACGTCCCGTACGTCGTGCTGTCGGCCCGTTGCGCCTCGCCCCGGCACGGCGGGCGGGCCGCGTTCTGGGCGGCCTCGCC
>NZ_JAHKRL010000145.1 GCF_019396405.1 Nonomuraea rhizosphaerae | reverse complement strand
CCGCCACCACCGGCTCCCCGAACGGCACCAACTACTCGCCGTCCACCGGCTACTCGCCGACCACCGGCGTCCCCCTCACCACCTCCCGAGGCGACGGCGGCCTGTCCGCCCCTCTCCCCGGCGCCGCCTCCACCAAGGCAGGCGGTTTGTCCGGCATGGGCATGCCCTTCATGCCCATGGGCGCGGGCGGCCAGGGCAACGAGGAACGCAGCCAGGAGAACGGGACGTGGCTGCACGAGGAGGACGACGTGTGGGGCGGCGAGACGGACGGCGTGGTCAACCACCGCATCGGCTGACCCTTCGGCGGACCGCCGCCCACCATCGGGGCGTCCGGCCACCGCGTCGGGCCGGCGGCCACGTATGGCGTCGGCTGCCATGCCCTCTCCCAGCGTCACCCCTATTCGCCCTGTCCGTCCCTATCCACTCGGAGGAGCGTCTGGGACGGCTGTCTGGATGGGTGTCATGTTCCCCATGGCGACCAGCAGACCCCGTCCCGGCGGGCCGCCGACCGCGCCGCGCGGCAGGCGGATCGTGAACAGGTCTCCGTCGGCCGGGCTCTGCACCGACAGCAGCACCCCGGTACGCGACTTCCTGCTCTCCGCCACGAACCCCCGGTACGCCGTCGCCAGGTCCCCCGTCGAACCGCCGATGATCAGCCCATGGTCACCGTCCCTGCCCGACCGGAGCACCTCCTCCAGCGCCGTCCCCAGCGGGGAGTCCGCGTTGACCAGCTCGGCGTCGTCCACGATCACCACGTAGCGGTCCCGCTCGGCGATCAGCTCCTGCAGCCCCGTGCCGTCGCCGTCGACACCGTTGCCGTCGAGCACCGCGAGGGCGCCGTCCAGCGTACGCAGCGGGCTGCGACGAGGGGCGACGGCGATGACCGGCGTGCCGTGCGAGATCAGCGACCCGGCGATCGTCATCAGCACCGACGACCGCCCCGAACGCGCGGGGCCGGCCACGACGGCTCCGGGGCCGTGCGCGAGCAGATCCAGCCCCATCGGGGCGAGCGCGTCGCCCCCCGCGCCCACCAGCCCCCACAGAGGGGACGGAGGCCGGAACCCCGGCTCCAGGTCCATGGCCTGGCTCGCGGTGATGCGCATCGGCAACGCGTCGACCCGCAACGGAGGCTCAAACGCAGGCTCCCCGTACGCAGGCTCCCCGTACGCAGGCTCCTCATACGCTGACTCCCCATACCTCGGCTCCCCAGAAGACGGCTCGCCGTGGGGCGGTACGCGGCGGAGGGGCGTGGCGGCGCGGGCGAGGGCCTGAAGGGCGGCCACCTGGGCGGGGCCCGAGGGGTCGTGGTCCAGCAGGGCGATCTGGTTCTCGACGATGCCGTGCTCGCCCATCGACAGCGCCCGGCCGGGCGGCATCGAGGTGGGCAGCTCCTTGAGCGGCATGCCGACCAGCCCGTAGTCGGACTGGTCGGCCAGGCGGAGGACGAGCCGGTCGTCGAAGACCGTCGAGACCTGGCCGAGCAGGCACGAGCGATCGCCCGTCACCACGGCCCGCAGCCCCACCGCCGGCCCCTCCCTGAGCAGTTGCAGCAGCGACTCCGTGAGGCGTCCGTAGTCGTAGCCCTCGAAGGCCGCCACGAACCCTTCCCAGCGGTCCACCATGAGCACCATCCAGGGAAGCCGGTGGCCCGCCTGGCGGTATTCGGCCAGCGAGGCGTGTCCAGCTTCGGCGAGCAGTTGCTGCCGTCGCCCGACCTCGGCGCGCAGCCGGGACAGCAGGCGTTCGACGCGGTCCAGCTGGTCGCGCGTGACGACCGCGCCGCAGTGCGGCAACGCCACCAGCGGCAGCAGCGCGCCCGACCCGCAGTCGATGGCGTGCAGGTGCACGTCGGCGGGGGAGGCGTGGGCGGCGATGGCCCCCGCGATGGTCCGCAGAGCGGTCGATCGGCCGCTCCGGGCCGCCCCTGCGATGAGCAGGTGACCGCCGTGCGTCAGGTCCAGCGCCAAGGGCCGACGATCCTGCGCCCACGGCCGGTCGATCAGCCCGAAGGGCAACGGCCCGACCTCAGCGAAACGACCGCCGCCCGAAGACCGGCCGCGGCCTGAAGCCTGACCATCGCCCGAAGACCGGTCGCTTCCCGAGAGCCGATCGTCTTCCGAATGGAGGTCCCCTGAGCGGCGCCGGTCGGCGTCCAAGCGGTGATCCGCGTCGGAGTGCCGGCCCGTCTCCGAGCGCCGGCCCAGCCCAGAACGTTGCCCCGGCCCGGAGCGCTGCCCCAGCCCCGAGAGATGCGTCGTCCCGGTGCCCTTGGGGGATGTGGCGGGTGATGCCGGGCCGGTGGCCGTTCGTGGGGTGGCGAGGGCTTTCGACAGGGCGGACATCCCCGTGTCGGTGGGTGTCGCGGTGAGCGTGCCGGGCCCCAGCGGAGCGGCGATCTCGGCCAGCACCAAGGTCGTGGGCAGCGGCTCCAGCCAGGGCCGTGGCTGCTCCGGGATGCCCGTCAGGCGTGCGGCCTCGATCAGCGCGTCCGCCAGGATCGTGAGGTCGGTGACCGTGGAGGTGCTCTCGGGGGGCTCCGGGCGCACGGGCAGCGCCTTGCCCAGGGAGCGCCACTTCACCTCGATCACCCGCAGCTGCCCGCCCGGGTCGGGGAGGTCGGGCGAGCCCGGACCGGCCGTGACACCGGCCAGGGGGCTGCGGCCGCCGACGCGGGCTGTCTGGACGGCCACGGCCGCGCCCACGCCCGACTTCACGTAGCACCGGCCGGGGGTGGACTTGGAGATGTGGGCCGCGTCGGGCATGTCGATGACGTCCGACGACTCGGCGGGCTCGGTCACCCGCAGCGCGATGCGCAGCGAGGTGTTGGCCTGGATGTCGGCCGTGACCACGCCCGCCGGGCGCTGGGTGGCGAGGATCAGGTGGATGCCCAGGGAGCGGCCCCGGCGGGCGATGTCGACGAGGCCGGTGACGAAGTCGGGCAGCTCGGCCACCAGCGCGGCGAACTCGTCGATGATCAGCACGAGCCTGGGCAGCGGCTCGCCGGTGTAGTCCTCGATGTCCTTGGCCCCGGCGGCCAGCAGGATGCGTTCGCGGCGGCGGATCTCGGCGCCCAGGGAGTCGAGGGCCCGGCGGGTGAGGTGGCCGTCGAGGTCGCTGACCATGCCGACCGTGTGCGGCAGCCGTACGCACTCCTTGAACGCCGCCCCGCCCTTGTAGTCGACCAGCACGAACGTCAGCTGGTCAGGACGGTTGGCCACCGCGAGCGAGGAGATCAGCGTCTGCAGCAGCTCCGACTTGCCCGCGCCGGTGGTGCCCGCGATGAGGCCGTGGGGGCCGTCCACGCGCAGGTCGACGGAGAAGACGCCGTCGGGGCCGACGCCGATGGCGGCCTTGGTGGAGCCCGGCCCGTGCCAGCGGGTCGTGAGGTCGCGGCCGGAGAGGGCGCGCAGGCCCATCAGGTCGAGCAGGCGGACCGCGCCGGGAAGGTTGCCCGACGGGTCGTCCCTGCTCACGTCGCGGATCGGGGACAGCGCCCTGGCCATGCGGTCGCACCACGACGGTGACACCAGGTCGCCCAGGACCGGGCCGATCACCTCCAGGCCGCCGCCCTGGAGCAGGACGTGGCCGTCGGCGGCGCACGCGGCGACCGTGGCGCACTCCTCGGGCAGCAGGCGCTGGTCGTCGTCGATGGCGAGGGTGAAGACGCCCGAACGCGGGCCCTGGCGCAGGATCTGCGGCATGCCGGGCAGCCCGCGCAGGGCCTGGGCGCCGTCGAGGACGACCAGGACGTCGTAGGGCCGCACGTCGTAGGTGGAGAAGGCCGGCGGCTCCTTGCCGCCCAGGTCGTCCCAGCCGGTGGGGATCTTGCCGAGCTCGGGGATGGCGGTGTTCTGGCGTTCGTCGATGAGGGCGGCCAGCTCGGCGACGCGGCGCGCGGCGGACTCCGGGTCGGCGCCGACCAGGGCCACGCAGTCCTCGCCGCCGCGCGGCGCGCAGTGGGGCAGCCAGCGCATCCAGCCCCAGCGGCGCTCGCCGTCGCCGTGCGCGGACAGCACGACGATCGCCAGGTCGCGCGGGCTGTGCAGGGTCGCCGCCTGGCCGATCAGCCAGCCCGCCAGGCCGATCGCCGTGTCGCGCGGGCCCGTGACGCCCGCGACGCCGAGCCTGCGCATGGCCAGCGCCACGGGCACGGCCCGGCAGACCGGCGGCGAGATCTTGTCGCGGCTCCTCTCCTCCGACAGCTCCAGGTTGGCCGGGAGATCGGCCAGCCCGACCCTGAGCCGCAGCGCGTCGGGGTCGTGGATGCGCCGCTCCCACAGCCGCCTGCGCGGCCCGGTCGCGGTGAGCAGCACCTGCGCGGGGTCGGGCGCGTCGGAGCGCCTGATCAGCTCGTCCTCCGCCCTGGCCCGCTCGACCGCCTGGTCGTAGGCGTCCAGGCGCTCCTTGTACTCCTTGAGCGCCTTCCTGTGCTGCTTCTTGCCGTGGCGGCGGTCGCTCCACCACTGGCCGATCATGATGACCGGCGTCATCAGGGCGACGAGCAGGAAGTACCACTGCTTCAGGAAGTACGCCAGCGACAGGCCGAGCACCGCGGGCAGGAACGCGGCCAGCAGCTGCAGCCGCATCCCCTCGTTGCGGGTCGGCTCGGCGGGCCGCTCGAACGCGCGCTGAGGCTCGGGCCTGCGCAGCCGCGGCGGACGGTTGTAGGCGACGCCGCCCTCCAGCAGCGGCGCCAGGTGCGCGTCCTGCGGCTCGATCGCGGTCAGCGTGAACACCGACGAGCCGCAGGTCAGCAACGCGTGCTCGGGCCAGTCGACGGCTTCGGAGAGCGGCGTGGCGGCCAGCTCGGGCGGCTGGTGGTCGGCCGGGGTCAGCTCCGCCGCCTCACGCTCGGCGACCCTGGCGGTCATCTCGGCGACCTCGTCGGCCCAGCGGCCCTTGAGCTTGAGCCGCTGCCCCTGCTGGGGCAGCCGCCGCACGACCGGCCCGACGGTGATCGCGTCGGGCGAGACCCGCAGCACGGCCGCCTCGGGGGCGAGCGTGGGGTCGGCGACGGTGATCGCGCACATCGGGTCGGACCCGATGACGTGCACCCCGAGGCCCAGGCGGTGCACCGCGCCCGCGGCCGGGCCGCCCACCACGCGCACCTCGGCGACGCCGCCCGGCTCCTCGGTGATCGTGGAGCGGGCCAGGTGGGGGTCGAGCGTCACCTTGTCGCCGTCGTGCAGCACCGCCCTGGCCGGGGCGCGCGGGTCGAGCGGCCGCCCGTTGCGCCACATCGCGCCACCGCCGTGACCGGCCCCGTCCGCCCGCCCGCCGGGCGCCTCGGCGGGGTGCGGGGCGAACCGGTCGGCCCCGGACGAGGAGCGGGTGTGGCGTCCGGGCGCCCGGGGAGCCGGGACGTCGGCGGCGGACATGCCGTACGGCGCACGGGCCCTGGGCAGCCGGACGACCGTGGCCAGGGGAGCCTGCCCCAGGAGGGCCTCGCTCACCCCCGCCACCGTGGCGTCGTCGGCGCCCTCGATCACAACGTCACGGTCGCCTTGCTCCCCGAGCACGGTGAGCATGATCCGCATGTGGCGTCTCCTTGATCGGGCCTCGGCGCCAAAGTAGCGCCCGAAGGAAGATTAGGCCCGCCGGTTGGCAGCAAAAGCATGGAAGACCCGAGTTGTGGACAACTCGCGCAGGCAATTAAGCCCTGTGGACAGCCGGTGATTGGGTCGCACGGAATTGACGCCTGTTAAAGAAGTGAATGGCGTGACAAATGCGACGGGTGAGCGCGCCGGGGCAGCGGCGCCGGAGGCCGCCGACGTGCCCCACCGCCCTGCGCACCAGGTAGCGCGACCCAGGGAGCAGATATCGGCGGTCAGTAAAAAATGCGCCCGTCCCGTCCACCGATCGCCGCACATATCGTGAAAAAAGCGTCGCAGTCAACTCGCTAGAAACAATAGGCATCGATTATTTCTGGTTGACACCGCGCCACCTGCGAAACGAGCATGGTTCCTCGCATTCCAGCCCCGCCCGCACATCCGGGTGCACATAATGGCGTGAATTCGACAATTCACAATGGGAGCCCCCCACCCATGAGGACCAGTGAAAAGCCTGCCGTCAACACGGCGGGGTTGTCCGGCCCTGCCTCGCGCAAGCTCCCCGTGCCACCCCGCGAACGCAAACCAGCCCTGGCCGCCCTGGCCGTGCTCCTGATACTCGGTGGCGCGCTGGCCACGACGCTGCTCGTGCTGCGCAGCGGCGACCGGGTCTCCGCGATCCGGATCACCCAGCAGATCGGCGCGGGCCAGCAGTTCACCGCCAACGCCCTGGAGGAGGTCCAGATCGCCAACACCGGCATCGGCTACGTGAGCTGGTCGCAGCGGACAGAGGTGCTCAAGAGCTTCGCCGCGGTCACGATCCTGCCCGGCACGCTCCTGACCAACGAGATGGGCGTCAGGGCCAGCGCCGAGCTGGGGCCGGGCAAGGCCAAGGTGGGGCTCGCGCTCAAGCCGGGTCAAGCGCCGTCGGGCCTGCAGCAGGGCGACCGGGTGCAGGTGGTGTACGTGCCGGGCCGTACGACGCAGACCGAGAGCCGGGTGCTCGCGCAGAGCGCGCTCGTCCAGTCCGTCGGCGACGGCGGCAGGGCGGGCGGATCACTGCAGATCACCGTGATCGTGGACGCGGCGGCCTCGCCCGCCATCCTCCAGTACGCATCCGCCGGCGAGGTCGCGGTGGCCGAGCTCCCGGGAGCACGCTGACGTGGCGCTGATCGTACTGGCCGCCGACAAGGGCG
Organism: Nonomuraea rhizosphaerae; assembly: GCF_019396405.1. Lineage (GTDB taxonomy): Bacteria > Actinomycetota > Actinomycetes > Streptosporangiales > Streptosporangiaceae > Nonomuraea > Nonomuraea rhizosphaerae. Next base: position 3,687 of record NZ_JAHKRL010000145.1, on the reverse strand, counting down.
CGCCGGGTGTGACCACTGCCGCGACGGCGCTCGCGGCGGTCTGGCCGCGTCCCGTCCTCCTCGCCGAGTGCGACCCCGCGGGCGGTGACCTGGCCTACCGGCTGCCCGCGCTCGACGGCGGCGTGCTCAACCCGGGCAAGGGCCTGCTGTCGCTGGCCGCGACGGCCCGGCGCGGCCTGGAGCCCGCGCAGGTCCACCAGCACACGCAGAAGATCGTCGGCGGGCTGGACGTGCTGGCCGGGCTGACCCACGGCGAGCAGGCGACCGGGCTCACCTGGCTGTGGGGCCCGCTGGGCAGGGCGCTGGCCGGGATCCCGGACGCCGACGTGATCGCCGACTGCGGCCGGCTGGGCGGGCACCCGCAGATCGGCGACCTGATGGCGCAGGCCGAGCAGGTGGTGCTGCTCACCAGGGCCACCCTCGACCACGTCGCCCACCTGCGCGAGCGCCTGTCCATCACCAAGGCGCACGGTGTCGCCGTGATCGCCGACCCGCGCAACTACCGCTCCTCCATCGACGACGTGCGCAGGATCGTCGGCCCGAGCGTCAAGTTCGTCGCCGGGCTCGCGCACGACCCCAAGGGCGCCGAGCTGCTGCGCGGCCAGTGGGGCGGGCGCCTGGACCGCTGCCTGCTCATCCGCACGGCACGCGACCTGGCGGGACGACTGGTAAGCCACGTGAGCCAGGTGAGCCAACCGTGAGAAATCCAGACGAATTCGGCATGGCGTTCAACCTCCCGCGGCCCGCCCCCCGTACAACGGTCCGACGTACGGCAGCCCTCGCGAGAGTGAGCCACCCGTGATCGACCACTCCCTAGTCAAGCGTTTCCGCCAGGAGGTCGGCGACCGCCTGGCCCACCAGCGCAGACTCGACCAGGCCAACGGCCTGCAGGCGATGACCGGCGAGGACGAGCGCCAGTTCGCCAGGGCGCTGATCTCCCAGGTCCTGGAGGAGCACGCGCGCAGCGAGATCGGTCTGGGCCGCACCCCTCCCACGGTCGAGGAGGAGGAGGCGCTGGCGGCGGGCATCCACGCCGCGCTGTTCGGCGTCGGCCGCCTGCAGCCGCTGCTCGACGACACCGAGGTCGAGAACATCGACATCAACGGCTGCGACCGCGTCTTCGTCAGCTACGCCGACGGTCAGGAGCTGATGCGCGACCCCGTCGCCGACACCGACGACGAGCTGGTCGAGCTGATCCAGATCCTGGCGGCGTACTCGGGCCTGTCGAGCAGGCCGTTCGACACCGCCAACCCGCAGCTCGACCTGCGCCTGCCCGACGGGTCGCGGCTGAGCGCGGTCATGGACGTCACGGTCCGCCCGGCGGTCTCGATCCGCCGCGCCCGGCTCGGCAAGGTGTTCATGTCCGACCTCGTGGGCAACGGCACGATCAGCCCGGAGGTCGGCAGGTTCCTCAGCGCGGTCGTCGGCGCCCGCAAGAACGTCATGATCGCCGGCTCCACGAACGCCGGGAAGACCACCCTGCTGCGGGCGCTGGCCAACGAGATCCCGCAGCACGAGCGCCTGATCACCGTGGAACGTGCCCTGGAGCTGGGGCTCGACCAGTTCCCCGAGCTGCACCCCAACGTCGTCGCCTTCGAGCAGCGCCTGCCCAACTCCGAGGGTCAGGGCGAGATCACCATGGCCGAGCTGGTCAGACGCTCGCTCAGGATGAACCCCAGCCGCGTCATCGTCGGCGAGGTGCTCGGCGACGAGATCGTCACGATGCTCAACGCGATGACGCAGGGCAACGACGGCTCGCTGTCCACGATCCACGCCAACTCCAGCATGGAGGTGTTCAACCGCATCTCCACGTACGCGCTGCAGGCCAGTGAGCGGCTGCCCATCGACGCCACGCACATGCTCATCGCGGGCGCGATCGACTTCGTGGTCTTCATCGAGAAGCGCAACGACTACAGCCGCGGCGGCACGCTGCGCCGTTTCGTCTCCAGCATCCGCGAGGTCAACGGCTGCGACGGCCGGGTCCTGTCCAGCGAGGTGTTCGTGCCCGGCCCGGACGGCACCGCGACGCCGCACGCCCCCGTGTCCTGCCTGGAGGAGCTGGCCGCCCACGGCTACAACCCGGGAGGCTGGCTGTGATCGGCCTCGACCCGTTCGCCATGATCGCCGGCGCCGTCGCCGGCGGCGGGGTGCTGCTGCTGTTCATGTCCCTGTACGGGATGCGCCCGCGGCCCAGCAGGCCCAAGCGCGGCCTGGTCAAGACGCTGACCACGCGCACCGCGATCGCCGCGGTGGCCGCCACGGTCGTGCTGGTCGTGACCGGCTGGCCGGTGGCCGCGGTGGGGACGGTGCTGCTGGTGTTCGCCTGGCGGGGCCTGTCGGGCGGCGCGGCGGAGGAACGTTCCGCGATGCGCCGCCTGGAGGGCCTGGCCGCCTGGACGGAGTCGCTGCGCGACACGATCGCCGGGGCCGCCGGGCTCGAACAGGCCATCCCGTCCTCCATCAGGGCCGCCGCGCCCATGCTCAGGCCGCACCTGCGCGCGCTGACCGACCGCCTGCACACCCGCATGGCGCTGCCGCAGGCGCTCGCGCTGTTCGCCGACGAGCTCGACGACCCCTCGGCCGACCTGGTGGTGGCCGCGCTGATCCTGAACGCCAAGCTGCGCGGCCCCGGCCTGCGCGACGTGCTCGGCGCGCTGGCGGTGGCCGCCCGCGAGGAGCTCGACATGCGCCGCCGCGTCGAGGCCGAACGCCGGGCCACCAGGCGAAGCGTCCAGATCGTGGTGATCACCGCGCTGGTCTTCGCGGGCGCGCTGGTCGTGTTCAACCCCTCGTACGTGCAGGAGTACACGGGCTTCCTGGGCCAGGCGGTGCTGGCCGTGGTGGCGGGGCTGTTCGGCGCCGGGTTCGCCTGGATGCGCAGGCTCGCCCGCTTCGACAAGCCGACGCGACTGCTCATGGGGGGCGGCGATGGTTGAGGGTGTGCTGGCCGGAGGGACGTTCGGGATCGGCCTGTTCCTGCTGATCAGAGCGTTGTTCCCGGCCCGGCCCGGGCTGGTGGCGCGGCTGCTGGCGATCGAGGCGGTCCGCGAGGACGCCGACTCCCCGCGCATCCAGCTCGTGCTGCCGGACGAGGAGGTCTCGGCCTTCCGCCGCGGCCTGGGCGTCCGGCTGGCCCGCCTCTACCAGGCGCGCGGCTGGGAGGTCCGCTCCGTCAAGGCCGACCTGGCGCTGGTCGGGCGCTCGTTCGAGGGCTTCCTGGCCACCAAGGCGCTGCTCGCGGCGGCGGGGCTGCTGGCCTTCCCGCTGTTGTTCGCCTGGCTCGTGCTGATGGAGTGGGGCACGTCCCTGACGGTCCCGTTCTGGAGCGCCGTGGTCGTGGCGCTGCTCTTCTTCTTCCTGCCCGACCTCCAGGTGCGGCGGGACGCGGCGGCGCGCAGGCGCGACTTCAGGCACGTCGTCGGCGCCTTCCTCGACCTCGTCTCGATGAACCTGGCGGGCGGCCGCGGCGTGCCCGAGGCCCTGATGATGGCCGTCTCGGTCAGCGGCGACCAGCCCAACTGGGCGATGTCGCGCATCCGTGAGGCGCTCAGCGGCGCCAGGATCGTCGGCATCACCCCCTGGCAGGCGCTCGGCCAGCTCGGCGAGGAGATCAACGTCGACGAGCTGCGCGACCTGTCGGCCGCGCTCGGCCTGGTCGCCGACGACGGCGCCAAGGTCCGCGCCTCG
>NZ_JAHKRL010000144.1 GCF_019396405.1 Nonomuraea rhizosphaerae | reverse complement strand
GTGGGCGGCGACCGGCGAACGGTCGCCGCCCACGCGCGTGTCCCGTCACATGTCCCGTCACATGGGAAGTCGCTCGCCGCCGCGATTTGGAAAGTCGGCGGACAGCACGTACTCTGGTCGTTGCCGAAGACCGCCGGTCGTCGTCAGGTGCCTCAAAACCTGGCGACCGAAGGATCCACCTCGTGTGGACGGCCCGCGCAGGTGTGATACGAGTTTCTCGTGCGGATCCGTCCGCTGTGAGCCCCGTGTGCGCCCTGCGCCCGGGGCTGTTCTCATTTCTGGGCCTTCGCCGGTGGCACATCTGGAAGGAGGCCCATGGCGAGGCCGGATAAGGCGACAGCGGTTGCCGAGCTCAAGAGCGAGTTCGAGGGCAGCAGCGCCGCCGTTCTGACCGAGTACCGCGGTCTCACCGTCGCCCAGCTCAAGCAGCTGCGCGTCTCTCTCGGTGAGAATGCGAAGTTCGCCGTGGCGAAGAACACCCTGACCAAGATTGCGGCCACCGAGGCCGGTCTCGCGGGTCTTGACGACCTGCTCACCGGTCCGACCGCGATCGCCTTCGTCAACGGCGACGTTGTCGAGGCGGCCAAGGGTCTGCGTGACTTCGCCAAGGCCAATCCCCTTCTGGTGATCAAGGGCGGCGTCCTCGACGGCAAGACGCTGGACGCCGCTGAAATCACCAAGCTCGCTGACCTGGAGTCCCGCGAGGTCCTCCTCGCGAAGCTGGCCGGCGCGATCAAGGCGAAGCAGAACGCTGCCGCCGCGATGTTCAACGCGCTGCCCACCAAGATGGCCCAGCTGGCCGACGCTCTGCGCGCCAAGCAGGACGAGGCCGGCGAGTAGTACGGGGATTGCCGCATCACCCGCGGTCCCGTTCCTAGTTATCGCAATTTCCATACGGAGGAAACATCATGGCGAAGCTCAGCACCGACGAGCTGCTCGACGCTTTCAAGGAGATGACCCTTCTTGAGCTGTCCGAGTTCGTGAAGCAGTTCGAGGAAGTGTTCGACGTCAAGGCCGCCGCCCCGGTCGCCGTTGCCGCCGCCCCCGCCGCCGCCGGTGGTGGCGAGGCCGCCGCCGCTGAGGAGCAGGACGAGTTCGACGTCATCCTCGAGGGTGCCGGCGAGAAGAAGATCCAGGTCATCAAGGAGATCCGCGCCCTGACGTCCCTGGGTCTCAAGGAGGCCAAGGACCTGGTCGACGGCGCTCCCAAGAACGTCTTCGACGGCAAGGTCAACAAGGAGCAGGCGGAGAAGGCCAAGGCTGCCCTCGAGGGCGCCGGCGCCACCGTCACCGTGAAGTAACACCACTTCGCGAAAGCGTCACCGAAACGTCCAGCGTGGCGTTTCACTCCAGAAGGGGCGGTCACACCCTGGTGCCGGGTGTGCCGCCCCTTTTGCATGCTCCTCAGCGTCCGCGTCTGGGTTTGCGACCTAGCAGTTGTCCGCTGCGGAGCAGGCGGCGCTGCACCTGGTCCGCCCACTCGCGGTTGCCGGCCAGCCTGCGTCCGTCCTGGGCGGTGTAGAGCTCCAGCAGCCGGGGACGGTCCACCTCGGCGTCCCAGAGCCGGCTCCAGATGGGAATCCACCGGTCGAGGCGCCATCCCGGCATGGCGAAGACCCGGCCCAGCCACCGCAGGCCCAGCAGGTTCAGCCGGTCGTTCGGCTCGCAGCGCAGCCACAGATCGCCGTAGTTGCGCAGTGCTGGTCTGGGCCGGGCCAGCTCGTTGACCAGCCAGGTTTCGGCCGCGGCTGTCGTCTCCGGAGTGGGGCCGCAGTCGAGCAGCGCGATCAGGGTGTCGTAGCTGTCGGGGGAGTGCTCGGCTGTGACCCGGTCGAGCACCAGCCGCGTGATCTCCGGGTCCGGCGCGTGTCCGAGCACCGCCAGCGCGATGCGGAGCAGGGCGTTCGAGGTCGGATGGCTCCGTAGCCAGGCGACGGCGGCCTCCCGCAGCCCTGGGTCACCGGGACGGGCCTGCCAGACACGCGGCCAGATGTCGCTCCAGCCGTCCTCCTCAACGTGGTGGGTGAACCATAGCGCCGCGTACCTGCCCAGCACGTCGTCGGCGGGGTTCGCCAGCACGGCGGCCTGCCACAGGGCCACGTCTTCGCGGGAGACGGCGTCCGCCCCGTCGAGCTGAGCGCGTACGACCTCGTCGAGTCCGGGCACCGGTTCGGGCGCCTCCCGAAGGGCCAGCCACAGCCCGAGCCAGGCGCGATCGGCGGGCGTCCGGGCGCGCAACAGCTCCACCCCGACCTCCGCCAGGTCGGGCGGCTGGGCCGAGCGCCACAGGTGTCGCCAGGCGGAAGCCAGGCGTGGATCGTCCCCACCAGCCATGATCTGGCGTTTCGCGATCTCGCCGAGCCTGGTGTCCTGCGGCAGCCACACGGCCTCCCACAGGCTGAGCCACCGTGAGCTGTCGGGTGGCATGTGCAGGAGCTGACCGCTCAGGGAGCGCCGGACCCGGCCGCCCAGCTCTTCCTCCCTGCGCAGGATCTTCCTCACGATGAGCATGACCTGCTCGTCGTCGATCTCCTGCGAGGTGATCAGGTTGCCCAGCGCCATGGCGGGGGACAGGTCGTCGGGGTGGTGGCGCTGGATCTCCAGCCACACGTCCGCCCAGAGCTCGCCCCCGCTCGGGTGGGGCGGCGGCGCGGCCAGCCAGCTGCGGCCCAGATCCATCAGTGCCTCGGAGCCCGGCCGGTGTTCGAGGCACGTACGCCAGATCCGCACGGTCCCCGCGTTTAGCCGGGTCTGCTCGGCGTCCGCCTCGAACTGGTTCACCAGCCCGTCCTTGTCCGCGGACTGCTCCCAGACGGTCAGCCAGTAGTCGATCTCGTGCTTCTGTTGGACGGGCGCGGGACCGTCGATCCCGCTCAGAGCCTGTACGCGCGCCGAGAGATCCTCGCCGGCGTGCTGGTTGGCGATCAGCCACAGCTGCTTCCACGAGTTGTCCCGGTCGGCGGCGGCCTCCAGCCAGTCCACAATCCGGGTGACCAGCGGCCTCGGAACCGGCGTCACGTCGCCGAACTGCTTGACCACCAGCGGCAGCAGGTCCGTGCTGGCTGGCTCGCGCGCCAATGCCGTCAGTACGGAGTCCAGCGCCTTGTCTCCCGCGAGGTGGCGGACCTGCTGCACGACCTTCGGCCAGAGCCGGGAACTCGGCTGCATCTGGCCGAGCACGTGCAGCCCGGCGTCAGCGAACCAGCCGGGCAGCTTTTGGCGGCGGTAAGCATGAGACAGACGCAACCAGACCGAGGGCAGCGACGGATATGCGACCAGATCCCGACTGCGCACCTCCGTCAGCCAGTCCATGCCGAGCTGGAAGTAGGGCCAGTTAAGCGGGGCGCCCTGGGCGCGCTCCGCCCAGATCCGGATGCCGCTCCACTCGGCCCCGCCGCCTCGCTCACCGTCCAAGTAGCGGTCCGCCAGGGCGAACAGCCTGCTCTCGGCCTCCTTGTCCCGGCCGGTCCGGCGCAGTTGCCTGCGCGCCTGGTGCCAGATGCCGATCCACCCCGGGCGGGCGGACGGGGTGCTCTCCAGATGACGCAGGCCCAGCTCGACGAGCTCGGGCGTGGGATGCTCCATGATGAGCGGCTCCCAGACGTACGACCAAGAGGGCGCGCTAAGGTGCAGCTCGGTCCAGGTGGTGGCGAACGCCGCCAGCTCCTCGTCGCGAAGCTCCTTGACTGCCCACACCTGCGACCAGATGTGCGACCACCCGGTGTCGGCGTGGAGGAACGAGCGCAGGAACGATCGGGCCAGGCGGAGCAACCGTTCGTCGCCGCCGCGCTTCCAGAGCAGCTCCCAGACCTTGCCCGCCGACTGCAGCGGCGGTCCCGACTCGAGCCAGCTCCACAGCCGCTCGCAGAGCGGGTGATCGGCCAGCTTGTTGTTGACGACCAGCTCGAAGAGCATGCTTGGGTCGCCGCGGTCGCTGTCGATCCAGCGCAGGCAGTCGTTCCAGAGGCGGGCTGAGACATGTGGGGACTCCTGGGTCACCAACCCTTCCAGTACGTAGTTGGCCCACGGGGCGGTGCACCAGTCGGTGATCCAGTCACGGGCCCACTGGTCGATCGTCCTGCTCTTCGCGGCCAGCCATGCCGGGGCCGGGACGGGCTCCTGTTTGAGCTCCATGGGCTGCCCGTGGGCTAGGCGCAGCAGCAGGCCGAGCGGCATGCCAGCGAACGGCGAGGCGCGGTGCCGCTCGACCCAGGCGAGCGCGGCGCGCAGGGAGTCGTCGTGCCGCCGCGCGTTCCTGACGAGCCAGCTTACGAACTTGGCCCAGCCCGCGTTGCCGGGCATCTGCGGGAGCACCTTGGCCAACCGGTCGCGGCGATCGGCCAGTTCGGCGTCCGGAGTGGCGTGGACCAGGCCAAGGGCGAGCTCACCAGGTGGCAAGGGCCTGCTGGTGAGATAGTCCTCCACGGTTGAGAGCAGCCTGGGGGAGACTCCGGGGATGCGCAGGGACTCCTGCGCCACGTGTCCCCAGCCGGGCCAGGATTGGTCGCGGATCAGCGCGTCGATCACCGGCTCGCGGGCCCGCTCCTGCTCGGCGGGCACGGCTCGGGCCCATTGCAGCAGCTTGTGACAGGTGAGGCGGTAGCCGGTGCTGGTCCGGTCGCTCTCGGCGAGCGCCCGCGCCGCGAGGTCCACTGGGTGGGGCAGGAACTCCACCTGAGGGCAACGGGCCGCTAGCTCGATCCATACAGGCAGGTCGGAGCACTCCCAGTGCTCGGTGCCCACCCGGACGGCCTCGGGCAGCACCTTCTGGTAGATCGCGGTCAGCTCGCCGGTCAGGCCGTCGTGCTCCAGGCCGTCGTCCTCGGCGGCGATTCTGGCCAGCGTCCACAAGGGGGCGTTGCGTTGGGCAGGCTCAGTGCTCCAGCCGCGCAGGTCGTCCACGCACTCGCGGATCGTCCTGGCACGGTCCTTGGCGAATCTCTCCGGCGGGTACCACCCATCGAAGATCATCCGAGCCAGTCTCGGGTGCATGCGCCACGTGCCGGACTCCGACTGGCCGTCCGGCTCGCACCGCATGTAGAGGTCGGGCAGGAGCTTGAGCCGTTTCTCGTCGAGGAGAAGGGAGACGACGTCGTTCTGATAGCCCACCTCGTACCTGCTCATGGCGGCCATCCGGCTGATGAGCTCCTCAAGCCCGATCGCCAGCGGCTGGCCGCAGCGCTGCTCGTGATGACGGACGATGCGGCGGAACCGGTCGACGAAGGGACGCGCATGATCGGAGTCGATCACGGTGTTGTGGGCGCTCTCCCACCACTGCAGCAGGAGCAGGAACGGCAGCTCGCTCTCCATCCCCTCGTGCTCCGGCCGGTGCTCGGTGCGCAGCTCGAACCACTGCGCGAGCTGCTCGATCTCATCGGAGTCGCAGGGCGGGACCTCCACGTGGGTCACGGTGACGAGGTCGCCGAGATCCTCGACGAAACGCCGGTATTGGCTGGGCGGGCCGCTGCAGACGACCAGCGGCAGTCGCCCGCCGTGCTCCCTGGCGGCCAGCCACGGAGCGTCGGCTCCGGCCCCCGGCTGGGCGAGGTAGGGGTCGTCGATCGCGATCACGCCCGGCCCGCGCTCGCCGGGTAGCTCGGCGAACCACTTCAGCGCCTGGGGGAGGCCGTCGACCCGCTTGCCGAGCCAAGCCACCGGCCCGATGCCGGTGGCGTAAAGGTGCGCGAGAAGGGTCAGCAGCAGCACGCTCTTGCCAGATCCGTGCTCACCGCCCAGCCACATCACCGAGAGGTCGCCCTCGCTGGCGCGCTCCCGCCAGCGGGGGACGCTCTTTAGCGCCCGCTCCAGCACGGCCGCTCGCGGCGCGAACATGCCGTTGCGCAGGTCGTCCGGGCTCGCGTCGGGGCGGGCGACGACGACCTCGCCGCGCTCCACCCGATCGGGCACCCGGTCGGCCGAGCTCCACAGCCGCATGGCCGAACGCTCGGAGGTGCGCGGGTGACGAAGCCCGCTCACCTCGTCATGGGCGCCGCTGAGGATGCTCGCCAGTCGGCTGAGCGAGCCGCGGCCGGCGAACAGACGCATCGCCGTGTCGTGCCACCAGACGGCCGCGCGCGGGTGAGCAAGCTTGTTATGCAGGTGCGCGACGAGGTCTGCGGCGTCTGGGCCGCGTTCGGCGTACTCGATGGACTCGGCGAAGTCCGTGCCCGCGCCGATCTGCGCCACCGCGCTCTCCACGGCGCGGCGACTGCTCGAGGGAAAAGCGAGGCGCAGGCGCGGGTGGCCGGTCATCGGGTTGGCCTCCAGCTCACGGTAGATCGCGAAGAGCCGGCTGGCCGCCTCGGCGGCCGAGGTCGGGTCCGTCGCCTGAGCGACGGGGCTCGCCGCGTGCAGCCAAAGGCCCTCCGCGGCCG
>NZ_JAHKRL010000143.1 GCF_019396405.1 Nonomuraea rhizosphaerae | reverse complement strand
CTAGGGCCTGTTTTATAAGCGGGTCAGCCAGTCGTTGATGATGGCGATCTGAACGGTGGCCTCGTAGCGGACGGCGAGCTTGTCGTACCTGGTCGCGACGGCACGGTGGCGTTTGAGCCGGTTGATGGCGCATTCGACCGCGTGCCGCGCGCGGTAGTCGATCTTGCAGAACTTCGGGTGACGGCCGCCGCGACTGCCCCGGTTCTTGCGGTGGCGAATCTGGTCGGCCTTCTCCGGGATCGTGCAGAAGATACCCCGTCGCCGCAGATAGGCGCGGTTGGCACGCGAGCCGTAGGCCTTGTCCGCCCGGACCCGATCCGGCCGCTTACGAGGCCGCCCCAGACCGAGCCGCGGCACGCTGATCTTCTCCAGCACCGGCTGGAACTGCGGGGAATCCCCTCGCTGACCAGCGGTGATGATCAGCGACAGCACCCCTTGCCCCTGCTCGGCCGCCAGGTGCAGTTTGGTGCTCAGCCCACCCCGGGAGCGGCCCAGCCCGTGATCGGCAGGCTCGACACTCACCCCACCAGGCGGCTCGACCTGAAGATCCCCCCCTTTCGCGCACCGGCGGCATGCTGGTGCGCGCGAGCAATCGAGGAATCCACGTTAACGTCCCACGTGATCAGGCCCTTCGCGTCCGCCTTCGCCTGCAGATCCCTCATGATCCGTGCCCAGGTCCCGTCACGTTGCCAACGGCGAAACAGGCCGTACACGGTCTCCCACTCGCCATAGCGCGCCGGTACATCCCGCCATGGGGCGCCCGTCCGCGTCCGCCATCGAATCCCGTCGATGAGCTGCCGTTTCGTCCATTTCGGCGGCCGGCCCGGCTTCTTGCCGACCGGCAACAACGGCTCCAGCACCGCCCACTCAGCGGAAGACAGATCACCACGACTCACCCAAAGATCATCCCAGAAGTGGATCACCGAAATGATCCACTTCTGAAACAGGCCCTAG
>NZ_JAHKRL010000142.1 GCF_019396405.1 Nonomuraea rhizosphaerae | reverse complement strand
GATGAGTTCATCCAGTTCCTCACCCCCGTACCGGCTGTCCGGGACCTGCTGCGCGAGAAGGCCGCCGGCGCGAAGGGCGAGGACAAGAAGGCGCTGGAGCAGATGGTGGACAGCCCGCTGATGTTCCCCTCCGAGGCCGACTACGCCAAGCTGCACAGCTACACCCCGCTCACGACCAAGCAGGAGCAGGTGTTCAACCCGATCTTCCAGTCGATCACGCAGGCGTAGCGCGATGAGGCGGCTGACCCCCTACCTGCTGGCGCTGCCGAGCTGGATGTGGCTGGCGATCTTCCTGGTGGTGCCCATGGCCGCCATGGCGTCGGTGTCGCTGCAGACGGGCAACGCGATCGACGGCTTCGCCATGACGTTCAGCTTCTCCAACTACACCGACGCGATCGGCCGCTACAGCACCCAGCTCCTGCGCTCCCTGCTGTACGGAGGGCTCGCGACGGTGGCCATGCTGGTCATCGGCTACCCCGTCGCGTACTGGATCGCGTTCAAGGGCGGCGCGCGCAAGTCCATGTACCTGTTCCTGCTGCTGCTGCCGTTCTTCGTCTCGTTCGTGCTGCGCACGATCTCGTGGGGCTTCCTGCTGGCCGACGACGGCATCCTGTTCGGCACGCTGAAGGGCTGGGGGCTGCTGGCCGCCGACTTCCACGTGCTGGCCACCACGTTCGCGGTGGTGGGCGGGCTGACGTACAACTTCCTGCCGTTCATGATCCTGCCGATCTACGTGGCGCTGGAACGGGTCGACCCACGGGTGATCGAGGCGGCCTACGACCTGTACGCCTCGCGCCTGTCGGCCTTCCGGCGGGTGGTGCTGCCGCTGTCGCTGCCCGGCGTGTTCGCCGGGGTGCTGATGACGTTCGTGCCCGCGACGGCCGACCCGGTCAACGCCCAGATCCTCGGCGGCACGGGCAACACGATGATCGGCAACATCATCCAGACCGAGTACCTGACGAACCTGGACTACCCGACCGCCTCGGCGCTGTCGTTCACGCTGATGGCGGTGCTGCTGGTGGGCATCTTCATCTACGCGCGGGCGCTGGGCACCGAGAACGTCCTCGAGGCGGCGGCCCGATGAGGGGCGGCCGGCTCGGCGACAGGCTGCTGCACGTCTACACCTGGCTGATCATCGTCTGGCTGTCCTCGCCGATCGCCGTGATGATCCTGTTCGGGTTCAACGACAAGAAGAGCAAGTCGAACACCAGCTGGCAGGGCTTCACCCTGCGCTGGTACGGCGAGCTGTTCGACATCTCCGACCTGACCACCGCGCTGCGCAACTCGCTGGTCATCGCCGTCGTCAGCACGATCATCACCGTCGTGATCGGCACCATGCTCGGCCTGGCCGTGGGCCGCTACCGCTTCCGCGGCCAGGGGACCACGAACTTCCTGGTCTTCGCCGCGATCTCCACGCCCGAGCTGGTCATGGGCGCGTCGCTGCTGTCGCTGTTCGTCTCGGGCACCGTGCCGCGCGACGCGAACACGATCATCATCGCGCACGTGCTGTTCTCGCTGTCGTTCGTCGTCGTCACCGTGCGGGCCAGGGTGATCGTGCTGGACCCGTCGCTGGAGGAGGCGGCCAGGGATCTCGGCGCCACGGCGTGGGGGACGTTCAGGCAGGTGACGCTGCCCTCGATCATGCCTGGCGTGCTGGCCGGGGCGATGCTGGCGTTCGCGCTGTCCATCGACGACTACGTGGTCACCAGCTTCGTGAACGGCTCCACCATCACCTTCCCGCTGTGGATCGTGGGGTCGGTCAAGACCGGGATTCCGCCCCAGGTCAACGTCATGGGTACGCTGATCTTCGGCATCGGCGTGCTGATCGCCGTCGCCAACGCGGTCACGGCCAGACGCCGTGCGTAACGGAAAACATCACCTGTAGGGACGTGAGATTTGTGGATCCGCTGAAGGCGCTTGCTGACGCGGAGCGCAAGCCGTACTGGCTGGACAATCCGGCCAGACCCGAGCCGCGGCCGCGGCTCACCGGAAACACCAGCGCCGACCTCGTCGTGGTCGGCGGCGGCTTCTCGGGGTTGTGGACCGCCCTGATGGCCAAGGAACGCGACCCGTCGCAGGACGTCGTCCTGCTCGAAGGCCGCAGGATCGGCTGGGCGGCCTCCGGCCGCAACGGCGGGTTCTGCATGTCGACGCTCACCCACGGCCTGCCCAACGGCCTCGAACGCTGGCCCGACGAGATCGACAAGCTCGAACGCCTCGGCGTGGCCAACCTCGACGAGATCGGGCGGACACTGGAGCGCTACGGCATCGAGTGCTCCTTCGAGCGCACCGGCGAGCTGAACGTCGCCACCGAGCCCTGGCAGCTCGACGCGCTCGTCGAGCACCTCGACCTGGTCGCCGAGCTGGGGCTCGACCACGTGCCGCTGGACGAGGCGCAGGTGCGGGCCGAGATCGACTCGCCCACCTACCTGGGCGGCGTCTGGGAGCGCGACAGCTGCGCCATGCTCGACCCGGCCCGGCTGGCCTGGGGCCTGCGCGAGGCGTGCGTCGCGCTCGGCGTGCGCGTCCACGAGCGCAGCCCCGTGCGCGCGCTTGACGACGACGGCGCCACGATCACCCTGCGCACCCCGCACGGCTCCGTCACCGGCCGCCGCGTCGCGCTCGGCACCGGCGTGTTCACGCCGCTGCTGCGCCGGCTCAAGCACTTCGTGGTGCCCGTGTACGACTACGCGCTGATGACCGAGCCGCTGACCGAGGCGCAGCTCGCCTCGGTGGGCTGGCGCAACCGGCAGGGCGTCGGCGACTCGGCCAACCAGTTCCACTACTACCGGCTGACCGACGACAACCGGATCCTGTGGGGCGGCTACGACGCCGTCTACTACAACGGCGGCCTGGTCAGGCCCGAGTACGACCAGCGCGACGAGACGTTCGTCAAGCTCGCCGAGCACTTCGCCACCACGTTCCCGCAGCTGGCCGGGGTGCGCTTCACGCACAAGTGGGGCGGGGTGATCGACACCTGCAGCCGGTTCAGCGCCTTCTACGGGCAGGCGCACGGCGGGCGGCTGGCGTACGCGGTCGGCTACACCGGCATGGGCGTCGGCGCCACCCGCTTCGGCGCGAACGTCATGCTCGACCTGCTGTCCGGCGAGCGCACCGAGCGGACCGCCCTGCGGATGGTACGCGAGAAGCCGATGCCCTTCCCGCCCGAGCCGGTGCGGTCAGGGGTGATCCAGTTCACCCGGTGGTCGATCGCCCAGGCCGACCAGCACCAGGGCAAGCGCAACCTGTGGCTGCGCGCGCTCGACCGGATGGGGCTGGGCTTCGACTCGTGAGCGACCCCCGGCCACACTGTGAGGCATGAAGGTTGAGTTCGCCGCCGACGGCGTGAAGCTGGCCGGGGACCTGCGGGTGCCCGAGGGCGAGGGGCCGAGCCCCGCGCTGGTGTTCACCGGGCCCTTCACCGGGGTGCGTGACCAGGTCACCGGCCTGTACGCGGAGCGGCTGACCGCCCAGGGCTACGTGACGCTGGCCTTCGACCACCGCAACTGGGGCGGGTCGGGCGGTGAGCCGCGCTGCCACGAGGACCCGCAGGCCAAGCTGTCCGACCTGCGGGCCGCGGTGTCGCTGCTGCGCTCGCGCCCGGAGGTGGACGCCGGGCGGATCGGCGCGGTCGGCATCTGCCTCGGCGGCGGGTACGCGCTGCGGTTCGCGGCCTTCGACCCCCGGGTGAAGGTGTTCGCCGGGATCGCGGGGGCCTACAACAACCCGTACGCCATGCGCTCGGGCATGGACTACCAGGCGGCGCTGACCGGCTTCACCGAGGTGCTGGAGCGCCAGGACCTGGGCGGCCCCGTCGAGTACCTGCCCGCCGTGGCGCGGGAGGGCGAGGCCGCCATGCCGGGCGACGAGCCGTACGCCTACTACGGCGGCGACCGCGGCGCCTCCGCGACCTGGGAGAACCGGGTCACCCGGGCCAGTGTGCGCGAGCTGATCACCGTCGACAACATGATGGGCGCCGACTTCCTGTCGCCCAAACCGGCGCTGATCGTGCACGGGGTGGTGGACAGGTTCTGCCCGCCGGAGGGCGCCGAGGAGGCGTTCCGGCGGCTGGACCAGCCCAAGCAACTCGTCTGGGTGGACGCCAAGCAGCACATCGACCTCTACGACCGCGAGCCGTACGTCGGCCAGGCCGTGCGGGCCGTCACGGACTTCCTGCGCGAGCACCTGTGACGGGTGTGATCGGCCGGCCCGCTGGGTAACGATCTCCCTGACCCCCGGTGAGAGCTGGGGGGTTGGCGCGTGCGTGTGACAGGGTGGGCCGTTCTGGCACTGGTGTCGGCCTGTCAGGCCAGTGGGCAGGCGGCGCTCCCGCCCGTCGTGGCCAAGGCGCCGCATCCCACCCGCTGCCTGCTGACCACCCCCGACCCGCGCGCCGGGGCCGCCGCTCGCGTACGGCTCGGCCGCGACCTCGAACGCTACCTGGAACGCCAGCCGGGGCGGGTCGTGTACGCGGCGCACGACCTGGCCACCGGAGTCCGCCTCGGACACGGGGAGCACCAGCACGACATGATCACCGCCAGCGGCGCCAAGGTGGACATCCTGACCGCGCTCCTGCTGCGCCGCGCCCGGCTGGACGCCGGCGAACGGGACCTGGCCTCGCGCATGATCCGGGAGAGCGACAACTCGGCGGCGGACGCGCTGTGGGGGCGGGTGGGGGCCGGCGACGGGATGAGCCGGTTCTACCGGCGGGTGGGGCTGAGGGAGACCGTCCCCGGGCCGAGCCGCTTCTGGGGCGGCACCCTCACCAGCCCGGCCGACCGGCTGCGGCTGCTGAAGGTGCTGGTCAACGGCTCCAAAGGGCTCGGGACCGCCGACCGCGACCTCGTGCTCGGGCTGATGGGGCGGGTGCAGCGGGACCAGTCCTGGGGGGTCAGCGCCGCCGCCCGCCAAGGGGAGCGGGTGGCGCTGAAGAACGGGTGGACGCCGCGGCCGTTCATCCACAACACGTGGGCGGTCACCAGCTACGGGCGGATCCTCGGGCCGGGGCGCGACCTGCTGCTGTCGGTGCAGACGGATCGGCAGCCGGGGGAGGGGGCGGGCATCGAGACGATCGAGGGGCTGGCCCGGATGATCGGCCGCCGTCTCGCCGACCTGTCACCGCTGCGGACCCGCCCCTGCGCCGCCACTCCGTGACGTCAGGCCACCGTCTCCAGGGCCGTGGCCTCAGAGGCCGCCGTTCCGGGACCTGTTGTCTCGGGACCCTCGGTCCCGGAACCCGCCGCCTCGACGACCGCGCCCGACGTGCCGTCCACCGTGATCACCTGGCCGGTGCGGATGCGGTCCGTCGCGTGGGCCACCCCGACCACCGCCGGGATCCCGTACTCGCGCGCCACCACGGCCCCGTGCGAGTTCGCCCCGCCCATCTCCATCACCAGCCCGCCGGCGGTCAGGAACAGCGGCGTCCACCCGGGGTCGGTGGACGGGCAGACCAGGATCTCGCCCGGCTCCAGCCGCGCCCCGACCGGGTCGAGCACCACCCTGGCCACCCCGGTCACCTGCCCCGGCGAGGCGGCCGAGCCGGTCAGCGCGCCCTCCGCGACCGGGCCCGAGGCCACCGCCTCCGGCTCCGTGCCGTCCGACAGCATCACCCGGGGGATGTGCCGGCGGCGCAGCTCGCGTTCGTGGGTCTCCCGCCGTTCCTGGACGACCGCGCGCAGGTCGGCCCCCGACCTGGCCTCCGCCAGCGTCACGAGGAACACGTCCTCCGGCGCGGCCAGCAGCCCGCCGGCGGCCAGCTCGCGGCCCACGTCCAGGAGCTGGGCGCGCAGCGCCGACAGCATCCGCACGATGACGAACTTGGGCAGCTCCCGGGCCCCGATCAGCTCCCTGGCCCGCCCGAGCGCGAACCGCACGATCCGGCCCCGTAGCCCGCGCCCGGCCCGCGCGGCCAGTTCCTCGGCCATGTCCCGGGCCTCGGCCGCGCCCTTGGCGAAGAGCACGTCGGGGGCCAGCGCCGGGTCGTCCAGCCGCAGGTAGTTGGCGATCATGCCCAGGACGTGCGTGGGGTCCTCCGACCAGCGGGGCAGCCCGAGGTCGATCTCGGCCACGGCCCTGTCGCCGTACACGGCCAGGAAGTCGCGCACCCCCTGCGGCAGCGGCCCGCGCGCCAGGACGGCGGGCGGCTCGGCCAGGAAGCGCGCCGCCTCGGCCGGGTCCTCGCGCAGCTCGCGGGCCAGCCGCCACAGCGCCAGGTCCATCTCGGTGGTCACGTTGCGCGGCACCCCTCGCAGCACGGTCTGCAGCTCCTCGGGCCGCGCCCGGCCCTTGAGCAGCCGGGACGCCAGGAGCAGCATCGGCGCCGCCGCCCCCGCCACCGGGAAGAACCGCGGCGCGATCGGCGTGATCCGCTCGTACAGCATCCTGGCGACGTGGTCCACCCGCTCGGCGACGCTCGCGCCCTCGGGCGGCGTGAGCCCGGCCACCAGGGCGTCGGCCAGCCGCCGCGCCCGCCGGTCGGCCCCGGCGGGATCGGCCAGCGCCCGCAGCATCGTGACGGGCACGCCGTGGCGCAGCGCCAGCCGGGCCACCCGCCTGACCAGCGGCCGGACGGCGCGGTTGGTGACGCTGAGCCGGGGGTCGTCGAACAGACCGCGCAGAACGGCCGCCGACCTGGCCTCCATCAGGTCGAACACCCTCGGCACGATCGCCCGGCCCACGCGGCTGCGCATGACGCCCGTGACGTCGACGAACACCCGGCCGGCCGCCTCGGTGAAGGCCGGCCCGCCGGCCAGCGGGGCCGCGACGGGGGAGCCGAACAGCCCGGACACCGACGACGACACGACGCGGAAGGCCGCCATGCCCATCGGCGTCAGCGGGCGGAAGACGCCCTGGGCCACGCTGAAGCAGAAGTAGACGCGCAGGCCGTCACGCTGGTCGCGCGGCAGCGGGAACAGCGTCGTGACCGGCCTGGCCTGGGTGAGCCACAGCTTCCCGGCCGCGTCGAAGGCCCACTCGGTGTCCTGCGGAGCGCCGTACAGCTCCTCGACCCGCGCGCCGAGCGCCGCCAGCGCCCGCACCTGCCCGTCGGTCAGGCACGCGCCGTCCGAGGATCCGGTGACGTGCTCGACCCCGCCGCCCGGAAGGGACCGTACGGCGAGCCGCTTGTCGCCGATCCGCCGGTCCAGGACCTCACCGGAGTCGAGGTCGGCGACGAAGTGGTCGGGGTTGACCGCGCCCGACACCACCGACTCGCCGAGCCCCGGCGCGGCGTCGATGACGGCGCGGCGGCGGCGTCCGGTGACCGGGTCGGCGGTGAACATCACCCCGGCCGTCTCCGACTGCACCATGCGCTGGACGACGACGGCCAGGCGCACAGAGGCGTGGTCGATGCCGTTCGACTCGCGGTAGGCCACCGCCCGGTCGGTCCAGAGCGAGGCCCAGCAGCGGCGTACGGCGTCGAGCACGGCCTGCGCGCCGACGACGTTGAGGTAGGTGTCCTGCTGGCCGGCGAAGCTCGCGTACGGCAGGTCCTCGGCGGTGGCCGACGAGCGGACCGCGACCGGCCCGCCGGGCAGCGCGTCGAGCAGCGCGTCGAGCACGGCCGCCGCCACGTCGGCCGGGATCGGGGCGCGCAGGATCCGCTCCCGCACGTGAGCCGCGCCGGCCGTGGGGTCGATGCCGGAGGCGATCCGCCGGTAGGCCTCCGTGGTGACGCAGAACCCGTCGGGCACCGGCAGCCCGGCCCTCGTGAGCACGCCGAGGTTGGCCGCCTTGCCGCCGACCTCGGCGAGCATCGAACCATCGATGTCAGCAAATTTCAGGATCATGTTCATGACCGCCTCCTGAAACCGACGGTAAAACTCAACGCCGTTGAAGTCAACAGATAATGAATTAGTGTGACGCGGCCAACGTCTCCTCCGGGATGACCTTCGGCACGCCGCGCAGCCCGACCAGCGCGAGCCCGGCCACCACCAGCAGCATCACACCCGTGACCAGCGACGTGACGTGCACGCCGTCGACGAACGCGACCCGCGCCGCCTCGATCACCTGGGCAGCCTGGGCGGGCGGCAGCGCGGCGGCCGTGTGCATCGCCCCGGCGATCGACTCCCGGGCCGCCTCCGCGGGCACCCCGGCGGGCAGGCTGAGACTGGAGGTGTAGGCGCTGTTCAGGACGGTGCCGAGGATCGCGATGCCGAGTGCGCCGCCCAGCTCGAACGCCGTCTCCGACACCGCCGCCGCGGCGCCCGCCCGCTCCCTGGGGGCCGTGGCCAGCACGTTGTCGTTGTTGACGGTGAAGGTGAGGCCGATGCCCATCCCGCAGAGCGTCATGGGGATCAGCATCACGGCGTAGTTCAGCTCCAGGCCCAGCGTGCTGTAGTAGAAGAACGCGCCCGCGGTCAGCGTCAGGCCCAGCGCGACGACGCCGTTCCTGCCCAGCGGCCCGATCAGCTTGGCCGCCAGGACACCGCCCAGCGCGCCGCTGAGACCGCCGGGCAGGCCCGCCAGCCCGGCCTGCAGCGGCGTCCAGCCGAGCACGAGCTGGAAGTACCAGGCGAAGATCAGCGACATGGCCGTCATCGTGAAGATCGCCAGCAGGTTCGTGCCGACCGACGCGCTGAAGGCCCGCCTGCCGAACAGCCGCACGTCGATCAGCGGCTCGGCCAGCCTGGTCTGCCGCCACACGAACAGCGCCAGGCACGCGACGCCGACCACCGCCGCCACGGGCACGTCCAGGTGGCCAACGCCTTTGTGCGCCGCCTCCTTGATCGCGTAGATGGCCGTCACGATGCCCGCGAACGACAGCACCACGCTGAACGGGTCCACCCGGCCCGCCCCGGGGTTGCGCGACTCGGGCAGCACGGCGTACCCGGCGATCAGCACCACCACCATGATCGGCACGTTGATGAGGAAGACCGAGCCCCACCAGAAGCGCTCCAGCAGCAGGCCGCCGACGACCGGGCCGAGCGCGAACCCGGCCGCGCTCATTCCGCTCCAGATCCCGATGGCGGCGGTCCGCTCGCCGGGGTCGGTGAAGACGTTGCGGATGATCGACAGCGTGGACGGCATGATCGTCGCCCCGGCCACGCCGAGCAGCGCCCTGGCCGCGATGAGCAGCTCAGGGGTGGGCGCGTACGCGGTCAGCGCCGAGGCCACGCCGAACGCGGCGGTCCCGATGAGCAGCAGCCGCTTGCGGCCGACGCGGTCGCCGACGTTGCCCATGGTGATGAGCAGGCCGGCCAGCGCGAAGCCGTACATGTCGCCGATCCACAGGAGCTGCGTGGCGTTCGCGCCGAGGTCGCCGACCAGCCGGGGCAGCGCCAGGTGCAGGACGGTCATGTCCAGGGAGAGCAGGAGCGTGGCCACGCAGGCGACGGCCAGGCTGGACCATTTGTTCGTCATGGTCCTGACGGTGGCGCGGGGCGCTGACCGGCCGCCTACCGGTCGCTGACCGGCTGCGCGAGTCTGGTCAGCCCCTGGCGGACGCGGTCGCGGGTCTCGGCGGCGACGTACCAGTCGGCCGGGCACTCGGCCCGCGCCTGCTCCATGAGCGCGCGGGCGGTGGTGAGGTCGCCGTGCAGCTCGGCCAGCTCGGCCAGCCCGACGTGCGCCCTGGCCATCGTGTCGCCCGAGCCGCCGATGCGCCGCGACAGCTCGGCGGCCCGGAGATAGTCGGCGCGGGCGGCCTCGGACTCGCCCAGCCGGACCATGGCGTCCGCGCGGCGGCACATGTTCTCGGCCGTGTCGGCCGCCGCTCCCAGCTCCCGCGACAGTACGAGCGCCTGCTCGGCCAGATCCCGGGCCTCGGCGTGGTCGCCGCGCTCGGCGGCCAGGTCGCTCAGCCCCGCCAGCACCAGCGTGGCGCCCCAGCGCTCACCCAGCGCCCTGAACTCGGCCAGCCCCCGCGCCAGCTCGGCGGTGGCCTCCTCGCGGCGCCCCACCACCTGGAGCAGGAAGCCGACGCCGGAATGGCTCAGCGCCTGCGACCACGGCTGCAGATGTCCGACGAATTCGTCCATCAGCTTGCGCACGCTGTCGTAGTCGCCGAGCGGCGGCCCCGCGAACAGCGGCAGCATCATCGTGAAGAACTCCAGCCGCTCCGGGATGAAGTCGATCGGCAGCCTGCGGCGGACCTCCGCCAGCCGGGCGCGCAGCGCGTCGTCGGGCTCCCGGCGCCAGGCCGCGACGAGCACGGTCATCGCGTACTCCTCCTCCAGCCCGGCGGGCGCGTCCGGCCCCATGGTGGCCAGCAGGCCGCCGGCCAGCGCCGCGCTGGTCGCGCGGTGGCCGCGCATCCACCAGTAGCAGGCGGAGTAGCCCAGGATCCGCAGGCCCAGGTCGTGCCTGCCGCTCTCGGCGGCCCAGCGGACCGCCGTGGCCAGCTCGTCGCTCTCCTCGTCGAGGCGGGCGAGCCAGGTGAGCTGCTCACGCTTGCGCAGGTGGCCGTCGGCCTCGATCGCCAGGTCCTGGTAGTGCTCGGCGTGCGCCAGGCGCGTCCGCTCGGCCTCGCCCGACTCGGTCAGCCGTTCCGCGCAGAACGCCCTGATCGTCTCCAGCATCCGGTAGCGGCCGTCCACCACCTCCACCAGCGACTTCTCGGCCAGCGAGAACAGCAGCTCCTCCGGCAGCCCGCACACCCGCTCCGCCGACCCCGGCCGCGCCCCGCCCGCGAACACGGTCAGCCGCCTGGCCATCCGCTGCTCGTCCGCGCCGAGCAGGTCCCAGCTCCACGCCACGACCGCGCGGAGCGTCTGGTGCCTGGGCAGCGCCGTACGGCTGCCGCGCGCCAGCAGCCTGAACCGGTCGTCGAGCCGCGCCGCCACGTCGGCGACCGACAGCGTGCGCAGCCGCGCGGCCGCCAGCTCGATCGCCAGCGGCAGCCCGTCGAGCGCCCGGCAGATGTTGCCCACGTGGGCCAGGTCCGCCTCGCCGACCGGCCGCCCGACCGCCGCCGCGCGGTCGGCGAACAGGCGGGCGGCGGGGGAGGCGGGCGGGGGGGGGGGCTCGGGCGGGGG
>NZ_JAHKRL010000141.1 GCF_019396405.1 Nonomuraea rhizosphaerae | reverse complement strand
GAGAGCCTGGGCATCGCGCAGCCGCCGCTGTCGCGGGCGATCCAGAAGCTGGAACGGCGGCTGGGCGTGGAGCTGTTCGACCGTTCGGGGCACCGGGTGGCGCTCACCCCGGCCGGTGAGGTGCTGGCCAGGGAGGCGGCCAAGGCCCTGGACGCGGTGGCGGCGGCCGAGCACCGCACCCGGCGGGCGGGCCGCACCGATCCCCGGCTGGTGGTCGCGTTGAAGCCGGGCGGCGACGGCGGGCTGCTGCCGGACGTCCTGGCCGCCTACCAGGGACGCCAGGACGCGATCGAGGTGGAGGTCGTGCTGTGCGGGGTGGCGGAACGGGCCCGGCTGCTGCGGGACGGGACGGCGGACGTGGCGTTCCTGCATCTGCCGTGGGAGGACCTGACGGGGTTCGACACGGAGCCGCTGCTGATGGAGGGCGGGGTGGCGGTCGTGCCGGCCGGGCACCGGCTGGCGGAGCGCCCGTACGTGCACCTGGCCGACCTGGACGCGGAGCCGACTCCGCGCTGGCCGGAGCCGCACGTCTGGGATCCGGCCGCGAGGGATCCGGCCGTGAAGGATCCGGCTGGGAGGGACCCGGCCGGGAGGGATCCGGCGGGGAAGGATCGGGGTGACCGGGACGGGCCGCTGGTGGGGGACGCGGCTCAGCTCATGCAGCTCGTGGCGATCGGGCGGCTGGTCGCGGTGGTTCCCGAGTCGGTCAAGGGGCAGCTCAGGCGGGATCTGACCTGTGTGCCGGTGGTGGACGCCGCTCCGACGACGGTCGTGCTGGCCTGGCCCGAGGAGACCCGCTCCCCCGCTCTGGCCGCCTTCGTCCGGACCGCCGCCGAGGTGGCCGCCCGGGCGCTGTCCCGGAGGGTCGTCCGGGAGGCCTGAAGGCGCTCGCCGGGCCCCTCGGCGGGAGCGGGGGGACACGCGGGGTGCGGCGCGTGGGGACCGGCCCGGTTGACGGTAGTTTGTGGGCCGTGACTGCTATCGATCCGACCGTGACCGGCGCGCACGCCATCGGCCTGGCGACCGTCGCCGCCGACGGCACCGTCCTTGACACCTGGTTCCCCGCTCCTCAGCTGGGCGACCCGCCGAACACCGGCACCGAGCGCCTCTCCTCCGAGCAGCTCGCCGAGCACGCGGGCGACCTCGCCGGGGACCTGGCCGCGCTGGTCGGCCCCGATCCGGCCAGGGGGGTCGAGGTGGTGGCGGTGCGCACCGGCATCGCCAAGCTCTCCGAGCCGCCGACGGACGCGCACGACGTCTACCTGCGCCTGCACCTGCTGTCGTCCCGCCTGGTCAGGCCGCGCGGGATGAGCCTGGACGGCGTGTTCGGGCTGCTGGCGAACGTCGTGTGGACCAACTTCGGCCCCTGCCCCGTGGAGGGCTTCGAGCGCACCCGGCTGCGGCTGCGGGCCAGGGGCGCGGTGACGGTGTACGGGGTGGACAAGTTCCCGCGCATGGTCGACTACGTGCTGCCGACCGGTGTCCGCGTCGCCGACGCCGACCGGGTGCGGCTCGGCGCGCACCTGGCGAGCGGCACGACGGTGATGCACGAGGGCTTCGTGAACTACAACGCCGGCACCCTGGGCGCCTCGATGGTCGAGGGCCGCATCTCGGCGGGCGTCATCGTGGGCGACGGCTCGGACGTGGGCGGCGGCGCGTCGATCATGGGCACGCTGTCGGGCGGCGGCAAGGAGGTCATCTCCATCGGCGAACGCTGCCTGCTGGGCGCGAACGCGGGCATCGGCATCTCTCTGGGCGACGACTGCGTGGTGGAGGCGGGGCTGTACGTGACGGCGGGCACGAAGGTGTCGCTCCCGGACGGGCGCGTCGTCAAGGCCGCCGCCCTGTCGTCGAGCGACGGCCTGCTCTTCCGCCGCAACTCCCAGTCGGGCGCGGTGGAGGCGGTCCCCCGCGAGGGCGGCGGCATCGAACTCAACACCCAACTCCACCAGAACGACTGACCGATCGTTTCTGATCGCCTCTTACAAGCTGACGATCCCTTCACAAGCCGACGATCCATTACGGCCGGCATGGGCCGGCCCCACCCACCGCACGGGGCCGGCGCCTGTCCAGGGAGACGCTCCTCCGGTGATGCGGGGCGGGCCGCCGTGACGCGCGCATCGTGAGCCGGAGCGAGCTACCCCAGCACCAGGTGCCCCGCATCCATCGGCACCAGGTGACCGGCTCTCGGCGGCACCTCGTGTCCCCGGGTCTCCCGTCGCACCTGGTGTCGGCGTGTCCACGGAGATGGTCAAGGGCGCGCGCGTAACGGCCGCCGGCCCCGTGCGGGCTCAGCGGCCGTTTTCCTGGAGGCCCTCAGCCCCGTGCGGCGGGTGGCGGTGGGGACGGCCTGCCGTAACGGGGCCTCGAAAAGAGAGCTTCCAGGAAACAGCGGCCGGATCACCACCGTCCTGGGCAAGAAGAAGAATCAGTTCAGGTATGTGAGACGGCCGAGCCGATCGTGTGAACGCGGAGGGCGTTGGTGCTGCCCGGGGTGCCGGGAGGGGAGCCGGCGACGATGACCACCTTGTCGCCCTTCTCCAGCCGCCCCAGCGTCAGCAGCGACGCCTCGACCTGCCGCACCATGTCGTCCGTGTGGTGCACGAACGGCACGTGGAAGGTCTCCACCCCCCACGTCAGCGACAGCTGCCCGCGCACGTGCGGCGCCGAGGTGAAGGCCAGCAGCGGGATCGGCGAACGGTAGCGGGCCAGGCGGCGCGCGGTCTCGCCCGACATGGTGAACGCGATCAGCGCCTTGGCGCCGACGATCGCCCCGACCTCGGCGGCGGCGCGCGCGATGGCGCCGCCGGTGGTCTCCGGCAGGCGCTCCAGGGAGTGCGTGGCGTGCAGCGAGTGCTCCTCGGCCGCGCGGGCGATGCGGTCCATGGTGGAGACGGACTCGATGGGGTAGCTGCCCACGGACGTCTCGCCGGACAGCATGACGGCGTCGGCACCGTCCATGACCGCGTAGGCGACGTCGGAGGCCTCGGCGCGGGTGGGCCGGGGGGCGCTCATCATGGAGTCGAGCATCTGGGTGGCGACGATGACCGGGCGGGCCTTCTCCCGGCACAGCTCGATGATGCGCCGCTGGACGATCGGCACCTGCTCCAGCGGCAGCTCGACGCCGAGGTCGCCGCGGGCGACCATGATGCCGTCGAACGCCTCGATGATCTCGGGGAGCCGGTCGACCGCCTGGGGCTTCTCGATCTTGGCGAGCAGCGGAAGGCGGACGGCCTCCTGCTCCATGATGTTGCGGACCACGTCGGCGTCGGACGGGCGGCGGACGAAGGACAGGGCGATCATGTCGAAGCCGGTGCGCAGCGCCCAGCGCAGGTCGGCCTCGTCCTTATCGGTGAGGGCGGGAGCGCTGACGTTGACGCCGGGCAGGTTGAGGCCCTTGTTGTCGGAGATCATGCCACCGATGACGACGCGCGTGACGACGCGGTCGGGCAGGACGCGGGTGGCCTCCAGGACGAGGCGGCCGTCGTCGACCAGGATCGAGTCACCGGCGCGGACGTCGCCGGGCAGGCCCTTGTAGGTGGTGGAGACCTGCTCGCGGTCGCCCGGCACGTCCTCGACGGTGATCGTGAAGACGTCGCCGAAGCCGAGCCGGACCGGCCCCTCCTCGAACCTGCCGACGCGGATCTTGGGGCCCTGAAGGTCGGCGAGGACCCCTACGCCGCGGCCGAGGTCGGCGGCCACCTCTCTGACCCGGTCGTACACCTCTCTGTGCATGTCATGGTCACCATGAGAGAGGTTGAACCGTGCGACGTCCATGCCGGCGGAGATCAGCTCACGCAGGCGTTCGGGGGAGGACGTGGCGGGGCCTAGGGTGCACACTATCTTCGCGCGACGAGTCACGAGTCCTACCTTAATTGGTACAGACCACTTGGCAGTCATTGACGACGGAGAACGTACCCGACGTAGGAGAACAACACGAGAATGGCGACCCCCAGGCGCACCAAGTTCGTGTACTGCTCCGGGTAGACGACGCCCTCGATGTAGTGATCGATGAAGCCGGTCGGCGGCAGGCCCTGGAGTCCGGCGTGCCGCCGCCCCCAGTCTTCCACGACTGTGAGAGGACATTCGACGCCGGTGGTCAGCGAGACCAGCCCCCAGGCGACGACCGCGAGGTGGGCCCAGACCGTGCGCCGCCACCGCCACGCGACGAACCCGCCCACGGCCATGTAGACCAGGAACAGGAAGTGCACCACCATCGCGGCGTCCGCGACGAGGCGATACATCATCCCTTGACGGTAGCGGCCTTCCAGGCGTCGACGACGCCGTGGCCGTAGAAGCCGTTCTTCGACTTGCCGCCTTCGCAGGTGTGGGTCGTGCTCTCGCCGAAGACCTTGTAGACGTACTTGCGCGGCGACGGGCACGCCTTCTGCGTGGCGGTCTTGAACAGCAGCTTCTCCACCTTGGCCGGGGCGAGCGCGACGCCGCCCTTGCCCTGCTTGCCGAAGCGGCTGATCAGGATGGCGGCGACGCCGGTGGCGTGCGGCGAGGCCATCGAGGTGCCGTCCAGGTACTGGTAGTAGGAGCAGGGGCCGCCGCCGCTGCAGTCGCGCACGACCTCCGAGCTCTTCGGCTTGCCCGACTTGTCGATCTTGCCGGTGGCGCGGAGCGCGGCCTCGGGGGCGGCGGCCAGGATGGAGCGCAGGGGCGAGGCGCCCTTGCCGTCCGTGGTGTCGCCGCCGGGCGCGGACAGGTCCGTCTGCTCGATCCCGTAGTCGCTGTAGACGGCCTTGCGGCCGGTGGGGCCGAGCGCGGAGACGGACAGGACGCCCTTGGACTCGGCCGGGACGTTGATGCAGGAGTTGTCCACCTTGCGGGACTTCTCGCTGCCGCGCGGGTAGCCGGGGCTCGCGCTGTCCACCTTGGGGTGGCCCAGGTCGGTGGCGCCGTTGCCGAGGGCGGAGATGAGGGTGACGTTCCGCTTGCGCGCGTAGTCGAGCGCCCGCTGCATGCCGGTGATGATGGCGCGCTGTTCGAGCTGCTGCTTCTTGCTGTCGGCCTTGTTGCTCCTGCAGTTGAACAGCCACGGGTCGACGTAGTAGCTCATGTTCACCACGTCGACGCCGATGTCGGCCGCGTAGGTGAGGGCGTCGAGGCTGGCCTTGAGGAAGAAGAACCCGGAGTCCTGGCCGGCCCTGATGTTGACGAGCTGGACGTCCGGGGCGACGCCGGCGATGCCGATGCCGTTGATCGGGGAGCCGATCGTGCTGGCCACGTGGGTGCCGTGGCCGTCGTCGTCGGCGTCGACCGGGTCCTTGCAGCCGGCCACCTCGCACGGGCCGTCGAGCGTTTCGCCTTCCTCGTCCTTCGGCTTGTCGGTGACGAAGTTGCGGCTGAGCTCGCGGTTGAAGTTCGGGGCGATGTCGGGGTGCTTGCCGTCCACGCCGGTGTCGATGATGCCGACCAGGACCTTCTTGGTGCCGGGCGCCTTGCCGTGCGCCCGGTCGGCGCCGATCATCTTCATGTCCCACTGGCGGGCGGCGAGCGGCTCGGCGGCGGCGTTGGAGGCGATGGCGGACGCGTCCGGGAAGGCCGTACTCCCGGAAGAGGACACAGAAACAGGCCCGGAAGCGGGCCCAGAAACGGGCGCAGAAGCGGGCGCGGCGGCGGGCATGGCGGTCTCGAAGCCGATCGCGCGGTCAGCCGACACTCCGACGATCGCCTGGTCCGTGCCGAGCGCCTCGACGAAGGCGTCGCCGTCGCCCTTGGCCAGGACGTAGCCGAGCTTGGTGTCGGTGGCGGACGTGCTGCCGCCCGCGCGCCGGACGGCGGCCAGCGCCTCGCGCGCCTGCCCGTCGGCGTAGAAGACCAGGTAGTCCTTGGCGGACCTGGCCGCCGCGGGAGTTCCGGTAGCCGCTGACGGCGAGCACGCCGCGAGCGGGGTCGCCAAGACCAGGGCCATCAGGCCGCCGGCGATTCGCCGCATTCTTCCCCCATTCACCGCGCCCACCCACCCCAGATTGTGCATCTTCCCGGCACCAGTCGCTCGATGCAACTTTGTCGCAAAATATGAGGCTGTATACGGCAAAGCAGGTCGAAGCCCTCAAAATGGGCTCCGACCTGCTCAAAAGAGGGTCAGGCGTGTTCAGCCAGCCTGACGTTCCTGACCGTCGTCAGCAGTGCCGCGCACACCAGCAGGATCGGCACCACCCACACGAACACCCCGGTCACCGCCCCCGAGAAGGCCACCTGCGTGGCCTGCCGGGCCGCCTCGGGCAACTGCTGGATGGCCTCCGGCGTGACCGACGCCTGCGCCCCCAGCCGCCCGCTGAACACCGCGCCCAGCACCGACACCCCGACGGCCCCGCCGATGCCGCGGGCGAATGTGATCGCCGACGTGGCCGCGCCCCGGTCGCCCGCGGGCGTGGTGGTCTGGACGGCCAGCAGCAGGTTCTGGGTCACCATGCCGAGCCCGACGCCGAAGATCACCATGTACGCGCCGGACGCGAACGCGCTCGTGCCCATGTCCATGGTCGCGAACAGGGCCGCGCCGAGCGCCGAGAGCAGCGTCCCGGCGACCACGAACCACTTGTACGTGCCCAGCCTGGTGACCAGCTGCCCGACGACGGCCGAGGAGGCGATCATCCCGGCCATCAGCGGGAGCAGCAGCAGCCCGGAGTCCGACGCGCTGGCGCCGGTGGCCAGCTGCAGGAACATCGGCAGGAACGTGGCCGTCCCCAGCATGCTCGTGGCCAGCAGGATCACCGCAACGGCCCCGATGGTGAAGGTCCGGTCGCGGAAGAGCCGCAGCGGCAGCACCGGCTCGGCCGCCGCCCGCTCGACCAGGACGAACAGCGCCACCAGCACGACCGCGCCCAGCCCCAGCCCGATGATCACCGGTGAGGTCCACGCGTACGTGGTGCCGCCCCAGGAGGCGAACAGCGTCAGGCAGGTCAGCACACCGGAGATCAGCGCCGCCCCGAGCCAGTCCACGCGGTGCGGTGAGGTGCGGCGCGGGAGCTTCAGCACCGCGAACGCCACGGCCAGCGCGACGGCGCCGAGCGGCAGGTTGACGTAGAAGATCCAGCGCCAGGAGATGTGCTCGGTGAGCGCGCCGCCGATGACCGGCCCGGCGATCGACGCGATGCCCATGACCGCACCGAATATCCCCTGAAATTTCGCCCTTTGGCGGGGGGTGGCGATGTCCGCGGAGATGGCCATGGTCAGCACCATCAGCCCGCCGGCCCCGACGCCCTGGAAGGCCCGGAACAGGATGAGCTGCGTCATCGTCTGCGCGATCCCGCACAGGGCCGAGCCGATGAGGAACAGCACGATGGCCGACAGGTAGAGGCGCCTGCGGCCGTACATGTCGCTGAGCTTGCCGTACAGGGGGGTGACGATGCCGGAGGTCAGCGCGAACGCGGTGACCAGCCAGGACAGGCTCGACAGCCCGTGCAGCTCGCCGACGATGGTGGGCATGGCGGTCGCCACGACGGTCTGGTCGATGGCGGCCAGGAACATGATGAGCATGAGTGAGCCCATGCTCACCCACAGGCCCCGTTGCCGCGGCGGGGCCTCGGGGGCGGGCGTCTCAGGAACGCTTGTCGATACCATGGTCCGACTCCTTGCTTCTTTCGCGAGGGCAGGAGGAATTCGCGGCGATCGGGGGTGCCACCCCGGTCGCCGCTTCTTTCGATGACGTTCAGAGTCCTTGTTCGAGCAGCGCGAACGCCTGGTCGAGCAGCTCCTCGACGGGCTCGCCGGTCTCCAGCGACTCCTGGACGGCCGAGATCATCGCGCCGAACGACCCGACGACCAGCAACCGCGCGTGGAGCCCGCCACGAGCGCCCGGCCTGGACCTGACCAGGGCGAGGGTCATCTCCATCACCTTCGCCTGGTCGGCGGCCCTGGCCCGGACGGCCAGCTCCGGGTGCCGGTTCTGCAGCTCCATGAACGGCTGCATGTCCGCCCACAGCGGTAGCGACCGCACCCCGACCTCCTTCATGACCGCCTGGAGCGAGCGGAAGACCGGCTCGTCCTCCGGCCGGCGCCGCAGCAGCTCCATGAGGTCCTCCGGCCGCCAGGCCGGCTCCATGACGAGCGCGTCCTCCTTGGAGCCGAAGTAGTTGAAGAACGTGCGCGGTGAGATGTCGGCCGCCGCGCTGATGGCCTCCACGGTGGCGGCCTCCAGCCCGTCGTCGAGCGCGATGCGGACGGCGACCCTCCGGACGGCCTGCCGCTTCTCGGCCCGGCGCCGCTCACGACGCTCTTGCGGACTCTCCATGCATTGCACTGTACGCAACTCTTGCAGAGACTGCAAGCCTTGCACACCGTGCAACCAATGGGGCGGCCACGGTCAAGGACGCGTGCGTGACGGCGACCGGCCCTGTGCGGGCTCAGCGGCCGTCTTCCTGGAGGCCCTCAGCCATGTGCGGCGGGTGGCGGTGGGGGCGGCTTGCCGTAACGGAGAAAAACGAACGCCGCCCCGCGCTCAAGTGC
>NZ_JAHKRL010000140.1 GCF_019396405.1 Nonomuraea rhizosphaerae | reverse complement strand
GAGCGCCGCGAGAGACCGGACCGGACCGGGCGTCACCAGGCGTCAGGCGCTGCGGCTGTTCAGGCTGGGCGCGGTGGCGGTGGCCGCGGGCGGCTGCTCGGTGCTCGGCGGCACGCCGCAGCCGCGGCTCCTGCCGAGCGGCGCGCCCCTGCCCAGACCGTACGCGGTGCCGCTGCCGATCCCCGAGGTGCTCAAGCCGTCCCGCGACGGCTCCCTGGACCTGGCGCAGCGGGCGGCCGAGGCCGAGATCCTGCCCGGCCTGCGCACCCCTGTCTGGGGGTACGGCGGCCGCTTCCCCGGCCCCACCATCGAGGCGACCGCCGGGCGGGCCACCACGATCCGCCTGTCGAACGGCCTGCCCGAGCCGACCGTCATGCACCTGCACGGCGGCCACACCCCGCCGGAGTCCGACGGCTACCCCACCGACCTGCTCCAGCCCGGCGCGCGGCGCACCCACACCTACCCGCTGGACCAGCGCGCGGCCACGCTCTGGTACCACGACCACCGGATGGACCACACCGGGCCGCAGGTGTGGCGCGGCCTGGCCGGGCTCTTCATCGTGCGCGACCCGGCCGAGGAGGCGCTGGGCCTGCCCTCGGGCGAGCGGGACGTCCCGCTGCTGATCTGCGACAGGTCGTTCGCCGAGGACGGCTCGATGCCGTACCCGAGCCTGCCGGACGGGCACGGCGTGCGCGAGGGCTACATGGGCGGGGTGCTCGGCGACGTCATCCTGGTCAACGGCGCCCCCTGGCCGGAGCTGCGGGTGGCCAGGGCCCGTTACCGGCTGCGGCTGCTCAACGCCTCCAACGCGCGGACGTACGAGCTCTCGACGGGCGGCCCGCTGGTGCGGATCGCGAGCGACGGCGGCCTCCTGGCCGCGCCCCGGACCGTCCAGCGGGTACGCCTGGCGCCGGGCGAGCGCGCCGAGGTGGTCGTGGACTTCGCCGCCCACCGCGTCGGCGACCACGTCGAGCTGCGCAACCTGGCAGGGGAGGGACCGCAGGCCAGGGTGATGAGGTTCGCCGTGGACCGGGACGAGTCCGACGACTCGGCGATCCCGCGCGTGCTGTCGGACGTCGAGCGGCTCGACCCGGCGAAGGCCACCGTCACCAGGGACTTCGACTTCGGCAACAGCGGCGGCAAGTGGTTGATCAACGGCGGCCCGTTCGACCCCGGCAAGGTCGAGGCCAGGCCCAAGCTGGGCGACACCGAGATCTGGCGGCTGACCAGCGACGTCGCCCACCCCGTGCACCTGCACCTGTCGAGCTTCCAGGTGCTGTCGGTCGACGGCGAGCGCCCCGGCGGGCCGCCGGAGTGGAAGGACACGGTCGAGCTGCGTGACGCGCAGACCGTCGAGATCGTCACCAGGTTCACCGGCTACCGCGGCCGCTACGTCATGCACTGTCACAACCTGGAACATGAGGACATGGCGATGATGGCCAACTTCGAGGTCACCTGATCACCGCTGAACGCCGCCATTCCGGGCAGAGGAGTATCGAACTCCAACAGAGAGGGAGTGCAGCGGTGAACGCGGGAGTGGTGCGGATCGAGACCGTCCGACACGTTCACTGCACGGTCCTCCGGGTGAGCGGTGAGCTCGACCATTTCGGCCGGGCCCGCCTGAGCAGGCACATCCGCGAGGTGTGGGACTGGTCGGCGGGGCCCGTCCTCGTCTTCGACCTGGCCGACGTGATCTTCTACGACGCGTCGCTGATCGGGGCGCTGGCGGTGGCGCTGCAACGGGCCGAGGACACGGGAAGCGGGCGGGTGATCCTGGCCGCCCCGACCGAGCGGCTGGTCACCGTGCTGGAGCGGACCGGACTGCTGCCGTACGTGGAGATCAGCGGCGGCGTCGAGGAGACGGTGGCGGAGCTGCTGGTGGCGCGGCGGCCCGAACTCCTGGAACGATCTCTGCCGCCCCTTCCCCGGCCGCCCATGTGACGAACGCGCCGCCCTTGTGACAGGTGCGCCGCCCCCTGCGACGGGTGTGCCGGGCCTGTGACGGGTGTGCTGGAATTCACCGGTGACTGCGCAGACATGGCGGGTGCCCGGCTGGATCCCCGTGACGGCCGTCGGCGCCTCGATCGCGCTGACGATCGTCATCGGGCTGCTCGGGCCGTCGGCCATGGTTCCCGCGCTGGCCGGGCCGGGGTGGCAGCCGCCGTACTCGCTGGATGCGCGACCTGACCCGCACCTGGTGATCGCCCTCGCGGCGGCCGCGATCGTCCTGGGCGCGCTCGGCTGCCTGGGGCTGCTGCTGTCCAGGTCCGCGCCCAGCGCCAGGGCGCTGGTGATCCTCGGCTGCGCCGCGGCCGGGCTGCTGGCGTTCCTGCCGCCGTCGGGCTCGGCCGACCACCTCAACTACGCCGCGTACGGGCGCATGGTCGTCCTGGGCGTCAACCCCTACACGCACGGCGCGCTGGACCTGCCCGGCGACCCCATCGCCCGCGCCGTGGAGCGGCCGTGGCAGGAGGAGCCCAGCGTGTACGGCCCGGTCGCGACCGGCGTGCAGGCGCTGGCGAGCTGGGTCGGCGGCGACTCGCTCCGGCTGACGATCTTCGTGCTGGCCCTGGTCAACGCCGCCGCCTTCGTCGCGACGGGGCTGCTGATCGACCGCTTCACCAGGGACGACCCGGCCAGGCGGCTGCGGGCGGCGGTGCTGTGGACGGCCAACCCGCTGCTGCTGTACCACCTGGTCGCCGGGATGCACGTGGACACGCTGGCCGTCGCCTGCATGGTGGCCGCGCTGGTGGCCGGCGCCCGTCCCGCGGCGTCCGGGGTGCTGCTCGGGCTGGGCGTGGCGGTCAAGGTCAACGCGGGCCTGGTCGCGCTGGGGCCCGCCTGGGAGCTGCGGCGGCGGCCCGGCCGGCTGGCCCTGGTCGCCTCCGTCGCGCTGGCCGTGGTCGTGGCGGGCTACCTGATCGTCGGCACGGAGGCGGTCGGGCCGATGACGCGCACGAGCAAGTCGGTGTCGCTGGCGTCGTACTGGAAGCTGGTCCAGGGCTGGCTGCAGGCGATCGTGGGGGAGGGCAGCGCGTACCGGGAGGAGATCCAGATCGGGTCGCTGGTCGTGCTCGGGCTCGTGGCGTGGTCGCTGTTCCGGGCTTTTCGCGGCGTTGTCTCCGGGAACGAGGTCGCGCTCGTGGTGGTGGTCGCGTACGTGTTCGCCACGCCGTACGTCCTGCCGTGGTACGACGGGCTGGCCTTCGGCGTGCTGGCGCTGGCGGCGGCGTCGGCGCTGGACGGGCTGCTGGTGGCGCACCTGTTCGTGCTGTCGCTGGCGTACCTGCCGGCCCGGCAGGATCTGCAGCCGAGCGACCTCGGCTGGCTCGTGACGGTGGTCAGGTCGAGGATCGCTCCGTGGACGCTGCTCGTGCTGACGGCGGCTCTGGTGTGGTGGGCGTGGGCAGCCGCAGCGCGCGCACGGAGGCGGCCAGTGTCAGCGGCACTGCCACGGTGAGCGCCATGGCCGGGATGGCGATGCCCGAGTCGTTCATCAGGAACCCGATGAACGCGCACGTCAGCGCCCCGAACAGCCCCGCACGCAGCGGCGGCGCCAGCCGGTAGGCCTGGCCGAGCGCCGGAGCCCCCCACCGCGAGGGCCGGTTCAGCACCCAGAACAGGAACGCCAGCGCGACCAGCGACAACAGTGTCAGCGACCAGTTGCCGACGGTGACGCCGATCATCGCGCTGAACTTCCGCCAGACCACCGTCCACGCCTGACCGTCGATGACCTGCTGCACGAAGACGCCCAGGTGCGTACGCCGCGCCGCGGGCCGCAGCCAGTCGAAGACCGCCAGCGCCCCCACCAGCACGACCCCGGCCACCCCCACCAGCAGCAGCTTCAGGATCGACACCCGCCGCCCGGCCAGCAGGATCAGGAACACCGCCAGCCCGATCACGAACGCCGGCACGCCGCCGAAGTCGGCCCCCCACGTCGGCCAGCCGTCCGCGAACACCGCGAGCCCCCCGTACGCGGCGCACGCCACCACGGCCGCCACCCTCGGCACGCCCCGCCTGAGCAGCAGCTGCGCGAGCCCCGCCAGCGCCAGCAGCGTCCCGGTGGCGTAGACGGCGAAGGCGATGTTGGAGAAGCCGTAGAACCGTCCCCCGGTGACCGGCTCGTACCCGGTGACCGCGTTGACCTGCAGCTTCGACCCGGTCATCACGTCCAGCAGCAGGGCGAGCGAGGTGATGCCGGCGACCACGGCCAGCGGGCCGAGCACGTGCGTGCGCCACGGCCCGGCGAAGGCCAGCGCGGTGATCAGCCCGGCGATCCCGACGATGGTCACGATCACGCTCGCCATCGGCGCCGGGAACGCCCACCACGGGACGAGCTGCGCCAGGAACGTCGAGACCGGGACGGCTCCGCTGACCACCGCCACGACCTGCACCACGGTCAGGATCCGCGACCCCTTCGGCCCGGACAGACGGCGGAAGGCCAGGGCGGCGAACGCGTAGAACAGCAACTGGACCGTCACCAGCACCGCGAAGAACGGCCCGCGGACCTCCCGCAGCACCTGGCTGGCCAGGTCCGCGTCCGCCAGCTCCTCGACGGTGACGGAGGCCGAGCCGTCGCCCTGCCAGGCGCGCCCGACCACCTCGCGCGGCGCCTCTAGGCCGAGCAGGCCGATCGCGGTGGCGGTGAGGTCGGTGATGGTGACCAGCGCGTCCTGATGGGTGGACATGGCGGTCAGGTGGCCGTGCCGGAACGCCGGTCCGGCGGCGACGGCGACGTGCAGGTGGGCGTTCGTGGTGACGTCGGAGACGCCCGCCAGCAGCACGTTCGTCTCCTGCGGGAGCCTGCCGAGCAGCTCGCCGACCTCGCGGTCCGCCTCGGCCGCCGCCGCCTGCCTCGCCGCCGTGGGCAGCGGGGCGGGCACGCCGTACTCGTCGAGCGGCTGCCGGGCCCAGGCCGTGGCCAGGCCGGCGGCCTCCATGACAATCAGGTGGTACGAGCTGAGGTCCCCTTCGGGGTTGTAACTGGCGATTTTTCCGGACGTGTCGGCGGCGGCCACCGCGGCGCCCGGCCCGAACGCCGCCACCCGGCCCCCCGAGGACGTCACCACCTGCCCCAGCGTGCCCAGCCGCGCGTCGTACCCGGTCTCACTCTGGTACGCCTGGAGCGCCCCCCAGCCCGGCACCACGCCGTTCTCCGGCGCCGGTGTCGCGGCGCAGCCCTTGCCAGGCGTACCGGCCCGCTGACCGGCCGACACCGTCATCCACCCGGCCAGCGGGCAGGTGATCCCGCGGTCGGGCGGCGGCACGGCGCGCGTGGACAGCGACGCGGAGGCGCCCCGCTCGACCAGCTTCCACAGGTTGGGGGTGCGGCTCCGGTCCAGGTCGCTCCATTCGAGACCGGGCACCCCGACGATGGCCACCCGCCCCTGAACGGGTGCCCGGCCTTGAGCGGCCGAATGGCCTTGAGAGGATGCAGAGGCCGCCGCCGGGCCGCCGTTCAGGACGGCGAGGCCGAGGAGCAGGACCGCCAGGAACCGGACGGCCGCGCTCGTGATGGCGTGCGGCATGGGCGGCGACCCCCAGGGTGAACGTGCGCTCGATGGGCAACAGCCACGGTAACGTGCCACACCGTGACAGGTGGCGAGGCGACGGCGGTACGCCGGCGGTGGTGGGCCTGGGCGGTGGCCGTCCTGGTCGTCGCCGCGGCCGTCGCGCCGCTGGTCCAGCAGTGGCTCACGAACCCGGACGACCAGCGGCTGGTGGACCTGGACGTGTACCGGACCGGAGGGCAGATGCTGCTGTCCGGCCGCCCCCTCTACGACTTCGCGACCCCGGCTCCCCAGCTCCTGCCGTTCACCTACCCGCCGATCGCGGGGATGCTGGCGGTGCCGCTGGCCGAGCTGTCGTGGGGGACGGCGCAGTGGGTGTGGACGGCCGGGATCTTCCTGGCGCTCGTCGTCACGGTCGCGTTCGCGTTCAGGGAGGTGCTCGCCGCCAAGGGCGATCTCCGGCGGTACGCGCCGTGGCTGTTCGCGTTCCTCATGGTGACCTGCGCCTACCTGATGCCGATCCGCGACCAGGTGCGGTTCGGGCAGGTGGACATCCTGCTCGTCGCGCTGTGCCTGGCCGACTGCGCGGCCAGGCGGCCGTGGTGGCCGCGCGGCCTCCTGATCGGGCTGGCGACCGCGGTGAAGCTCACACCCGGCGTGTTCCTGATCTACCTGCTGGTGACGCGGCAGTGGCGGACGTTCTTCATGGCCTCGTTCGTGTCGGCGCTGCTGACGCTGCTGCCGTTCGCGGTGATCCCGCGCGACGCCGCCGGCTTCTGGTTCTCCGCCCTGCTCGACCCCGAACGGCTCGGCGCGAACGCCGCCACCACCAACCAGTCGCTGCGCGCCATGCTGATCCGCCTGTACCTGCCGTCGGAGACGCTGACCTCGGTGATCTGGCTGCTGCTCGTGGCCGTGGTCGGCTGGTACGGGTTCCGCGGCGCCCTGCGGGCCTACCGGCGGCAGGAGGAGATGACGGCCGTCGCGCTCACCGGCCTGATGGCGGTGCTGCTCTCGCCGGTCGCCTGGATCCACCACCTGGCCTGGGTGGTCATCGTGCTGGCCGCCATCGTGGGCGACGGGCGCGACCAGGTCAGGGTGCGGATCGCCGTGGGTGTGTGGCTGTTCTACGTGGTGCCGGTGCCCTGGTGGGGCGTGGCGCTGAAGGTGGCCGGCGTGCCGGTGCTGGACAAGATCGTCCAGGACGGGTTCGGGCTCGGCGCGCTGGCTCTGGTGTGGTTGTTGGCCTCCTGGTTGCCGAAACGCGGGGCCGCGCTCGACCGAGCCATTACCATCCGTTGAGTGTTGGTTACCGTATGGGTTCTGGTGGGGCTGGTCGCGGGGATGACCGGCGTCGGCATCGGCTTCATGGCGCTCAAGCAGGCCAGGGCCGTGGTCGACGAGTGTCAGGAGCTGCTGAGCCGGCGGACGAGCGAGGGCAAGGGCGACCTCAAGGCGATCCGCGACGTGGCCGTGTGCCAGTACGACGCGCTGGAGGAGATGGCGGGCAGGATGTCGTTCTCGATCGCGATGATCAACGGGCTGGGCGACGGCATCGTGCTGACCTCCATCAACGGCCGCTCCGAGACGCGCACCTACGTGCGTCCCGTCGTGAGCGGCAAGGGCGAGCAGCCGCTGTCGCCCGAGGAGGAGCACGCCGTACGGGCGGCGCGGCTCGGGCACGGGCCGATGGTCGAGGCAAGGGTTCCCAGGTGGTGAGGCCGATGGCGAGGCAGGTGGGGCAAACGTCGGCGCGACTCGGCGACCTGCGGATACTCTGGAATCATGCCCAGACTCGCCTATCTCGGACCGGAGGGGACCTTCACCGAAGAGGCCCTGCGGCTCCTTGAGCCCGACGCCGAGCGCCTGCCCTGCGCCACCGTCACCGCCGCGCTGACCGCCGCCCGCAACGGCGAGGCGGACGGCGCGGTCGTCCCGCTGGAGAACTCCCTCGAAGGCGCGATCACCACGACCCTCGACGAGTTCGCCTGGGGCGGGC
>NZ_JAHKRL010000139.1 GCF_019396405.1 Nonomuraea rhizosphaerae | reverse complement strand
CCCCCCGCGCGCCCGCAACCCCTCGACCACGGCCCCCACCAGCGGCTCGGCCACCGGCCCCGGGGCGGCCGCCTGCCAGGTCGGCCGCCGGCCCTTGCGCGCGTCCCCGTACAACGTGAACTGGCTGATCACCAGGAGCGGCGCGGACACGTCCGAGCAGGACTTCTCCCCGTCCAGGACGCGCACCGTCCACAGCTTGGCGGCGAGCTTGCGGGCCTGCTCGCGTGTGTCGGTGTGGGTGACGCCGACCAGCGCGAGCAGGCCGGGGCCGTTGATCTCCCCGACGGTCTCGCCGGCCACGACGACGGACGCGGTGCTCACCCGCTGCACTACTGCTCGCATGGGACCCCATTCTGGCCCAGGTCAAAGGCTTCGTAGACTCGTGCCGAAAGGGGGGCGGGAAATGTCGCTGGTCGTGGAGGTTGTCCGTTCCGGGTTCGTGGAGTCCGTCCATCATGCCCGGATGCTCACCATGGACGCCGCCGGGCAGCCGGTCGAGGCGCACGGCGCGGTGCACGTTCCGGCCTCGCCGCGTTCGTCGATGAAGCCGCTCCAGGCGCTCGGGATGCTCCGCGCCGGGCTCGCGCTCGAAGGCGAGCTGCTCGCGCTGGCCTGCGCCTCCCACTCCGGCGAGCCGTACCACGTGGACGGCGTGCGCAAGATCCTCGCGGGGGCCGGGCTGGCGGAGTCCGCGCTGCTGTGCCCCGACGACTACCCCTTCGACCGCGCCGTGAGCGACCACGGCCGCGTCTTCATGAACTGCTCGGGCAAGCACGCCGCCATGCTCGCCACCTGCGTGCTGAACGACTGGCCGACGGCCACGTACCTGGAGGTCACGCACCCGTTGCAGCGGGCGATCCGCCGCACGGTGGAGGAGCTGACCGGCGAGTGGGTCGCCGCCTCGGGGGTGGACGGCTGCGGGGCGCCGCTGTTCTTCGTCTCGATGGTCGGGGTGACGCGGGCGTTCCAGGCGCTGGCCCAGGGGGACGCCCTGGGACGGCGGATCTTCGACACCATGCGCGCGCACCCCGAGTGGACCTCCGGCAGCGACCGGCCCGAGGCCGAGCTGATGCGGGCGCTGCCCGGCCTGATGGTCAAGGTGGGGGCGGAGGGCTTCGACGCGTTCGTGTTCGAGGACGGGCGGGCCGGCGCGGTCAAGGTCGAGGACGGCGCGCAGCGGGCCCGCACGCCCGTCACCGTGGCGGCCCTGCGCTCGCTCGGCCTCGACGCGCCCGAGTTCGACGCGCTCGCCGTCCCGCCGCTGATGGGCGGCGGGCGTGCGGTGGGCGAGCTGCGTATCCGCCGTTGAGGGCCGCTCGTCCGCCCTCAGAGGGTGCGGAACTGGCGGCTGGCCGAGATCGCCCCGGAGGTCGTCGTGGTGAACGTGCGCATCGACCCGGCGAACTTGGACAGGTCCCACTCGGCCGGTCCGTGGTACCAGTACAGGTTGTCGGCCTGGTGCCCGTTCCCGGTGACCGAGGCGACGACCCGCGACCAGTGCTCCACGCCGTCGAAGATCACCGCGTACGGCAGGTAACGCGAGAACAGCTCCACCCGGTGCTGTTCGGGCACCTCACCGAGGTCGCCGGAGAACAGGTACTCGCGGAAGCCCAGCGTGTGCGCCAGCGCGGCCGAGCCCTTGGCGGTCTTGGCGGGCATGTACGGCCCGCCGGCCGCCAGCGCGCCACCGGCGATGACCACGGCCAGGCCGAGCAGCCCGTACGTGGTGAACCAGGCCAGCGCCACCGTCGCCAGCAGGCCGACGACGATGAGCACCACCCCGGCGACCGTCCACCGGGTGCGCTCGGTGTCGGGACGCCGGGCGAACCACCCCTGCGTCACCACGTCGGCGTAGAGCGCGTCGCGCACCTTGCCCAGGTGGCTGGCGAACGAGCCGGACAGCTGCGACAGCAGCACCACGTCCCGCCCGTCGAAGATCGCGTCGTAGAGCGCCTTCTCGTACGGCAGCAGCGCGTTGACCGGCGCGTTCGGCAGCCTGACCAGCGTCCAGTCCGGCGCGTCGTACGTCTGCCGCGGCTGCTCGTCGATCCGCAGGTAGCCGCGTACGGCGAGGTCCACGATGGTGGCGGTGACGTCGACCACGTCGGCCTGCTCGTCCACGAGCGTGC
The DNA here is from genome assembly GCF_019396405.1 of Nonomuraea rhizosphaerae. Lineage (GTDB taxonomy): Bacteria > Actinomycetota > Actinomycetes > Streptosporangiales > Streptosporangiaceae > Nonomuraea > Nonomuraea rhizosphaerae. The sequence continues at coordinate 5,352 of NZ_JAHKRL010000139.1, read as the reverse complement.
CGATCTGGCCGGGCCGCACCCCGTCAGGCGGAGAGAAATGCCCGTTCTGTACGGGGGCGACCTTGCCATGATCATGCCCGACGACCCTGGCGTCACGCCCGCGCGTCCAGTAGAGCAGGGCGACGCCGCCGAGCAGGAGCACCAGCAGGGCGGCGAGCGCGCCTCCGGTGACGGCGTTCAGGGTGAACGCGCCGGCCAGCGAGAAGCGCCGCTCCAGGATCGGCGTGCCGCTGGTCGAGCCCTTGGCGTAGCCGACGACCACGGTCAGCGCCTGACCGGCGCCGAGGTTCTGCTGCTCGAAGACGGCCTCGGTGGCGCCGTGGTCCATGGAGGCGGACGTGCAGCCGATGGCCGAGGTCAGGGCGCCGGCGAAGCACGAGAGGTTCTGGACCTGCCCCGGCCCGGTCACCGTGACCGTGGCCTTGGTGACCGGCTGGCTCCAGCCGTTCACCGCGAACCAGCGCAGCTCCTCGATGTCGCCCGCCGCGGTCACCGCTCCCTTGACGTCGTACTCGACGGTGCCCGGCGCCTTCATCGACAGGACGTCGCCGGTGAGCGTGCCGCCCTTGACGTTCGAGATCTGGTAGAGCCGGTCGTTGTTGTCGTCGTAACGCGTCCTGGTGAGGAAGGTCCGCTTGAGCTCCCCCGAGCTTCCGTCGATCTTCTCCACCACGTGCAGCGTGCCGTTCTTGGCGAGACTCATGGTCACCTCGTCGGTGATCCCGGCCTCCGCCGTGGCGGGGACGGCGGTCAGCGTCAGCGCCGCCCCTCCCAGGACGGCCCCCAGTACGGCCAGCTTCAGCCTCATACCCGTCATGGCGGCAAATCGTATCGGTTCGCCCCCATCCTGGTACCGAGGTCTGTTCTTCAGTCCAGCGTGATGGCGTTCGCGGCCCGCTGGACGCTCTCGGGGGCCGCGGCCTGGCCGGGGTTCTCGAGAGCCAGGTCCTGGTTGGTCTGGACGAAAGGCCGCATCCGGGTCTCATAGCGCTCGAACGCCCCGTGCGGGTCCCCGCCCAGTTCCTGCGCCAGCACGTACGCGCCCACCATGGCCAGGCTGGTGCCCTGCCCCGACAGCGGCGAGGCGCAGTAGCCGGCGTCGCCGACCAGCGTGACCCGGCCCTCGGACCAGCGCTCCATCGTGATCTGGGCCATCGTGTCGAAGTAGAAGTCGCCGGCCTCCCACATCGCCTTCAGCAGCCGGGGCGCCTCCCAGCGCAGGCCGCCGCAGTGCTCCTGGATGAGCCGCCGCTGCTGCTCGACGTCGCGGTGGTCGTAGGAGATCGGGCCGGCGGCGAAGCCGACATTGACCTTGATCGTGGCGTTCCCGGGAGCGGTGTAGATCCCGAACCCGGCGTCGCCCTCGCGGTACCAGATCTGCCAGCGGTCGAGGCCGAGGAAGTTGTCCGCGCTGTAGATGGCCACGTACATGCCCAGGTGCCGCAGGAACCGCGACTCCTCGCCGAACACCAGCCCGCGCACGTTCGAGTGCAGGCCGTCGGCGCCGACCACGTAGTCGAACCTGCGCCTTCCGCCCTGCTCGAACGTGACGTCCACGCCCTGGTCGTCCTGGTGGAGCGCGGAGATGGAGTCGCCGTAGAGGTACTCGACGCCGCTGGTGGCCTCGATGACGAGCGCGATCAGGTCGTCGCGCATGATCTCGACGTCCGGGCTGTCGAGGCGGCCGCCGCTGACCGTCTCCTCGGTGGTGCGCATCACCTCGTTGCCGTCGCCGTCCAGCATGGACATGCCGCGCATGTCGGTCTTCAGGGCTCTTGCCTGCTCCAGGATGCCCATGCGCGCGGCGACCTCCAGGGCCGCGCCACGGATGTCGACGGCCTGGCCGCCTCGGCGGGGCGCGGGGGCGCGTTCGACGACGGTCACGTCGGCGCCCTGCCTCTTGAGCCAGTGGGCCAGGACGGGGCCGCCGACGCTCGCGCCGGAGATGAGGACGTTCATCGGGATCTCCCTTGTGTGTACGTTGTACGGATGTGAATGTACGTCGTACATACAGGCTTTGCAACTGCGAATACGATAATGTCTGTACTAGTACAGGGAGGGCATGTGGACGGAGCGCCGCCGTACGCGCGGATCGTGGACGACATCAAGCGCCGGATCGCCGACGGCGAGCTGCGGCCCGGCGACCGGGTGCCGTCCACCAGGCAACTGGCCAGAGACTGGGACGTCGCCCTGGCCACCGCCACCAAGGCGCTGGCCAGGCTGTCGCAGGAAGGTGTGGTGGTCGCCGAGCCACGCGTCGGCACCCTGGTCGCCCCGGCCCGGACGCCCTCCGCGACCACGGCCGCTTCCTCGCGAGGCGGCCCTTCCTCCGAGGACGGCGTCTCCGCGCGCGGTAGCGCCTTCTCCGGGGACGTGCGTGGCGGCCGGCCGGACGAGCCCGGCGCGCGTGACCTCACGCGCGAGCGGGTCGTCCGCACCGCCGTCGAGATCGCCGACGCCGAGGGGCTGGCCGCCCTGTCCATGCGGGCGGTCGCCGGGCGGCTCGGCGTCGCCACCATGTCGCTCTACCGCCACGTCGCCGGCAAGGACGACCTGGTCGAGCTGATGGTCGACGCGGTGCTCACCGACTTCCCGCTGCCCGCCGAGCCCCCGGACGGCTGGCGGGCCCGGCTGGAGGTGATGGCCCGCCTGCAATGGGCGGCCTACCGGCGGCACCCGTGGATGGCCCGGATCACCTCGCTGACCAGGCCGCTGCCGTCACCGAGCCTGCTCAGGCACACCGAGTGGGCCCTGGCCGCAGTCGAGGGGCACGGGCTCGACCCGGAGAGCATGATGCACGTCCACATCCTGCTGTACAGCTACGTCCAGGGCATCGCGGCCAACATCGAGCTGGAGATCCAGGCGGAGGCGGCGACGGGTCTCACCGGCGATGAGTGGATGCGGACCCAGGACACGCACTTGACGGCCATCGCGCACTCGGGGGCGTACCCGACGTTCGTGGCCGTCGTGGAGCGGCTGGGAGGCGATTTCGACCTGAACCTGGACCGGCTCTTCGAGTTCGGCCTCAGGCCTCTGCTCGACGGCCTGACCACGGTCATCGAAGGAGCCCCGCATCCGAGCCGGCCGGAGCAAGGCCGGCCGGAGCAAGGCCAGCCGGAGCAAGGCCAGCCGGAACGTAGTCAGTCGGAGCGAGGTTAGCCGGAGCGCAGTCAGTCAGAGCGCTGTCAGTCGGAGATCGCTATGCGGAGGCGGCGGAACCCGCGCCCCTTGCTCTCGATCTTCGCCACCTTGATCCGCCCGATCTGCTTGGTCGAGGCGACGTGCGTGCCGCCGTCGGCCTGGGTGTCCAGCCCGACGATGTCGATGATCCTGACCTCGTCGATGTCCTCGGGCACGAGGTTGGTGGCCGTGCGGATGATGTCCGGGATCTCGAACGCCTCCTTGCGCGGCAGCACCTTCACGTCGATGCGCCGGTCGGCCTGGATCTCGGAGTTGCACGCGTCCTCGACCGCCTCCTTGAAGCCGGGCGGCAGCTCGGGCAGGTTGAAGTCCATCCTGGCGCTGAGCACGTCCATGTTCCCGCCGGTCACCAGCGAGCCGTAGTCGCGGAACACGACGCCGCACAGCACGTGCAGCCCCGAGTGCGTACGCATGAGCGCGGAGCGCCGCTCGTCGGCCACCGCCGCCCGCACCACGGTGCCGGCCGGCGGGATCGGGTCGCCTTCCGCCGGAATCAGGTGGAGATCGTCGTTCTTGCGCACCCCGACGATCCGCGTCTCCACCCCCTGCCACAGCAGAACTCCGTGATCCGCCGGCTGGCCGCCTCCGCCCGGATAGAATGCCGACCTGCTCAGGACGATCCCTTCGGGTGTCGCATCCAGGACGACGGCCTCGAAGTCGCGCAGGTTCTGATCCGACAGCTCGAGCCGCTGTGTTCGCCCGTGGAAGTCTTGAGTCATGTCGGCAGCCTAGAGCCCCCGAGGTGGTTATGCGCGGCCTGCTGGACCGAGCCAGGATTGCCCCAGCCGCCGCGATATTGGTGATTTCTTGCGCTATATCAGGATGCTGCTGCGCGGCCCGCGACACTTCCTTAGAACGCACGGAGCCCCAGAGCAACCCGGTGAAGATCACCTCAGCCGGCCCGATAAACCCCGCAAGCCCGACAAACCCCGCAGGCGCAGGGAGTCAGGCAAGTGCGGCAGGCCAGGCAGGCCAACTGGGCCCGGCGTCTCCGGTGGTGATGTTCGTAGGTGACAGCTTCACGGTCGGCTCAGGCCCCGTCCGCGCCTGGCAGACCTACGCGACCGAGGCGGCCCGCCAACTCCACTGGCAGCCGGTCATCGCGGGCGCGGGCGGCACCGGCTACCTCAACACGGGCCGCGTGGACCGCACGTTCCGCCAGTCGTGGGAGTCCGAACTGTCCTGGCGCCCCGCCCCCGACCTGCTGATCATCTCAGGCGGCCACAACGACCAGCCGTGGCCCCCGGCGAGGACACGAAAAGCGGCGGCCGACCTCCTCAAGGAGACCAGGGCCCACTGGCCGAGGACCCGCATCGTCATGATCGGCCCGATCTGGCTCCAGGACACCCCGGCCAAGGCCTACAAGGTCCGCAACGCCCTGAGAGAGCTGGCCGAGCAAGCAGGCGTCACCTTCCTGGACCCGCTCAAGGACCAGCAGCTCACCCACACCGCGCCGGAGCAGCTCCTGCCCGACGGCGTCCACCCCACCGCTGAGGGCCATCTCCGGCTGGCCCGATGGCTGGTGGAAGCCATGGGTGAACAGCCTGCCGGATAAGAGCCAGAGCCGTGTCGGCGCCCGGCCACCATCCGGTCAGCGGCCGTCTCCCTGGAGGCCCTCAGCCCTGTACGGCGGTTGGGGCCGGCCCATGCGTGCCGTACCCCGGAAAAGGCGTTTACCAGGGCCCGTAGGGGCCGGAGTTGCCACCCCGCCCGCCCATGCCCTTCACGGCCGGCTTGACGTCCACGATGTAGATCGTGGCGGCGATGACCGCCAGGATCGAGAAGAACCCCAGCCCGATCCCGATGAACGCCGCGCCCCCGTACATCATGAACGCGTTGAAGTACGACCACGCGCCGGCCGCCGAGAACAGCGTGGCCAGGATCAGGATGACCAGCCACAGGTTCTTCTGCAGCTTGCCCGCCGACACGAACGCGTTGGTCGGCACCCGCGCGGCGTGCAGCAGCGCGTAACCCGACATGCCGAGGATGACGACGGCGAGCACCAGGAAAAGAAGGTTCAGGCCACCGTTGATGATTTCCATGTTGGTTCGCTCCGCCCAAAGCTCGCGATCGACGGCCCCAGCCTAGTAGGCGGCCCTGACAGTCGGGCACCCCCACAAGGGAAAGGCCCGTCTCGCGATAAAACGCGAG
>NZ_JAHKRL010000138.1 GCF_019396405.1 Nonomuraea rhizosphaerae | reverse complement strand
GACGGAGGGAGCAGGGCGTCACCGCGCGCGGCGACGCGTACGGCATGCAGGCACCTCCTTGCGGATGGTGCGGCGCTCTGCCTGGTGACGGCTGGTGCGTTACCCGGCGGACGTTACTTGGCGGCCAGGCCGGCGGCCTGCTTGGCGATCGCCGACTTGCGGTTGGCGGCCTGGTTCTTGTGGATGACGCCCTTGCTGACGGCCTTGTCGAGCTGACGGGCGGCGGCCCGCTGCAGCGTCGTGGCCTTCTCGACGTCGCCCTGCTCGGCGGCCTCGCGGAACTTGCGGACGGCCGTCTTGAGTGAGGACTTGACTGCCTTGTTGCGCAGCCGAGCCTTCTCGTTCTGCTTGTTGCGCTTGATCTGGGACTTGATGTTCGCCACGAAGAAGCCTCGGTGAAGTCAGTGTGGTGGATGGGGCGCGCGGGCTCGATGAGAGGGCGCGCCACACGCAGTTGAACAGGTTACCAATAACCCAGACGGCAGCTCAAATCAACGGCCTGGGACTTCTTCATTGTACGGCGTCAGCGGACCCATTCGGTGGCGTATTCGCTCCAGCCGTGGTCGTGGCAGGCCGGGGCGCCCCGCGACCAGTACTTGTCGTGGTCGAGCCGCAGGGCGTCGTTGCCCGTGCTCTTCGCCCAGGCCGCCGGGGCACCGGTAAACTGGAGACGGAACGCGCCGGCGAGGAGGCCGAAAAGCGCGACCACGACGGCCACGGCCAGCGCGACCAGGCGCAGGCCGCGGCGGATGGCGGTTCGGGCAATCACCCGGGCATGCCACCATGAAAGACGCTTGACCTCAACCCTGTCGAAACGGACTTCGGTGCGCACTCAGCCTGGCCAGACCGACCCCGCGTTGATCCGCAACTTCTGCATCATCGCGCACATCGACCATGGCAAGTCGACCCTTGCCGACCGGATGCTGCAGATCACCGGCGTGGTCGACGACCGCTCCATGCGCGCCCAATACCTCGACCGGATGGACATCGAGCGCGAGCGCGGCATCACGATCAAGTCCCAGGCCGTGCGGCTGCCGTGGGACGGGCACGTGCTCAACATGATCGACACGCCCGGCCACGTCGACTTCACCTACGAGGTCTCCCGCTCGCTCCAGGCGTGCGAGGGCGCGATCCTGCTCGTCGACGCCGCCCAGGGCATCGAGGCGCAGACGCTGGCCAACCTCTACCTGGCCATGAACGCCGACCTGCACATCATCCCCGTCCTCAACAAGATCGACCTGCCGGCCGCGCAGCCGGAGAAGTTCGCCGAGGAGCTGGCCGGCCTGATCGGCTGCGACCCGTCCGAGGTGCTGCGCGTCTCCGGCAAGACCGGCGAGGGCGTGCGGGAGCTGCTCGACCACGTGGTGCAGACCGTCCCGGCGCCGGTGGGCGAGGCCGACGCGGCCGCGCGGGCGCTGATCTTCGACTCGGTGTACGACACGTACCGGGGCGTGGTGACGTACGTACGGGTCTTCGACGGGCATCTCGGCAAGCGCGAGCGCATCCGGATGATGTCCACCGACGCCACCCACGAGACGCTGGAGATCGGCGTCATCTCGCCCGAGCCCAAGGTCTCCGAGCTGGGGCTCGGCGTCGGCGAGGTCGGCTACCTGATCACCGGCGTCAAGGACGTGCGCCAGTCGCGGGTCGGTGACACCGTCACCGCGGCCGTCAAGGGCGCCACCGAGATGCTCGCCGGCTACGACCACCCCAAGCCGATGGTGTTCTCCGGCCTCTACCCGATCGACGGCGACGAGTACCCCGAGCTGCGCGAGGCCCTCGACAAGCTGCAGCTCAACGACGCCGCCCTGGTCTACGAGCCGGAGACCTCGGCCGCGCTGGGCTTCGGGTTCCGCGTCGGCTTCCTCGGGCTGCTGCACATGGAGATCGTCCGTGAGCGGCTGGAGCGCGAGTTCGGGCTGTCGCTGATCTCCACCGCGCCCAACGTCGTCTACCGCGTGGTCATGGAGGACGGCTCGGAGCTGACCGTCACCAACCCGTCGGAGTTCCCCACGGGCGGCAAGGTCGCGCAGGTCTTCGAGCCGGTCACCAAGTCGACCATCCTGGCCCCGTCCGAGTTCATCGGCGCGATCATGGAGATCTGCCAGGGGCGGCGCGGCCAGCTCCGCGGCATGGACTACCTGTCCGAGGACCGGGTCGAGATCCGCTACACGCTGCCGCTCGGCGAGATCATCTTCGACTTCTTCGACCAGCTCAAGTCGCGCACCCGCGGCTACGCCTCGCTCGACTACGAGCCCGACGGCGAGCAGGAGGCCGACCTCGTCAAGGTCGACATCCTGCTGCAGGGCGAGGCGGTCGACGCCTTCAGCGCCATCGTGCACAAGGACAAGGCGTACGCCTACGGCGTCGACATGGCCAAGAAGCTGCGCGAGCTCATCCCGCGTCAGCAGTTCGAGGTGCCGATCCAGGCCGCCATCGGGGCCCGCGTCATCGCCCGCGAGAACATCCGCGCCATCCGCAAGGACGTCCTGGCCAAGTGCTACGGCGGCGACATCACGCGTAAGCGCAAGCTGCTGGAGAAGCAGAAGGAGGGCAAGAAGCGGATGAAGATGGTCGGGCGGGTCGAGGTGCCGCAGGAGGCCTTCGTCGCGGCCCTGTCCACGGACGCCTCGGCCGCCAAGAAGTAGCCCCCGCCAGCCCCCGCGGGTCCTCAGTCGAGGTCGTCCAGGCGCGGCTGCGGCGCCAGCGCGGCCAGGTGGTGCAGGAACGCGGCCGCGGCCGGGGCGCGGCGGCGACGCCGGCGCCAGATCAGCATGAGCGAGGGCCGGATCGGCGGGTCCAGGGGCCTGCTCCAGATCGGCTGCTTGCTCTGCTCGATGAACGCGACCGGCAGGATGGCCAGCCCCAGCCCGTGCCGCACCAGCCCGACGAGCACCGGCATCTCGTTGGACTCCACGATGATGTTGGGGGTGGCGCCCGCGTCGCGCAGCACCTGGTCGGCGGCGGCGCGCAGGCCGGCGCCCTCGCGGAAGCTGATCAGGTCGACGCCGTCGAGCTCGCGGGCGGGCACCGACTCGTACGCCTCGAAGGAATGCCCTGGGGCGCCGGCCAGGCGCAGGTCGTCGGTGCCGACGACGACCCAGCCGATGCCGGCCGGCAGCCGGTCGGGCTCGGTGGAGATCAGGGCGAGGTCGATGGTGTCGTCGCGGACCATGTCCAGCAGCTCAGGGCCGGTGCCCTCGCGCAGCCGCACCTTGACGCCGGGGTAGGCCGAGCGGAAGTCGGCGATGATGCCCGGCACGTCCAGGTTCGCCGACGGCACGGTGGCGCCGAAGCTGACCTCCCCGACCGTGTCGCCGCGCATGCTCACCGCCTCGTCCCTGGCGGTGCTGACCTCGGCCAGGATCTGGCGGGCGCGGGCGGCGAACAGCTCGCCCGCCGGCGTCGGGACGACCGTGGGCCGGGCGCGGTAGAGCAAGGTGACGCCCAGCTCGCGCTCCAGCGCGCCCACGTGATGGGACACCGCCGACTGGGCGATGTGCAGGCGGTGCGCGGCGCGCGTGAACGTGCCGTGGTCGATCACGGCGATGAGGTATTCGAGCTGACGGAGCTCCATCGGTGCTCACGGTAGTCAGCGCGCCGGACCCCGGCAACCGAGATCGGCCATCTCGTTTCCAGATGATCGTCAGCATGAACTCGTCATGGACCGATGGACGCGGGCGACGGCACAATGGCGGAACGCAAGACGGTTTGTCGAGGTCAAGGCCGGTTCGACGGTCAGGGAGGCAAGGGACGATGACTGCGGGCACACCTTGGAGCAGGCGCCGGTTTCTTCACCTGGCCGGCGCGGGAGCGGTCGCGGCCGGGCTCGCCGGCTGCGGCGGCGGGGCCGGGACACAGGCAGCGCCGTCCACCGGGTCCGCCGCCGGCCGGGCC
>NZ_JAHKRL010000137.1 GCF_019396405.1 Nonomuraea rhizosphaerae | reverse complement strand
GGCGGCCTCGCGGGAGACCGCGTCCAGGGCGGGCGCGTCCCGGCGGGCCAGGGCGTCGGCGTTCGCGGCCATGAGCCGCTGCAGGGCGCTCTGGCTCGACGCGGCCAGCCGCCGCAGATCCGCCGACACCGCCGCGGCGGCGCCCAGCCGCGCCGCCTCGTGCAGCACCCACGAGGCCATCAGCTTCGACCCGACCCGTTCCAGCTCCGCGGCGTGCTCGCGGGCGAGGTCCACCGCCGCCGTGAGATCACCTCCGGCGTACCGGGCCCAGACGGAGCCGCTGCGGCGCGGCGCCGCGAACCCCTCCGGCAGGGCCGCGCGCAGCCGCCGCGCCGTCTCGCCCGCCCGCTCCGCCTCGCCGAGCAGCGACTCGGCCTCGGCCAGCGCGTCCAGGCCCCACATCTGCGGGTTGGCCGGGATGCCGTGGATCGGCATCACCGCCAGCGCCTCCCGCAGCCAGCGCCGCGCCGTGGCCGGGCGGCCCGACAGCAGCAGGACCTGTCCCAGATCGTGCGCCCAGTACGCGCGCCACGTCGCGGCCCGCCCCGCCGCCTCCCCCTCCAGAGCCGAACGGCCCAGCTCGATCGCCTCCGCGATCCGCCCGTCGAGCGCCAGCGCTTGCAGGAGAGCCATCCGGGTGAGCTCCGCGCGCGGGCCGTCCGCGACCTCCAGCGCCGAACGGGCGAGGTCGATCGCGTCCCGGGTACGGCCGGCGCAGGCGAGCGCGCGTACCTGCGAGACCGCCAGCCAGGCGCGCACCACACGATCGGCCGGACGGCGGCGCAGGATCCGGTCCGCGACCTCGACGGCCTCGTGAACATGCCCCGCCGCGAACGCCTGCGCCGCCTGCCCCGCCTCCAGCCGCAGCCGGATCGCCGGGTCGGCGGTGGTGCGGGCGGCCGACGTCAGCGTCCGCCGCGCCTCGTCGATCTGGCCGCCGACCAGGTGCACGCGTGCCCGCGCGGAGAGGGCGCGGGCACGGGCGGCGGCGTCGGGGGCGGTTGCTTCGAGCCGGCGGGCCAGTTCTACGGCTCGGTCGCCTTCGCCCAGGTAGGGCAGCTCGGCGACGAGCGCCAGGAGGGTCTCGAACGAGCTGTTGTCGGCCGCCGCCTGATTGTCGAGCGCTGCTTGGTTGTCGAGCGCTGTCTGGTTGTCGAGCGCTGCCTGAGTGTCTAGTGCTGCCTGAGTGTCGAGTGCCGCTTGGTTGTCGAGTGCCGCCTGGAGCAGGCGGGCGGCGAGCCGGTGGTGCAGCCCGTCGGACGCCTCCCTCGCCGCCTCCCGCAGCAGCCCCGCGTCGGCCGGGACGCCCGCCTCCACCCTCCACACCGCGACCCTGACCCGGTCGTGCCGCCGCCGCGCCCCGGTGGCCTCGACCGCGTCGGCGAGCCTCCGCCGGTGCTCACGCGCCCGCAGCGGGGGCAGCGTCGCCCGCAACGCCTCGCCGTACAGGGGGTGGACGAGCGCGACAAGATGGCGCCGCCGGTCCGGGAGCGCGGCGAGCAGCCGTTCGGAGTCGAGTGCCGCGATCACCTCGGCGTCGAGCAGGCGTTCCAGGACCGCCGCGCCGACCGGCTCCGCGAGGGCCACCAGCTCGGCCGCCGCCCGTACGGCGGGATCGAGCCGGTCGAGGCGCGCGGCGATCGCGGCGGGCAGGTTCGCGGACTCGAGGATCGGCTGGAGGAGCCGCCAGACGCCGTCCCTCTCGGTGAAGGTCGCGGCCTCGACCAGCTCGCGCAGCAGGAGCGGGTTGCCGCCGCTCAGCCGCAGGAGCAGGGCGGGCAGCGCCGACTCGACCTGTCCGCCGCCGAGCGTGGCCGACAGCAGCTCGGAGATCTCCGCCTCGGTCAGCGTCTCCAGCGCCACCCGTTCGAGGTCACGCCACCACCCGTCAGGCTCGCGTACGGCCAGCACCACGGGAACGGTGGCGGAGGCGAGAAGATGCCGCGCCAGCGCGGTGGACGCCGGGTCGAGCAGGTGGGCGTCGTCGATCACCAGCGCGCCTTCCCGCGAGATCCGGGCAGCCGCCGCGGTGAGCATGCGGGTCAGATCACCCCCGGCCACCTGAGGCGGGAGCAGATGGACAAAAGGCAGCAACGGAATCCCGCCCGACGTCCCGAACACCCAGCTCACCGGCGCCCCACCGGCTTCCGCCCTGGCCCGGGCCTCGGCCAGCAGCCGGCTCTTGCCGATCCCGGCCGGTCCCGTGACCACCACGCCGGGTCCGGCCCGGCCGGTCATCGCCGTCACCAGGCGATCGAGCTCGCACTCACGCCCCACCAGTGGCCACGTGCTCATAGCGGGAGGGTACTGCGCATGCCTTGTCCGGAAAATGCAGTAATCCACTACCGATGCCGGTGTCCGGGCCGTGCCGGACCGTGGCCTCATGACGTACGACGTTGTCATCGTGGGAGCGGGAGTGGCCGGGTGCACGGCCGCGATCCTGTACGGCAGAGCGGGCCTGCGGGTCGCGCTCATCGAGAAGCACCACGACATCTCCACGCACAAAGCCCTCTGCGGGCATTTCATTCTCGCGGGCACCCAGCCGATGCTGCGGCGAACCGGCCTCTGGGAGGCCATGGTGGAGGCGGGCGCGGTCACCGGGCACATCTCCCGCTGGACCAGCGCCGGCTGGTTCGTGCCGGATCCGGGTCTTCCCGAGGCGATCAGCCTGCGCAGGGAGAAGCTGGATCCGCTGCTGCGGACCATCGCGTCCGGGACGCCAGGGGTCGACCTCCTGCTGGGCCGCACCGTGACGGCACTGCTGGAATCAGAGCCAGCGCTGCTGGAATCAGGGCCGGGCCTGCTGGAATCAGGCGATCGAGTCACTGACGTGAGCGATGGGCGGGTCACTGGCGTGCGCGGCGGCCGCATCGCCGGCGCCCGCCGCGGGCAAGCCGCTGGCGCCCGCTCCCCCCGAGTCACCGCTGCCCGCTCCAGCCGAGTCACCGCTGCGCGCGCCGCCCCAGTTACCGGTGCGTCCGGCAGCCGGGTCGTCGGCGTGCGCGTCGGCGACGAAGAGATCCACGCGCGGCTGGTCATCGGGGCGGACGGGCACCGGTCCACCGTCGCCCGGCTCGCGGGAGTCACCGAGGACATCGCGCCGAACGAGCGTTTCGGCTGGTGGGCGTACTATCGCGGCGTCGTGCCGAGCGACCCCGGCGGCAACCAGATCTGGGCTCTGAACCCGGACGTCGGCATCCTCATCCGCACCGACGACGACCTGCACATGCTGGTGGCGTTCCCGGTGAAGGCCCGGATCGGCGACTTCCAGGCCGACCGGGCGGCCGCGCTGGAGCGTTTCATGGTGTCGCTGCCGGACGCGCCGGACCTGTCCTCGGCGGAACGGGTCTCCAAGGTGATCGGCGCGAACGACTACCCGTGCGTCAGACGCGACCCCGTCCCCCGCCCCGGCCTGATGCTGGTGGGGGACGCGGCCATCACCGGCGACCCGACACCGGCCGTCGGCTGCGGCTGGGCGTTCCGCGCAGCCGAGTGGCTGGTGACTTGTACGGCTCCCGCGCTGCGCTCCGGCACCGATCCGGACGCCGGGAGTGCGAGCTATCGGCAAGCGCTGCGCTTCATCGAGGAGCACGACCGGCTCGGCCGCCAGGACGCACAGGGGAAGCCGATGAACGCGGTACAGAGGCTGATCGCCAGAGCGGCGATGCGGGATCCTGAGATCGGACGCCGGGTCTACCTGTTCTCGATGCGCGCCACGCCCGTGAAAGCGTTGATCAATCCTGGGACTCTGCTGCGTGCCTTGTGGGCGGTCATACGTCCGTAATGGCGATGTCGTTGAGGCGGAGCGTGCGGGGCGACGGCGGAGGCGTGTGGAGGCCGGTTCGTCGCAGTCGAGGTTGCTGCCGCGTGTTGTGATCGCGCTGCTGAGGTGGCAGGCCGGTCAGCTGAAGTCGGCCGCGTAGCCGATGGGCCACTACGCATGGGATGTGGGTGAATGTGCGGGCGTGATTGGCGCTTCACCGCCAGACGTGTGCACCTTCATTGCCAGGAGCGTAGACACGCGCAGCGCCCATCAGCGCCCATCAGCGCCGATAGCGTCCCATAGCGCCTATCACGCCGCTCAGGTCCGACAGCGCCCGACGGCACTGAGCGGCGGCCGACAGTAGTCAGCAGCAGTCAGCATTGCTCGGCAGTAGCCGACAGTGGTCCCTAACGTCCAGGATCGAGAGACGTGTCAGGAAGCGGCCTCCTCACTGTGAACGCGTGACGCCACCCGAAAGGCCGCCGCAGCCTCCGCCTGAGCGCTCTCCGACCTGGCGCTCAGCGGCACTTCAGTCACCTGACCGATTGCTCGGCCTGCTAAGCGGCGGCCTTCACAACGTGGAGCAGCTCGCCGAGCACCTCGGTGTTCAGCTGGTAGGCCAGCTTGACTTCGCGGATCATGCGCTGCCGTTCCCGCTCCCCGAACGGCAGGGCGTCAAGCCGGGCGCGGTACTCGTTCTTGAACCGGGGCAGGCTGCCGACCTCATCGAACACATAGAAGTCGACGCCGCCGCGCCCCTTCTCGTAGCCGTAGATCTTCTGCAGCTCCATCCGGATGAACTGCCCGCCCGACAGATCGCCCATGTATCGGGTGTAGTGGTGGGCGATGTAACCGCCCGGCCAGTCAGCCACCTGCTCGATCCGTGCCACCAGGGTCCGCGTCGCCTTGGAGGGCGCGATCTTCTGTCGCCAGTCGGTGCCGTAGATGGTCTGGAGATCACGCTCCAACGCCTGCTCCCGATAGAGCTCCGGGAACACGAACCGTCCCGCCACCGGGTGCTGGGCCAATTCCTTCGCGGCGCCGTCGAGGGCGAGGTAGGCGAAATAGTGCTGGGCGACGAGCTCGCCGTAGGCGTGCTGGCTCAACCGACCGCTCATCAGCTCCTTGAGGTAGCTCTCGTCCTCGGCGGACTCGTGGTCGCTCCAGGTGGCGTTCTTCAAGGTCTCGGAGAACGACGTCACGCTTCACCCCAATGTGTGGCTGGTCTTTCATGACGAAGTGTCACAAAGCTGGGAGGGGGCAGTCAAGTCGATGACGACACCCTGTCATTAAACCTGACGTGCCGTACGAGTGTGCTGCGGAGATGTCACGTTTCTGGGGGTGCGTCCGCGATTAGAGGCCTGTGGTGATGGCGTGCTTCCGCTGCCCGGAGCTCCGAGGTGATGGCAGTCGTGAGGAGCCATGTCTTCAGTTTGGTGGGTGGCGGAAAGCTCCCAATCGGTGTCGCTGCGAGCCGCTTCAGTTGTGCTGCTGTCGCTGCGTGCTGCGTGCTGCGTGCTGCGTGCTGCGTGCTGCGTGCTGCGTGCCGCGTGCCGCGTGCCGCGTGCCGCGTGCCGCGTGCCGCGTGCCGCGTGCCGCGTGCCGCGTCGGGTCCTCTACCCCGAGGCGTCTCCTCGCAACGCGCTTCTTTCGCGTAATCCCGAAGCCTGTTCGGTGAGCGGTGGAGGGCGTTGCTGGTGGAGGAGAGGGGTGCGATGGCCTGGGGAGCGGTCTTTCTCTGCCGATCGACTCTTCGAGCGCCCGCTACGCGCGCCTCCTTTCCTCAGAAGCTCCTGGGGTTGACTTCCGGGGGGCTAATGGGAGTGGTTGATCGTGCTGCCGGGCGGGGAGCCCGTTATGCCTGTAAGGCGGGGGAGACGTCGTTGGGGCGGCCGAGGGCGATGAGGGTGAGGTTGCGGAGAGAGGCGGTGCCGGGGGCGAAGTAGTCGCTGTGGCCGCCCGGACCGACCTCGAAAGCGCGGGCGCCGTACCCAGGGGTCAGGGCGTCGGCGCCGAAGCCGAGAGGGCCGAGCTTTGTCTTGGGGACGTACCTGATCCAGTCGCGGGCGCCCAGGCCTGCCCACACTCTGGTGCCCGTTGGGGCGTGGGTGGAGGTCGCGTCTATGCCGGGGCTGCCGACCAGGGCCATGTCCGCTATCGGGAGGCCGGGGGCGGCCTTGGCGCACACCACTGAGCCGTAGCTGTGGCACAGAAGGGCGATCGGCGCGGCCGTACGTTCGCGGAGCTCCGTGATGGTACGGCGGAGCGCCTTGGCTCCCTCGACGGCCGCTGTTTCGGTGACGGCCCCCAGGCCCCATGTCGGTGGCGCGTCGTAGCCGAGCCACGCCACCACGGCCAACCGCTCGCCGTGGCCCACCTTGGCGGTCTCCGCCAGCAATGCCTTCGCCGCGCCTCCGGGGCGCTTCACGCCGTGGTCGAAGTTGGCCACTGTGGTGTCGGCGCCCGGCACCACGATCGCCACCCGGTCGGCGGTGGTGAGGTCACCGTAGACCCTCACGAGTCGGCCGCTTGACTGGGCGGGCAGGGCCATGGCCGTGCCGAAGGCGAGAGTGCCGGCTAGGGCGAGCATCCTGAGCATGATCAGAAGCTACGGATGGGAGGCTGTCGACCGCGTCACCGCAGGGTCTGAAATCGCAGGTAGTACCCAGGGGGGATGTCGTGGGGTGCCGGGTCATACCCAGGGTCGGGGCCTAGGAGTAACGGTTAACGTCCCCGTGCCCGCCCACGCTCGTTTGCGGGCCGCCCGTGCCCATTTGTGACAGTCGCCTACCGTCAACCGCCCCCCCGTTCGACGGGCAGGCCTCGCCAGCGGTTGGCTCCCGTGGAGGGCGGCGCCCTCCGAGCGGTCCCTCCGGAGGTCGGCCTCTCCACAAGCGGCATCTTCTGCAGGTCAGTGTCTCCCGGCAGTCAGTGTCTTCCGCAGGTCAGCGTCTCCCAGGGGGCGATCGCAGACCGGCAAGCGTACGTAGGGCTGCGAGGCGCCGAGCTGTTCGCAAAGTTTCGAAGCGTCGCATGTGGCGGAGCGATCGAGGGCGGGCGATCCGGGGCGACTCACGGAGCCGCCCCGCCCCCGCCGATGGACGAAACGGGACTGAGCCCCCTGCCAGGCGGTGTCCGCCCTCGTCAGCGGGAGTACCGGTGCTTGGCGCCCGGCGGGAAGTACTCAGGATCTCCCAGCTCCCGCAGCCGTACGACCGGCTCCTGCTGCGCCAGCGGCACGTACGCCGCGAACTCGCTGTTCAGCCGCAGCAACTGCGCCAATATCGACGCCCCCACCAGCCGCGCCGTCTCCTCCGACGGCTTCTCGCCGGGCATCAGCTCCACCGTCACCGTGAAGTGCCGGTCGCGGCCCTCGTCCTCGGCCGCCTCCATGACGAACTTGCCCGTCACAAGTGAGCTGACCTGTGGCTGTTCCAGGCCGATCGAGATGTTCTCGGGGAAGATGTTCGCCCCGTAGTAGGACACGGTGAAGTGACTGCGGCCGAAGACGTACACGAAGGGGCGGGACGGATCGGTCACCGAGGGGGAGAAGCCGTGCTGGTCGAGGAAGCGCATCATGCGGTCGTACGGCACGATTCCGCCGTTGTCGGCGATGTGGTAACGCACCAGAGGAATGCCGTTGTCGCCGGTGAACACCAGCGTCCCTTCGTGCTCCTCGAAATAGCGCACCTCCGGGTCGTACTGGACGAGCGTCGGCAGGCGCGACTCCCCGAACAGCTCCTTCGCCACCCCGGGACGCCCGGCCAGGAAGCGGCGGATCTCCACGGAGAGCGGCGTCTCGTTGCCGAGCACGCCGGCGTCGGCGGTCCCGTACAGCGACGCGATGCCGCGCACCGGGTCGTCCATGCCGGCCCGGCCCGCCACCAGCGTGCGCCAGTCCTCGCTGAACACCTCCCCGGCGGTGACGAGCTTGACGTTCCACCTGTTCCAGGGCAGGCCCGCGTCGATGACGTCCTTGAGGAAGGGCGGGTAGCCGAGCAGCACCACCTGGTCGAAGTGCGGGGCCAGCTGCGGGATGACACGGAGGATCTCCCGCTTGTCGCTGCCGGGCGCGACGACCGTGATCGGGTAGCCGCGTCCGGCCAGGTGGCGGCAGCACGCCACGGTGAACAGGCCGCCGACCCAGGTGCCGAGCGCGAAGCAGACCACGGCCAGCGTGCGGCGTTCGCGCGCCTGGAACGAGTCGCGGAACACCTCCTCGAACCGCTCCGCGATCACCCGCTCGTCGTCCACCGAACGCGGCCAGAACGTCGGCGACCCCGTGGATCCGGACGACACCGCGATCATGTCGCCGATCACGCCGTCGCGGCACAGGTGGGGGAGCGGGTGGCGGTTGAGGTAGCCGTCCTTGGTCAGCAGCGGCAGTCGCGCGAAGTCGCGCATGGTGGACACCTGGCCGGGGTCCACGCCGTGCTCGGCGAGGAACGCCCCGTACGCGGGAACCGTCGCGGCCGACCGGTGGAAGAGATCAAGCGGATCCATTCCCCGACCGTAAGACAGCGGCTGGACGATCCGACACCCTCCGGACGGTACGACACCTCCAGCCGCCGAGAACTCGGCCGGCGGTCCGCCTCCTCCTGGCCGTTCGCCCCTCCCCGCCGCACCGCGCCGTCCCGGCCGCGGGGCGGTCGTGTCACTCGCCCGGCCGCACCAACCCCGTCTCGTACGCGTACACGATCGCCTGCGCCCGGTCGCGGAGCCCCAGCTTCATCAGCACCCGCCCCACATGGGTCTTCACCGTCTGCTCCGCCACCACCAGCTTCCCGGCGATCTCCTGGTTGGACATCGCCTGCGCGACCAGGGCCAGCACCTCCGTCTCCCGTTCGGTCAGCTCGGCCAGCCGCCGGGTGGAGGGGGCGCGGGGGACGCCCAGCCGGGCGAACTCGTGGATCAGCCGCTTGGTCACCGCGGGGGCGATCAGGGCGTCGCCCGCCGCGACGACGCGGACGGCCTCGGCGAGCTGGGCGGCCGAGGCGTCCTTGAGCAGGAAGCCGCTGGCCCCCGCCCGCAGCGCCTCGTACACGTAGTCGTCGAGGTCGAACGTGGTCAGGATGAGCACCTTCGGGCCCTCGCCCGAGGACAGCAGGAGCCTGGTCGCCTCCAGCCCGTTCATGACCGGCATGCGGACGTCCATGAGCACCACGTCGGGCGACAGCTCCGCCGCCCGCCGCAGCGCCTCCTCGCCGTCGGCGGCCTCGCCCACCACCTCGATGTCGGGCTGGGTGCTCAGGAACGCCGTGAAACCGGTGCGCACCATCCCCTGGTCGTCCGCGATCATGACTCGGATCACGCCGTCTCCTCCGCCCCCGCGATCGGTAAGGTCGCGCTCACCTGGAACCCGCCGTTCGCGGCGGGGCCCGCCTCCAATGTGCCGCCGAGCAGCGCGGCCCGCTCCCGCATGCCGGCCAGGCCGTGCCCGGCCCCGGCCGGCCCGCCCGGCGCCGAGCCGCCGCCGTCGCGGACGCGCAGCCGTAACGAGTCGCCGTCGCGGGCCAGGGTGATCGTGACCGTGCTGCCCGGGGCGTGGCGCATCGCGTTGCTCAGCGACTCCTGGACGATCCGGTACGCGGACAGCCCCACGGCGGACGGCGGCTCCCCGAGCGACTCCGGCCGCTCGACCAGCACGGTGAGCCCGGCGGCGCGGGCGTTGGCCACCAGTTCGTCGAGCCGGTCGAGCCCCGGCTGCGGCGTGGTGTCGGTGCGGCCGTCCTGGTCGCGCAGGACGCCCAGCACCTGGCGCAGCTCGGCGATGGCCTCCAGGGACAGGGCGCGGATCTCCCCCAGCCCCGCCTCCAGCTGCGCCGGGTCGCCCCGCGCCTTGAGCGGCACCGCCTCGGCCTGGATGGCGATCACCGACATGTGGTGGGCGACCACGTCGTGCAGCTCACGCGCGATCCTGGCCCGCTCGGCGAGCGCCGCCTGCGCGCCCTCGGCCGCCCGGCTGCGCTCCTCCTCCCGCAGCAGCTTGGCCGTGGCGTTGCGGCGTACGCGGACGTTGTAGCCGAACAGGAACGCGACCGCCAGCCCGACCGAGACGATGGCCATCGAATCGGGGTAGACGATCCACGCGGTCAGGGCGCTCATCACCCAGATCGCGATGGTGATCTGGCGGTCGCAGCGCGCGCCCACGGAGTAGGCCACCAGCAGGTACATCGTCACGGTCTGCCCCGTGTAAGGGGGCGTGGTGTGCCCGGCCGTCTGGACCAGCCAGAACGAGAACGGCAGCAGCACGGCGGCCACCCGCCAGGCGGCCAGCGGCCACCGGTCGCGCAGCGCGATGGGCAGTGAGACCGCGGCCGCGGCCAGGTAGAGGTAGGTGTCGGACAGCGGCTCGCCCCGGGCCTCGACCCACTCCAGGAGCTGGCCGAGCGACGTGCCGAACATGACCCAGGCGAGCACGAAGTCGGCCGTCCGGACCAGGTCGATGTGGTCGGTGAACGGCACCCACCGGGGCGCCCGGAAGCGCAGGCGCCGCGTGCGCAACGGAGGCGGGTCCGCGTCGCCCTGGAACAGCGCCAGTGCGAAGGGACGCAGCACTGCCGAGATCACGCGCCCACCCTACGGGGGGCCGGGCGGGAGGACATCAACCCTGGGTCCCTCATACTCAGGTAGGGCGCTTACATGATTACGATCGCCCTGAGCGAACATCCGCACCTTCGGGAACACCAGTGGGCTCCAATGACTTGAGTCTGTATAACTCAACCTTTGGAGTTCGCATGAGTGAAAGCTTGATCCTCCCGGTTCTTCCGCTGGACGACGAGGTCGTCCTGCCGGGAATGGTGGTTCCGCTGGACCTGTCCGACTCCGAGGTGCGGGCAGCGATCGACGCCGCCCAGGCATCCGGTAGGAACAAGCCGCGGGTGCTCCTCGTTCCCCGGATCGACGGCCGATATGGCGCCGTCGGCGTGCAGGCCGTTGTCGAGCAGGTCGGAAGGCTGCCCGGCGGTGAGCCCGCCGCGGTGGTGCGCGGCGTCGACCGCGTGCGCGTCGGCACCGGCACGACCGGGCCGGGCGCCGCACTGTGGGTGGAGGCCATCACCGTCGACACCGTCGCCCCGGGTGAGCGCGCGCACGAGCTGGCCAAGGAGTACAAGGCCCTGGCCACCACCATCCTGCAGAAGCGCGGCGCCTGGCAGGTGGTCGACCAGGTCAACCAGATCGACGACCCGTCCGTGCTCGCCGACAGCTCCGGTTACACGCCCTGGCTGTCCACCGCGCAGAAGGTCGAGCTGCTGGAGGCGGCCGACCCCGCCGACCGGCTGGCCAGGCTGATCGAGTGGTCGCGCGAGCACCTCGCCGAGCTCGACGTCGCCGAGACGATCCGCAAGGACGTCCAGGAGGGCATGGAGAAGCAGCAGCGCGAGTTCCTGCTGCGCCAGCAGCTCGCCGCGGTGCGCAAGGAGCTCAAGGAGCTCAACGGCGACGCCACCGAGACCGAGGAGGAGGACTACCGCGCCCGCGTGGAGGCCGCCGACCTGCCCGGGAAGGTACGCGAGGCGGCGCTCAAGGAGGTCGACAAGCTGGAGCGCACCTCCGACCAGTCCCCGGAGACCGGCTGGATCCGCACCTGGCTCGACACCGTCCTCGACCTGCCGTGGAACGGGCGTACCGAGGACAACTACGACATCACCGGCGCTCGTGAGGTGCTGGACGCCGACCACACCGGCCTGTCCGACGTGAAGGACCGCGTCATCGAGCACCTGGCCGTGCGCAAGCGCCGCCAGGACAAGGGCCTCGGCGTGGTGGGCGGCCGCCGCAGCGGCGCCGTGCTCGCCCTCGCCGGTCCTCCCGGCGTCGGCAAGACCTCGCTCGGCGAGTCCGTCGCGCGGGCCATGGGACGCAAGTTCGTCCGGGTCGCCCTCGGCGGCGTACGGGACGAGGCGGAGATCCGCGGCCACCGGCGCACCTACGTCGGCGCGCTGCCCGGCCGCATCGTCCGCGCCATCCGCGAGGCCGGCTCGATGAACCCGGTCGTCCTGCTCGACGAGGTCGACAAGGTCGGCGCCGACTACCGGGGCGACCCGACCGCCGCCCTGCTGGAGGTGCTCGACCCGGCCCAGAACCACACGTTCCGGGACCATTACCTCGAGGTGGAGCTGGACCTGTCCGACGTGCTGTTCCTGGCGACGGCCAACGTCCTGGAGGCCATCCCCGGGCCGCTGCTCGACCGCATGGAGGTCGTCACGCTCGACGGCTACACCGAGGACGAGAAGGTCGCGATCGCCCGTGACCACCTGCTGCCCCGGCAGCTGGAGCTGGCCGGCCTGACCGCCGAGGAAGTGACCGTCGAGGACGAGGCGCTGCGCAAGCTGGCCGCCGAGTACACCCGGGAGGCCGGCGTCCGGTCCCTGGAGCGCTCGGTCGCCCGCATCCTGCGCAAGGTCGCGGCCAAGGACGAGCTGCCCACCACGGTCGGCGCGGACAACCTGACCGGCTACATCGGACGGCCCAGGTTCGTGCCGGAGTCGTCGCTGCCCGAGTCCACCCAGCGCACCTCGGTGCCGGGCGTGGCGACGGGCCTGGCGGTGACCGGCGCGGGCGGCGACGTCCTGTACGTCGAGGCGTCCCTGGCCGACCCCGAGACCGGCGAGACGGGCCTGACCCTGACCGGCCAGCTCGGCGACGTCATGAAGGAGTCGGCGCGGATCGCGCTGTCCTACCTGCGCTCGCACGGCGCGGAGCTGGAGCTGCCGGTCACCGCGCTGAAGGACCGCTCGGTGCACGTCCACTTCCCGGCCGGCGCCGTCCCCAAGGACGGTCCCTCGGCGGGCGTGACGCTGACCACCGCGCTGGCCTCACTCCTGTCGGGCCGGCTGGTACGCAGTGACGTGGCGATGACCGGCGAGATCTCGCTCACCGGCCGGGTGCTGCCGATCGGCGGCGTCAAGCAGAAGCTGCTGGCGGCGCACCGGGCGGGCATCACGACGGTGCTCATCCCGGCCCGCAACGAGCCGGACCTGGACGACGTGCCCGAGGAGGTGCGCGCCGAGCTGACGATCCACCCGGTCAGCGACGTGCGTGAGGTGCTGGACATCGCGCTGGCGCCGGCCGAGGTGGTCTCCACGGTCGCCGCCTAAACGGGGGCAATATGGGCGAATCATTCGGTCATTTGACCGGATGATTCGCCCATGCTTTTGTATGGGCATGCTGTATGGCACTCCCGCATTGGAACCTGCGGACAAGACGGTCCTTGACGAGATCGAGGACATGCGACGCGACCTCAAATACCGGCTGGCCGAGACGCATCGGTGGGACGGCCAGTTGCGCAGGCAACTGCAGGCGCGGGCGATCCAGGGGTCTAACTCGATCGAGGGGTACCAGGCCGGCGCCGAGGACGTCGAGTCGATCATGTCCGGTGAGGAGCCGCTGGAGACGTCCGCCTCGGTGGCCCGGGAGATCGCGGGGTACCAGAAGGCGCTGACCTACATCCAGACGCTGGCGCGGTCGCCGGTGTTCCGGTTCGACGTGGGGCTGCTCAACGCGCTCAACTTCATGATGATCGGCCACCATCGCGACAAGACGCCAGGTGTGGTGCGTCCCGGCCACATCTACGTGCGTAACTCCGCGACGGGAGAGGTCGTCTACGAGGGTCCCGACGCCGACGGGGTGCCCTCCCTGCTGGACGAGTTCGTCGAATGGCTCAACGCCGGGGATCTCGACGCGCCGAGCCACGTACGTGGCGCGATGGCGCACTTCAACCTCGTCGCCATCCACCCGTGGCGCGACGGCAACGGAAGGATGTCGCGGGCTCTGCAGACGCTGGTTCTCGGCCGCGACCAGATCTTCGCGCCCGAGTTCTCCTCCATCGAGGAGTGGCTCGGACTGGGTGAGAACACCGTCGACTACTACCGCGCACTTCGCGGCACCCACCACGGCTCCTGGCGGCCGCACGGCGACACGCTGCCATGGGTGCGCTTCTGCCTGAGAGCGCACCACATGCAGGCCCAGCGGGTCCGGCAGCGGCTCAGTGAGGCCAGGGAGATCTGGACGCTGCTGGAGGAGCAGATCGACACCGACGGCCTCAACAACCGCAGCGTCTCCGCCCTGTACGAGGTCTTCGTCAACAGGCGGCTGCGCCGCAGCCGCTACCAGGCTGACGAAGGCCTCAGCCAGGGCCAGGCCGCCCGTGACCTGCGGGATCTCGCGGCCAAGGGCTGGCTGCGGCCGTACGGGGAGACCAAGGGCCGCTTCTACGCGCCGGGCCCGCGCATGGCGGCGATCAAGGCGGACTTCGCCGCCAGGGTCACGCCGCTGCGCGACCCGTACCGCCCGAGCGCCTGACCGACCCCGTCGAGCACGACATCACCTCGGCCGCCGCCAAGAGCCCGCCGCCAAGAGCCCGCCGGTAAAGCCGCCGCTGGACGCCTATCGGCCCGCCCCCGCCCCGTCCATGACCACCTTCTGCGGGACGCGAGCCGTCGCGAGCGCCACCCAGGCCGTGTCGTCGACGAACACGAGGCCGTCCCGGAGCACGTCGTGCAACCACGCCTCGACCGCGGCGGAGCCGACCTCGTGGCCCAGTCTCCCCAAATGGGAGCAGATCCCGTTGACCGTGCGGCGGCGGCGCAGCCCCCGGTAGGCGTCGGCCCGCCAGCCGGTCAGCCGGTGCCGGGCCTCCGGCCAGCCCGCGCGGCGGTCGGTGATCAGGATGCCGGTGCCGTCGTCGTCGGCGACCAGCGAGGAGTGCGGGTAGTCGCGCCGCCACCGGCGGAGCGCGGCCATGAGGTCGGCCGCCACCTCCTCGCTGATCCCGGCGTCGTCGCAGTCGAAGGAGGAGACGAGGTCGG
>NZ_JAHKRL010000136.1 GCF_019396405.1 Nonomuraea rhizosphaerae | reverse complement strand
CCCCCACCCTCCGGGCCGGCGGAGGGGGCGCGCCCCCCGCCGCCTGCACCGGGACGGGCGCCTGCGCCGTGGTGCGGTGCAGGCGCCCGAACCCCGAGGAGAACAGCCCGTAGATGGTCGCGGCGGTGATCCCCAGCGCGAGCAGCGCCAGCGACGCGCGCCGCGCCTGCCCGCCCTCTGCGCCGCTCTCAGGCGTCATGCACGGTAGATCCCCGGCCGGGCGGGGCGGCTACCTCGCGATTTCGATACCTTCGGCGATCTTCTCGAGCTCGGCGCTCACGTCGGCCTTCTTGGCGTAGTCGGGGCTCAGGAACACCTCGACGGCCAGCCCGTCGCGCAGCGTCCAGCCGATCGTGGCGGTCGCGCCGGTGTCGCCCTCTCCGGCGGTCTCGCCGCCGTCGGTGAAGTACCCGAGGTAGGCGGGCCTGCCGTCGATGTCCACCTTGTCGACGCCGCTGCCGTCGTCATACCTGGCCAGCCTCTCGGCGATCCGCTCGCTCGCGTCGCCCTCGTACACGACGACCTGGACCGAGTAGTGGCCGTCCTCCTGTCCGGGCTCGTCGAACGAGGTGGTGTAGCTCTTCTTGCCGAAGCCGTCCTTGCCCGACCATTCGCCCCATACGAGCCCTTCGGGCAGGTATCCGAGGTGGATCCCGCCGAACGTCCGGCCGTCCCCGAGGTCGCCGAGGTCCTGCGGCTCGACGGCCTTGGGCAGCGACGTGAGCTGGACCTCCGTCCCCTTGCCGACCTGCCGGCCGACGGCGGGCTGCTGCTGGGTCACGATGTTCTCGGCGATCCTGGGCTCCTTGACGGTCAGCCCGGCCCGCTTAAGGATCTCAATCGCCTCGGCGTTGGACTTGCCGGTCACGTCGGGCACGGTGACCAGGTCCATCACGGCCCGGTCCGGGGCGTTGGCGACATGCCGCGTGCTCGCCGGCTCCCCCGTGCCCAGGGCGAACGGGACGGCCACCGCCACGGCCGCCGTGGCCAGCGCGGCGCCGATCGTACGGACCCTGACCACCCGCGAACGGTGCCGGCGCCGCACCTCCCTGCCCAGCCCGGGCGGCGCCTGAACGCCGGCGACGTGCGCGCTCATCGCCTCGGCGACGGCGTCTTCAACCTTCATCGGATCGCTCCTTCCGCGACCTTCATCGGATCGCTTCTTCTGCGACGGTCATGCGTTCGCGGATCCTGGCGAGCCCCCGCGCCGCCTGGCTCTTCACCGTGCCGGGCGAGCAGCCCAGCAGCGACGCGGTGTCCTGCTCCGACTGGTCCTCCCAGTAGCGCAGGACGATCACGGCCCGCATCTTGGGCGGCAGCCTGCGCAGCTCGGTGATGAGCGTGTCGCGCAGGTCGAGGTCCGGGGAGTCGGCGGCGGTGTCCGGCGGCCTGGCGAACGTGATCTCCCGCACAACGCGCCGGCGGCGGGCCCGGCTGATCGCCGCGTTGACGACGACCTTCCGCGCGTACGCCTCCGGGTTGTCGTGCCGGATCCTTGGCCAGTGCCGGTAGACCTTCTCCAGGGCGTGTTGCACGAGGTCCTCGGCGTCGTGGTGGGTGGCTCCGCAGACCAGGATCGCGGTGCGCAACAGCGAGGTGGCGCGGGCGGCGAGGAACTCGTCGAACGCCGCTTCGTCTTCATCTGTCATGAGCGGGGTCCCCTTTCGCCCCTCCCAACGCGCGAACCGGCGGACAGGTTGAGTGGCAAGATATGGAAATGCCACGCCCGCTTGACCTGCTGCCCAAGGCCCATCTGCATCTGCACTTCACCGGATCGATGCGGCATTCGACGCTTATCGAGCTGGCCCGGGAGCAGGGTCTGCATCTGCCCGACGCGCTGGAGCAGGACTGGCCGCCCAAGCTGCGGGCGACCGACGAGCGTGGCTGGTTCAGGTTCCAGCGACTGTACGACATCGCCAGGTCGGTGCTGAGCCGCCCGGAGCACGTCTACCGGCTGCTGCGCGAGACGGCCGAGGACGAGGCGGCGGCCGGGTCGCGGTGGCTGGAGATCCAGGTGGACCCGTCGGGTTACGCGCAGCGGTTCGGCGGGCTGACGGCGACGCTGGAGCTGGTCCTGGACGCCGCCGCCAAGGCGGCCGCGGTCGCCGGCGTCGGGGTGGCGGTGGTCGTGGCGGCCAACCGCACCCGGCATCCGCTCGACGCCAACACGCTGGCCAGGCTCGCCGCCCAGTACGTCGGCAGGGGCGTGGTCGGCTTCGGCCTGTCCAACGACGAGCGGCGCGGCGCGGCCAGAGAGTTCGAGCGGGCCTTCCGCATCGCCAAGCGGGCGGGGCTGCTGGCCGTGCCCCATGGGGGCGAGCTGCTCGGGCCGCGCAGCGTCGCGCAGTGCGTGGACGACCTCGACGCCGACCGCGTCGGCCACGGGGTGCGCGCGGCGGAGGACCAGTGGCTGATGGAGCGCCTGGCCGACCGGCAGATCTGCTGCGAGGTCTGCCCCACCTCGAACGTCGGGCTCGGGGTCGCCGAGCGGATCGCCGACGTGCCGCTGCGGCGGCTGTTCGAGGCGGGGGTGCCGATCGCGCTGGGGTCCGACGACCCGCTGCTGTTCGGGTCGCGGCTGTTGCGCCAGTACGAGCTGGCGCGCGAGGTGTACGGCTTCGACGACGCGGAGGTCGCCGAGCTGGCCCGGCAGTCGATCAGGGCCTCCGCGGCGCCCGAGGCGGTGCGCAAGGAGCTGTCGCGCGAGATCGACGACTGGCTGGTCTCACCGGAGTGAGTTCGCCACCTGGACGGCCCGCTCCTTGCCGCCCGCCCCCTCCAGGCGGTAGCAGAGGGCGCCGGACTGCCAGATGAGGGTGGGTTTCGCCTGGCGCAGCGGTACTGCCGTGTCGTCGTCGCGGGTGATGTAGCCGAGCGGGTGCTCGCCGCCGAGCCACCAGCCGGTGACGCCGGCGACCGTGATCTCCTCGGGCCAGGGCGGGCCGACCTTCTTGAAGAAGTACGGGCTGAGCGAGCCGTCGAACTGGTCCAGGCGGATGCCGCCCGGCCAGAACATCGACGCCACGCGGCCGTTGTCGCTCACCGTGGCGTACTGGGGGTCGCCCAGCTCGGCCGGGACCTTGATCGGGAACCCGACCTGGCCGGCCAGGCTCTCCAGGGCCACGACGCGCTCGCCGGGGAGGGGGGTCGGGGTGGCGATCGGCGTGGGGGTGGTGGCGCCGAGGGTGATCTCGATGCCCGCCAGGCGCAGGATCGTGGCGACGGCGGCGCGGCCCTGAGGGGTGGCGGCGGTGATCGCGATGACGACCAGGACGATGGCCGTGACGACCTGCCACCTTCGCCGCCGTAGAAGACGCGCCGGCGTACGCCGTACCGGTGCCGGAGCGGGTGTGTGCCGCGTTGCCTCGGGATCGGGGGCGTCGGTGGTGGGACGGCCGGGCTCCAGGCGGGCGCGTACGGCCGCCGCCACGTCCGCGGGCGGCGGGTTCGGGGCGTCGAGGAAACCGGCGAGGGCCGTGAGCTCGGCGGCGATGTCGTCAAAAGTGCCGTCGAAAGCGTCGTCGAAAGTGCCGTCGGAGGCGTCGCCGGACGGGTTGTCGCCGGACGGGTCGTCATGCGAGCTCACTGCCCACCTCCTCCCTCAGCCTCGCCAGGCCACGATGGGTGCTGGACTTCACGGTGCCGAGCGGCCAGTCGAGCACCTGGGCGGTCTCCGCCTCGGACAGTTGTAAGAAGTACCGGCAGACGACAGCCTGGCGTTCCCGCTCGGGCAGGTTGCGGACCGCCTCCAGCAGCCGCGCGCGCCGGTCCTGGGCGACGGCCGCGCCCTCGGGGTCGTCGGGGGCCCGCAGGTCGGCGGTGGCGCTGAGCCGTACGGCGAGATCGGACCGGCGCCCACGCGAGCGGGTCAGGTTGTGCGTCTCGTTGGCCACGATCCGCAGCAGCCACGGCCGGAACGGCGAGCCCCTGCGGAAGGTCGCCAGGTGCCGGAACGCCTTGACGAACGCCTCCTGCACCACGTCCTCGGCCTCGTCGCCCGCGCCGAGCATGGCGGCGGTGCGGTGCGCGAGCGCGCTGTAGCGGGCGACCAGCGCCTCGTAGGCGGCAAGGTCACCGGCGAGCGAGCGGCCGATCGCCTCGTCATCGTCCATGGACGAGTCAGATTTCATCGCATTCGAGGGGGTTCGGGGAAGGGCGTTTCACGCTTCGGGTGATGGCCGGCGCTGATCGGGCACTAGACTCGGGCAAATCCATGTGCCCTGAGAAGGAACGGGACTATGTCTTCTGGGTATGACCGTGTAGTGCAACCGGCGGCCGGTGACGAGGCCCTGGAGAACCACCTCGGTGGGGACGAGGCCAAGAACTATCGGCAGTACGAGTTCGACATGGTCGCCCCGCATGTCGGCCGCTCGATGCTGGAGATCGGCTCCGGGCTGGGGCACTTCGCCGAGCAGTTCCTGCCGCGGCTCGACCGGCTCGTGGTGAGCGACTTCGACCCCTACTGCGTCGAGCAGCTCGGCAAGCGGTTCGAGGGGCGCGACGACATCGACGTGCTGCAGTTCGGGCTGCCGACCGACATCCCGCTGGAGGACAAGGTCGACACGGTCGTGTTGATGAACGTCCTGGAGCACATCGAGGAGGACGCCGAGGCGCTGCGCTCGCTGGCCCGCGTCACGCTCCCGGGTGGGCGGATCATCATCTGGGTGCCGGGATACATGCAGCTCTACGGCGACTTCGACAAGAAGGTCGGGCACGTGCAGCGGTACACCCCCAAGACCCTGGGCGCCACGGTCGCCAAGGCGGGGCTGGAGGCCGAGGTGCTCAAGCCGATCAACTTCCTGGGCGGCATCGCCTGGTGGGCGGCCGTGCGGCGGGGTGGCGTGGGCTACCCGGACCCGAAGCTGGTCAAGATCTACGACCGGACCGTGGTGCCGATGACCCGGCTGATCGAGCGCTTCATCCGGCCGCCGTTCGGGCAGACGGTTTTCTGCGTCGCTCGGGTGCCTCAGTAGGTCCGTCGGCGACTTTCCCGTCGTAGACGGCTGGGGACTTCAGGAGAGGGAGGGGAGCAGGACGCTCCCCCGGTGCTCGGGTGCCCAGGGGCCGATCGAACGGCTGAGAATTCGCGCGTGACGGCGCCCGGCCACCGTCCGGTCAGCGGCCGTGTTCCTGGAGGCCCTCAGCCCTGGGCGGCGGGTGGCGGTGGGGGCGGCCTGCCGTACAGAAGCCGCATGTAAAAAGGCCCGGAAAAGCCTCAGCCGCCACCACGGTGGGAGTGGGGGCGGCTGAGGGGTGCCCGGGCGTGGTGGAGGAGACGCTCGGGCGGAGGATGGTCTTTCAGGTCATTTGATCGAGCCCGCGGTGAGTCCGCCCACCACCTTCCGCTCGATCAGGGCGAACAGGATGATCACCGGAATGGTGGCGATCACCGACCCCGCGAAGAGGTTCTGCCAGTCCACCTGGTACTGGCCGATGAACGAGTTCAGCGCCACCGTCAGCGGCTGGTTCTCCGGCGTGGTCGTCAGCGTCAGGGCCACCACGAACTCGTTCCAGGCCGCGATGAACGTGAAGATCAGCGCGGTGATCACCCCGGGCATGGCCAGCGGCAGCGTGATCCGGAACAGCGCCCCGAAGCGCCCGTTGCCGTCGATGAACGCCGCCTCCTCCAGCTCACGCGGGATCGAGGAGAAGTACGCGTTCAGGATCCACACCGCGAACGCCAGGTTGAACCCGCCGTTGACCAGGATCAGCGACCAGATCGAGTCCACCAGCCCGAACTGGAAGAACTCCCGGTAGATGCCGACCAGCATGGCGGTCGGCTGGAACATCTGGGTGATCAGCACCAGGATCAGGAACGCGGTCCGGCCCCGGAAGTTGTGCCGGGCCGAGTAGTACGCGGCCGGCAGCGCCACCAGCAGCACCAGGATCGTCGAGCCGGCCGCCACCTTGAGCGTGACCATGAGGTTGCCGGCCAGGCCGCTGGCCCAGAAGTTGGTCAGGTTCGACCACTGCCACTCCGTCGGGAACAGCGTCGCGTCGCGCAGCGAGTCCTGTGGCCGCAGCGACGTCAGCAGCATCACCAGGTACGGGAACAGGAAGACGAACGCGATCACGTACGCGCTGCCCGCGATGATCACGGTCTTGAGCTTGGGCATGCGGCGCGGGGAGCGCACGCGCGGCTTGGCGTGGTGGTGGTGCGGGGCCACTCTCGGCGCCGTTCTGACTGCCATCACGCCACCTCCTTGTTCCAGCGTGAGACCTTCAGGAAGATGGCGGTCAGGATGATCACCATGCCGAAGTTCACGACCGACATGGCGGCCGACTCGCCGATGTTGGAGCCCTTGAGGATGAACATGAGGATCGTCGAGGTGGCCGTCGAGTAGCCCGGCTGCCCGTGGGTCATCGCCCAGATGATCGGGAAGCTGTTGAAGACGTTCATCACGTTGATCAGCGCGGCCACGGTGAGCGCGGGCCGCAGCAGCGGCAGGGTGATCGACCAGTAGGTCCGCATCCGGGTGGCGCCGTCCATCTTGGCCGCCTCGTAGACGTCCGCGGGGATGGTCGCCAGTCCGGCCAGCAGCGCGTACGTCGTGAACGGCACCGACACGAACACGGCCACGAAGATCAGCCACGGCATCGCCGTCGAGGCGTCGCCGAGCTGGTCGGCCGAGGCGCCGCCCATCGCATCGATCAGGCCGAGCTTGAGCCTGATCTGGTTGATGACGCCGACCTCGGGGTCGAGCATCCACTTGAAGATGATCGCCGTCATCAGGACCGATGCCGCCCACGGCGCGATCAGCGCCCAGCGGGCGACCTTGCGGCCGGGGAAGCGCTGGTTGAACAGCTGGGCCAGGGCCAGCGAGATCAGCACGGTGAGCGCGACGACCGCGACCACCCAGACGACGCTGCGGACCATGATGTCCGCGAAGTCCTTCTCGGCGAACAGCTTGTCGTAGTTGGCGAAGCCGTTTCCGCCCTGGACGACGCCGAACCGGCTGATCTTCAGGAACGACGAGCGGATCATCTCGTACACCGGCCAGAGCACGACCAGCGCGATCAGGACGACGGCGGGCCCCACCCAGGCGAGGGGCTCAAACCTTCTCATGGGGAACCTTCCGTGAAAGCGCGGCCGGCGCCCGGGGGGCCCGCCCCGC
>NZ_JAHKRL010000135.1 GCF_019396405.1 Nonomuraea rhizosphaerae | reverse complement strand
GCGCGCCGCGAGACCCGCGGCGCGCGCCTCAGCCGTTTCCGGAGCCGCCCGCTCCTGGGGTCACGGGCCGCCCCCGCACCCTGCCCATACCTCGACAACTCCCCTGAACTCGCACCAGCGTACGGAGTATGCCGGTGTCGAGGCGCTGACCTCTGGGTATTGTTGCCCCACGTGAGTACGCCGCGATTCCTCGACCTGCCTCCTGGCGTTGCCCCACAGAAGCTCAAGACGTCCCAGGGCACCTTCGCGGCCCTTGAGGCGCTTCCGGTGAGCGGTGTGGTGGAGCGCTGGCCCGCGCTCCTGGTGCCCGGTCTGACCGGCAGCAAAGAGGACTTCATCGCGGTCCTGCAGACCCTGGCCCAGTCGGGGCGCCGGGTGCTGGCCATCGACCTGCGCGGCCAGTACGAGACGTCCGGCCCCGACGACCCCGACGCCTACACCTGCGCCGCGCTCGGCGCCGACGTCGACCTCCTGGCGCAGACGGTCGCGGACGGCGAGCCGATGCACCTGGTCGGCCACTCCTTCGGCGGCCTGGTGACGCGGGAGGCGGCGATCGACGGGCGGACGAAGTTCGCCTCGTTCACGATGATGAGCTCGGGGCCGGCCGGCATCGTGGGCAGGCGGGCGCGCCACGGCAAGGAGATCATGAAGGAGATCCCGGTGCTGGGGCTGGAGCACGTCTGGGCGACCAGGTTCGAGCCCGAGGCGCTGGCCAACGGCGTGCCGGACGACATCGTGGCGTTCCTGCGCAAGCGCCTGCTGGCCAACTCGCCGACCGGGCTGTCGTGCATGGCCGAGCAGGTGCTGACCGCGCCCGACCGTACCGACGAGCTGTGCCAGATCGAGGTGCCCACGCTGGTCCTGTACGGCGAGCACGACGACGGCTGGCCGGCCGAGCTGCAGTCGGAGATGGCGGCCAGGCTGGGCGCCGAGTGCATGGTGGTGCCCGGGGCGGTGCACTCGCCGGCCGTGGAGGCTCCGGAGACGACGGCGGCGGCGCTGGTCAGGTTCTGGAACGAGGCCGAGCGCATGCATTTGGACAAGAGGTCCAATACGATGTCGTGACTATGGAAGAGCTTGTCGTCCAGCCGCCGCAGAGCGTGACCTGGCTGGTGCACCTCGACCGCTCGATGTGGGTGGGCGGCGTGCGCGGGCTGATGCTCCAGGCGCTGCACCCCGTCGCGATGCGCGGCGTCTGGCAGAACTCCACCTTCCAGGACGACCCGTTCGGCCGCCTGCGCCGGACGGCCGACTTCGTGGGCCGTGTGACGTTCGGCAGCCCGGCGGAGGCCGACGAGATCGGCAGGCGGGTGCGCGGCATCCACAAGGCGCTGCGCGTCAGCGACCCCGACACCGGCCGGACCCACCGGGTCGACGATCCCGAGCTGCTGCTGTGGGTCCACTGCGCGGAGGTGTCGTCCTACCTGGAGGTGGCCAGGCGCGGCGGGCTCGGCCTCACCGAGCGCCAGGCCGACGCCTACCTGCGCGAGCAGCGCAGGAGCGCCTCCTACGTGGGCCTGCACCCCGAGGACGTGCCCGGCTCGTGCGCCGAGATGGACGCCTACTTCAAGCACATGCGGCCCGCGCTGCGGGTCACCGAGGAGGCCGCCGCGGCCGTGCGCTTCCTGCTGTGGCCGCGGCTGCCGCAGGAGCTGCGCAGGCTGGCGCCGGGCAAGCCGGCCTACTTCCCGTTCGGCGCGCTGTGCTACTACACGCTGCCGGAGTGGGCCAGGCGCATGTACGGGACGCTGCCCGAGGTGCCGGGAGCCACGGTGACGGCGGGGCTGCGGGCGTTCAGGATCGGCATGAACTCCCTGCCGGAGCCGCTGCACGACCACGCGTTCCTGCCCGCGACCAGAGACATGCTGCGCGGCGCCCGCGAACGCCTGGCCGCGGCCGGCTACGACGTCGGCAAGGGGCTCAGGGGGCTGACGGATCCGCGCCGCTGGCCGAAGGCGCTGGCGGCCTGACCTCTCGTCCTGACGGCTCGTCCTGACGAGGGCCGCTACGGCCCTCTCCCGGCCCGTACGGCCCTGGACCCCATTCCGGGCCGGGGACGGGGGCTTCGTCGCCCCTCTGACGACCTCAGAGGCGCCGACACGGCCCTCAGCGCCTTTGGGGGGATTCCTCCTCGGCCGACTTGACGGGGATGACAAACCCGGCGGCCAGGATGAGGACCGAGCACGCGGTGATCACCCAGGCGGTCGGCCCCATCCCCGTGGGGTCGAACAGCACGCCGCTGATCGACGACGCCGTGGCCGCCCCTATGTACCGCGAGGTCTGGAACAGCCCCACGGCCAGGCCGGTCTCCTTCTTGTCGGCGTGGACGAACATCAGCGAGTTCAGCCCGAACTGGCTGAACGCCGACGCCAGCCCCACCAGCCCCGTGGTCACCAGCACCAGCCCGACCGGCCCCACCGCGAACATCGAGGCCGAGCCGGCCAGCATCAGCGCCGCGCTCGCCAGCAGCACCACACGCATCCCCACCCGCGCGGCCACGGCCACCGCCACGGGCGTCATGACGAGCGCCGCCACCGCCATGGGCAGCACCAGCAGCCCGGCCACCGCCGCCGACGTCCCGGCCGAGCGCTGCGCCCACAGCGGCACCGCGATGAACGCCGTGTAGAACACCACGTTCACCAGCGCGAACATCCCGTACGTGGCCAGCAGCGCGGGCCGCGGCCGGGGGAGCCACGCTTGCCTCTCCCGCTCGACCTCCACCTTGGGCAGCCATCTCAGCGCCGGCACGAGGGCGAGGGCCGCGAGCGGGACGTTCACCAGGAAGACCGCCCGCCAGTCCCACAGCGACACCAGGAACCCGGCCAGCACCGGCCCCGCCGCCGCGCTCGCCGTCAGCACCATGGAGATCATCGCGATGACCCTGGGCGGCGGCCGCCCGTTGTCGGCCGTCGCCGTGACGATCGCCATCCCGGCGGGAAGGGTCGCGCAGCTCCCGAACGCCTGCAGCAGCCGCGCCGCCAGCAGCACCGGGTAGTTGGGCGCGAGCGTGGCCAGCGCGCCGGTGAGGCCGATCATGACCAGCCCGGCGCAGAACACCCGCCTCGGGCCGAACCGGTCAGCCAGCGCCCCCATCAGCGGCGGGACGGCGATGGCGGTGAGGTAGAAGCCGGCGGCCAGCCAGGTGACGGTGACCATGCCGACGTGGAACTCGGCCTCGATCCGGGCCAGGGCCACGGCGATCATGGAGGAGTTCAGTGGGTTGAACAGGGCGCCGAGCGCTACCGCCACCGGCAAACGGCCTGTTCGACCCACTATACGACCATACGCGGCCTTCTTCCGCCCCGGTCATTCGGCCAGGGCGTCCCAGGGAAGGTGCTCCTGGGCGGCGGCCATCCCGTCGGGGCAGTGGCGCCGGAAGTCGCACCAGCCGCAGATCGGGCCGGTGCGTGGCGGGAACAGCGCGTCGAGCTCGGCCGGCAGCGACGGCGGCGCCACGGACGGCCGCTCCCCGGACCCGCCGTCCGCCCCTCTGGCGGCCTTCGCGCCCGAGGCGCGCGACCGCACCGGGCCAGGGGCGCCCATCACCTCGCGGTAGCGCTCGTCGGCGTCCGAGGCCTCGGCGCCGACCTCCTCCGCCCGGCTCAGGTGCCGCTCCAGCGACTCGTCGGTGTGCCGCCACTCGACGATTTCGCCTGTGGGCAGGTGGTGCAGCTCGACCGAGTGGCACGGCGTGCGCAGCATCCGCGACGCCGCGATCGCGTAGATGGCCAGCGCGAGCGAGAAGCGCGCGTCGTCCTGGGTGAGCGGCCGCCGCCCGGTCTTGTAGTCGACCACCACGAGCTCGTCGCCCCGCCGGTCGAGCCGGTCGATGCGGCCGGACACGGC
This sequence comes from Nonomuraea rhizosphaerae, assembly GCF_019396405.1. Lineage (GTDB taxonomy): Bacteria > Actinomycetota > Actinomycetes > Streptosporangiales > Streptosporangiaceae > Nonomuraea > Nonomuraea rhizosphaerae. The sequence goes on along the minus strand of NZ_JAHKRL010000135.1, from coordinate 5,157 downwards.
GATGACCTTGGTGCGCGTGGCGACGGTGCGCTCGACGCCGACCGGGTCGTCGGCCGGGTCGAGGGTGGCGACGTACCCGGAGACGAGGTCGCGGGAGCGGGCCAGCCAGCGCGCCGACTGCTCGGCGTCCTTGAACCCCTCGGTGATCCACCCGTTGGTCAGCAGAACGGCCGCCGTCAGCGGGGTGCGGCGCTCGTACGGCTCACGCCACCAGCCCGCCAGGGCGTTGTGCACGCTGGCGCCGACGCTGTTGTGCGCCCAGGCCGGCCCCTTGGACGGCTGCGGCCGGTCCAGGTAGGTGAACCGGTAGCGGCGGGGGCAGTCGAGCCAGGTGTTCAACCGCGACGGCGTGCACGAGTAGAGCCGTCGCGGCATCCCTTCCAGCTGCGGCTGGTCATACACCCCGGTCGTCGCCCGGGTCGAGAGTGATCCGCGCGGCCCTGGTGCCGTCGCTCAGGGGTCCCTCGGACTCCTCGTCGCTGTCGCTGATGCGCCAGTCGGCGAAGTGGGGCTCCAGATCGGCCACCGTCACCTCGTCGCCGTGGGCGGCCAGCACGCGCGTGCCGCCGTCCAGCGTGAACAGCCGGGCGCCGATCGCGTTGAGCTGGTAGTTGAGGTCGGGGTATTCGCCGCCGAGCTTGCCGGGGCCGTCGGCCTGCAGGGTCTTGCCGGTGAACACGGCGTTGAGGCCCTCGCAGTACAGCGAGACGCCGCCGGGCGTGACCCCGGGCGTCTCCATGACGTCGAGCTGCACGTCGGCCACGGCGAAGATGCCGTCGTCCTCCATGTCGATGTCGGGCCACGTCTCGGACCAGGTCTCCCGCCAGAGCGGCTTGTCCTTGGGGTGGAGGGCGACCACCGCCTCGTCCCTGCTGGCCACCTCGATGGCCGCGCCCACGTGGTCGGGCAGTCCGTGGGTGCAGATGACGGCGAGCACCTCGCGCTCGCCCACCTTCTCCAGGATCTTGTCGGCGTCACGCGCCGGATCGATCACAATGACCTCGTCATCGTCGCCGATGATCCAGATGTTGTTCTCGACCTTGTGCTCGGTGCCGTCGATGTCGACGACACCCTCGCTCACCACTCGCTCGATACGCGCTGTCACGCCTCCGAACTCTAGTCCGTCTGGCTGACAGCGCGAATCGTGTTGACGGTGACCGCCTGGAAGAGCCGTACCGGGCTCATTCCTCCAGCCGGGGAGAGAACGCTCCAAAGGGCAACTGCAGGTCGAGATCCCGCAGATCGTGCAGGCTCAGCTCGGCCATCGCGGTCAGGCAGCCCGCCTCCGCCGGCCAGGCGATCGTCCACAGCCAGTTGCCGAGCGCCTCACCGGCGTAGACCGCCCGGTCGTCCGCCCCGCCCACGCACCACAGCGCGGTCGGGTGCCCGAGCACCTGGATCTTGGCGTTCGGCGGCCCCGAGTCGAACCCCTCCCCGGGATCCGGCCCGTCCAGCCCCGCGTACGCGGCACCGAGGCCGACGCCCGGCTCCTCGGCGATGACCAGCAGGTCGGCGGGCCCGCCGCTCAGCGAGGGCCCGCCCAGCGCGACCACGGTGGCGCGCGCCCCCGTACGCTCGTCGCCGACCTCCGCGAAGCCGGTGACGAGCCAGCCGGGTGGCAACGGCCATGGCAGCCACACGGGCACCATCGAGCTCTTCCGCATCGCCTCGACCGCCGTGTCGGACGGCTGCCGGGGCGGCTGGTAGGGCAGGACGTCACCGTGCGCACCGCATCGCCACGCGCTCGACCACGCACTGGGCCCGTGAAGCGGGCCAAAACACCGTGGGCAGGTTGGAGCCGCTCTCACAGCTACCCACGCTGCGTCCTCACCCCCTGCTCCGTCAAGGCCGCTGCCTGTTGCCCAGTCGTAATCTTGGCCATGTGCGGGTAAATTGCGTGGGCGCGATCATCGTCGACCCCTCCGACCGGCTGCTGCTGATCAGGCGTGGGCACCCTCCGGGCGAGGGCCTGTGGTCGATCCCGGGCGGGCGCGTCGAGCCCTCCGAGACCGACGCCGCCGCCCTGCGCCGCGAGGTCCTGGAGGAGACCGGCCTGCGTGTCTCGGCCGGCCGCCTGGTGGGCACCGTGGAGCGGCCGGGGCCGGGCGGGGTGACGTACGTGATCCGCGACTATCTGGCCGCGGTCCTGGGCGGCACGCTCCGCGCGGGCGACGACGCCGCCGACGCCCGCTGGTGCTCCGGGGAGGAGCTGGCGGGCCTGCCGCTCACGTCCGGCCTGCTGGAGACGCTCACGGAGTGGGGCGCGCTCCCGGGACAGGCGCCCGCAGCCGATCCGTAAGCATGACCAGCGGCCGGTCGATCAGGCGCGCGGGACCTGCCGGCCCGGTCAGGCGCGCAGGTCCCCCCGATGGGCGGCGTCGCGCAGCGTGGCCAGGGTCGCCGCGCTGACCAGGCAGGCCGCCACCACGTAGTACGCCGGGATGTCCACGTCCTTCGTCGTCCTGATCAGCTCGGTGATGATCAGCCCGGCCGAGCCGGAGAAGACCGCGTTCGACAACGAGTACGCCAGCCCCAGCCCCGTGTAGCGGACCGTCGTCGGGAACATCTCCGCCAGCATCGCCGGCCCCGGACCGGCCATCAGCCCGACCGCGACCCCGGCCACCAGCACGGCGACCCCCTTGGCCCAGGTGGGCGAGGCGGGGTCCTGGAGCAGGTTCAGCAGCGGGAAGGCCAGGACGACGACCGCGAGGGCCCCGGCCAGCATGACGGGACGCCTGCCGATCCGGTCGCTCAGCGCGCCCGCCGGGATGATCGCCAGCGCGAACCCGGCGTTGGCCAGCACGGTGGCGACCAGCGCCTGCTGGAAGGTGGCGTTCAGGGTGGTCTGGAGGTAGGAGGGCATGACGACCAGGAACGTGTACCCGGCCGCCGACCAGCCCATGAGCCGCCCGATGCCGAGGGCGATCGCCTTGGTCAGCTCACCGGCCGTCGGCCTGACCGGCGCCGGCTCCGTACGGGCGCGCTCGAACGACGGCGTCTCCTCCAGCCGCAGCCGCAGCCACAGCGCGACGACGCCGAGGGGCAGCGCCAGCAGGAACGGCACCCGCCACCCCCACGCCGACAGGTCCTGCTCGGTCAGCGCGGTCGCCAGCACCGCCGCCGCGCCGGCCCCCGCGAGCAGCCCGAGCGCCACGGTGAACGACTGCCACGACCCGTACAGCCCGCGCCTGCCCGGCGGCGCGAACTCCGTCATGACCGACACCGCCCCGCCGAACTCGCCGCCGGCCGACAGTCCCTGCACGATCCGCACGAGCGTCAGCAGCCACGGCGCCGCCGCGCCCAGGGTGGCGTACGTCGGAAGCGCGCCGATCAGGGCCGTCGCGCCCGACATGAGCAGGACGACCAGGATGAGCAGCGGTTTGCGGCCGATGCGGTCGCCGAGCCTGCCGAACAGCGCCGCGCCGAGGGGGCGGAAGAAGAACGCCAGGGCGAACGACGCGTACGTCTTGACGAGCGCCTCGACGTCGGTGGCGCCGTCGGGGGTGAAGAAGTTCGCGGCGATGACGGTGGCGAAGTAGCCGTAGACGCCGAACTCGTACCACTCGATGAAGTTGCCGATCGAACCGGCGACCAGAGCGCGCCGGGAACTGGTGGAGGTGGCTGCCGTGGCCGTCATGTGCTGCCCTTTCACCGATGACGACAAGCTTCACCGAAGCCAGCAGGCGTGTCAATTACCTTCACGCCGGGTACTTGAACCGGGGCCACAGCTCGCTCCACGGAGCGCGCTGGCCGCGGCAGACCCAGATGGGCGCGCCCTGTTCGATGTTGTCGAGGCCGACGCCGTTGTCGACGCGCGTCGCGAGCGTGACGTCACTCCAGAACCGGTCCAGGTACTGCTTGTCCGGCGCGCCGACGAAGATCGTCGTGCCGCCGTCCACGGCCGGGCGGCCGAAGTACCAGTAGCCGGTGTGGCCGCTGTAGGGGCGCGGCAGCCCGAGCCGCCGCCCGTACAGCTCCAGCGCCCCCGCCTCCCCGTAGTTGGCGGTCATCAGCGTCACGTGCTCGCCGGCGGGCAGCGTCCGCCGGACGGCCGCCACCTGCCCGGCCAGCCGCGGCCAGCCGACCGTCTCGGCCGTGTCGGGGTTCAGCAGCGGCTGCGGGGTGCGCGCCAGCCACTCCACCGGGTACACCGGCAGCGTGACCAGCACCGCCACCACCGCCGTGATCGCGTACGAGACCCGTGAGGTCACCCAGAGCGGCAGCCCCTCGCGCCGCTCGACCTCCACCGCCCCCGCCGCCCACAGCGCCGCCCAGAAACCGGCCAGATAGTACGTCTTGCCGCCGGTGACCAGGAACACCACGCACACCAGCACGTACGCCCAGGCCAGGAACCGGAACGGCCGCAGCTCCGCCGACCGCGTCAGCCGCCACAGGCCGTAGATCCACAGCGCCGACAGGACGACCCCCGTCATGAGCAGCTGGTACGGGAAGAAGCCCAGGCGCCCGCCGAAGTCCCCGTAACCGGCGATCACCCCGGCCATCGCGAGCTGCGGCCAGCCGGCGTGGGCCTGCCACACCAGCCCGGGAACGGCCGCCGCCACCGCGACCGCCGCCCCCGCCCACAGCATCGGGCGGCGCAACGCCTCACGCGGCCCGGAGACCAGCACCCCGGCGAGGATCCCGAACAGCAGGAACACCACCAGGTACTTGACCTGCACCGCCACCGCCACCACCGCCCCGAGGGCGAGCAGCAGCCGGTCGTCGCGGGTGCGCACCCACCGCACGACCACCCACACCAGGACGGTCGAGACGAACATGTCGACCGTGGCCGTGTACAGCGTGTGCCCCACCCCGAGCGCGAACGGGCACACCGCGTACGCCCCCGCCGCCAGCGCCTGGGCGCGACGGCCGCCGCCCATCTCGCGCGCCGACAGCCCGGCGACCACCACCCCGGCCGCCGACAGCAGCGCGGCCGGCACCCGCACCGCGACCACCGACTCGCCGCTGAACAGGCGCATGATCAGGGGCAGCAGCGGCGGCTGGTCGGCGTAGCCCCAGTCCAGGTGCCGGGAGGCGACCAGGAAGTACAGCTCGTCGCGGTGGAAGCCGTAACGGCCGCCGAAGGCCAGCAGCACGGCCGCCATGGCGGCGGCGATCGCCAGCAGGGGGCCCCACGCGCACCGGACGGGCGCCCCG
>NZ_JAHKRL010000134.1 GCF_019396405.1 Nonomuraea rhizosphaerae | reverse complement strand
CCGACCTGGTGCGGATGTGCGGCGGGCTGCCGTTGGCGCTGTGCGCCGTCGCCGCACGCCTGGCCGCGCGGCCGGCCTGGCCGCTGACCGCCGTGCGGGACACTCTCGCAGACGAACGGCACCGGTCGGCCGAGCTGCGGATCAGTGACCAGGCGACCCAGGCCGATCTCCCGGTGAGCTCAAGCCGAAGGACTGGACCGTGCTCCACTCCGACCTGAACACCGGAACACCTCACTGGCAGCCAGCGAGGGCGGGCCGCCAACTTGGTCACCAAGGAGCCACCCGCGTGCTGTCCGGAAGTGACGGGCGTTCACCGCCGGGTGGCCCGGAGGTGAGATTCCTCCGGGCCACCCGGCCTGGGTTCGACGTAATTCGGAGGGCTAGATGCTCAGGTTTGGGGTCTGAGCTGGGGGAACCTGGGGAGACGCTCGGGTGGGCGTTTCTCTAGGCGGAGGTGTTGCTGCTGGTCAGCGGGGTGTGGCGGCGAGCTCGATGACCTTGTTGGGGGTGGGGATGTTGAGCTTGGCGAGGAGGTCGCGTTGGGGCTTGGACAGGTCGCAACGCCGGTAAGTTAACGAACTTTGTCGTCTTGACGTAGGACGGGGTCTCCTGCGCGACTGGTCTCGACGAAGAGGACCACAAGCGCGGGAAACCCCGTTGTCTGGTCATGCTGCCACCGATACGCCGACTGACGCGAGTGTCCGGGCCCGCGGATCACCGACTCATCCGCTGGATCAGCTCGGGCTCGGAGCCATCATGGAGATCGTGCCACCGGACCTGGTGGATGAGGTGATTGACGCCTGCGGATCCCGGGAAGCGCGTAAGCGCGCCCTGCCCGCGAGAGTGACCTTGTACTTCGTGCTGACCCTGTGGCTATGCCCCGGCTTCGGCTACGGCGAGGTCTTGCGGGTGCTGTTTAACCAGCTCACGCGGCACTTGAGCGGTAGACGGCGGCCTATTCCCTCCGTGTCGGCCGCGGTTCAGGCCCGACGCCGACTGGGACGAGCGCCGCTCAAAGCGCTGTTGCGTGGCTTGCTGGGGTCGGCCGAGAAACCGCACACGCCCGGCATGCGGGCCTTCGATCGCGAGCTGGCGCTGTTGAAGGTCGCGGCCGATGGCACGCGCCTGGACGTCGCCGACACCCCGGCCAACCGCACCGCCTTCGGTGATCCTCCGCACGGGCGCATCGGCCCGGGCCGCTATCCACAGGTACGCCTGCTGATGCTGATCGCCTGCGACACGCGCGCCCTACTCGATGCGGTCTGGGGAACCTTACGCGTCGGTGAGCCGCGTCTGCTGGACAAGCTCGTGTGGGCAGGGGCTTTCGGCCCCGGCATGCTGGTGCTGATCGACCGCTACTTCTCCGGCTATCCCCAGGTCGCCCGGATCGCCGCGACCGGCGCCGATGTGATCGTCCGAGTGCAGTATCACCGCCGTCTGCCGGTGCTGACCGAACTGGCCGACGGCTCCTACCTGAGCGTTTTGCCCTACAGCGACCAACCCTCCAAGCCGAACGCGATCGGGCAGCCGGGCGGCCGCTGCCGCGTCGCGGCCTGCGCGCCCGCCAGGCGCTGGGCATGCGGGTCAGGGTCGTGGAATACGCCGTCACCGTCATCCCCGAGATCGGCGAGACTCGGAGCGAGAACTACCGGCTGATCACGACTCTGCTGGACCCGGCGAGGCCCCCGCCACCCAGATTGCGCAACTGTATGCCGAGCGGTGGGAATCGGAAACCGGGTACGCGGATGCCAAGACCTATCTGCGCGGACCTCAGAAGATCTTGCGATCCAAGGACCCCAACGGCGTCGCTCAAGAGCTGTATGCCCTGCTCATCGTCTATCAGGTGGTGCAAATCGCTCGTGCACGAGCCGCACACGCCCACCCCGATCAGCCCATCGATCCCGACCGGATCTCCTTCACCGTCGTCTTACGAGCCCTGGCCCGAACGATCAATGAGCCACCCCGCCACGGCCTCCTCCGGGAGGTCTTCCACGAGGTGTGGAACCAGCCACTCCTGACTCGACGGCCCCGCTCCAAACCCCGTGAACGCAAAGGCACCGCCGCCTACGCCCGCGCGTGTGAACGCCACCCACCCTCAAACGTGATCTACAAACTCACAATGCGCGCCTCACCGACGACTCGGGCAGGTTAACTTACCGGGGGGTGGCGCAAACGGGTGGTGCCGACGCTGGGGCACCTTCCCGTCCGGATGATCACCACTGGGGCGGTCGATCGCGGTGTACACGGCTGGATCGCCGACGAGTGCAGTCGCTCAACGGTCAAGAACAGCCTGGCCGTCCTCGTCCGGGTCATGGAGCAAGCCGTCCGGGACGGCATCATCGACCGCAACCCGGCCAGGATCACCGGCTGGCAGCGCGAATACCGGAAAGCCGAGGACGAGCTCGATGACCCTCGTGCGCTGGCGCTGCCGAACTGGGCCGCGCTGGAACGACTGGCCAACGCGCTCGTCGACCGCTCGGCCGACTCCTACGCGGGCTGGGGCAGAACAGTGATCTTCGCCGCCTGCACGGCCGCACGGATCGGCGAGGTCTCCGGCGTGCGGGTCGGCGACATCGACACCGACACCTGGACGTGGACCGTGCGCCGACAGACAACCCCCAGCCCCGGAGGGCTGGCGGACAAAGGGACCAAGGGCAAGCGGGCTCGCAAGGTCCCGATCATCGTCGAGATTCAAGACCTGGTTCTGGAGCGGCTCAACGCCGCGGGAAGGGACCCCGCGGCGCGATTGTTCACCGGCCCCAAGGGCGGGCGGATCAGCACGGCCGTGCTGCGTGATGCCACCCATTGGGACCAGGTGGTGGCCGGGCTGGGGTACGAGCACCTGCGCCGCCATGATCTACGCCACACCGGGCTGACGTGGATGGCCGATGCCGGGGTGCCGATGCACGTGCTCCGGAAGATCGCCGGGCATGGCTCGCTGAGCACGACCCAGCGCTATCTCCACCCCGACAATGCCGCGCTCCACGCGGCCGGGAACGCGCTCAGCGCGCACCTGACGGGGCGCTGGTCCCAATCTGGTCCCAAACTGAAAGCTGTCTAGCCGGCCGGCCAACGAAACGAAGATCACAAAAAAGGCCAGTCGACCTGGGGATTCATCCAGATTGGCTGGCCTTTTTCGACCGTCGGGACGACAGGATTTGAACCTGCGACCCCTTGACCCCCAGTCAAGTGCGCTACCAAGCTGCGCTACGTCCCGGTCGTGTCGGTCGCCCCCTTCGGGGCGGGACGTCATAACCTTAGCGCACATCAGACCCGCACGCGCACACAGCGGAGGTGGACGTGGGGCGGAGGCCAACGATCGATCGGGGTGAGCTGGCCAGGCTCGTCGCCGAGGGTTTGAGCGTGCAGGAGCTGGCCGTTCACTTCGGGGTGAGCGAGTCCGGGGTGCTGCAGGCGAAGCGGGCCGCCGGGCTGGCCAAGGCGATGCTCGACCACAGCGGGGCCGTACCGTGGAAGCTGGAGCGCAGCCACGCGCAGTCCGGGCCCGCCACGAACCTGCGGAACCTGTCGGCGGCGGCGCAGGGGAAGCCACCTGCGCCGGAGCGGCTGAACACGGCGTTGCGGTGGGCGCAGCGGCTCGTGGACGCCGGGCTCGACGTGGACTACGACAGCCGGATCGGTTTCAGGGAGGTCGCCGCCGCCCCTGGGGGCTCACACGTCGCAGCAGTGCTGGAGGCCGCCAGGAACGGCCTGGAACGCCGCTGAGAGCGGCGTTTCGGACGCGCGAACGGGGGCAGTCGCTGGTCTCAACAAAAGAGACCGGAGGCGAACAATATGTCCACCTTCATTTGGGTGGTCGTCATCGTGGTCGCGATAGTGGCGGTGGCCGCAGTCGGGTATGTGGTGATGCAGCAGCAGCGCCGCAGCCGTCTCCGCGCGCGTTTCGGCCCCGAGTACGAACGCCTGATGGCGGAGCACGACAACAAGCGGGACGCGGAGCAGGAGCTGATCGCCCGCGAGCAGCGCCACGCCGAGCTGGACATCCGGCCGTTGCCGGAGGAGTCGCGTGACGCCTACGCCAACCGTTGGATCGAGGTGCAGGAGCGCTTCGTGGACGCGCCGGCGTTCGCGGTGACGGAGGCCGACCAGCTGGTGACGTCGGTCATGGCCGAGCGCGGTTACCCCACCGAGAACTTCGAGCAGAAGGTGTCCGACCTGTCCGTCGGGCACGCGTCCACCATCGACCACTACCGGACGGCTCATGAGATCAGCGGGCGTGCCGCCAGGAAGGAGGCCTCGACCGAGGACCTCCGCCAGGCGATGGTGCACTACCGCGCGCTGTTCGAGGAACTGCTGCAAGAGACCACGCGAGGACGGTGAAGGACATGAGCAGCAGCGACGAGCTGAAGGTCCCGTCGCATCAGCGGAACAGGGACGAGCGGGAGGACGGCTCCCGGGCCTACGACGATCCGTCCCGCGAGGGTCTCGACGACCGCACCGCGGCGGAGGAGCTGCGGGAGAACGACGTCCCCACCGCTGATCTCGGTGCCGCTCACCGGGGGAACGACGAGGACGACGGCACGGGACGCTATCACGAGCCGTACGCCACGACCGACGAGGACGACGAGGACGTCGAGGACGGGGACCGCCGGGTACGCGCCACCGGTGGTGATGCCGGTGACATGCTGGCGGACACCCAGCCTCCGAGCAGGGTGGGGAGCGGTCCCGCTCACGCGCAGTCCGTCCACGCCGACCCCGCTCACGCGGATCCCGAGCTCGCGGAGTCCACGTACGGCGACCACGGCGACGTCCGGGTGGCCGGGAACAGGAACGACGACGGGAACGTCGGAGGCAGGAACGACGACGCCTATGTCAGTGGCGACGTCAGCGCCGACGCGCCCTACGCGGACGCCGATGACGACGACGACCTCCCTGGCGACGACAACCGCCATGGTGATGACAACCTCCGCGGCCGTGACGGCAACGACCTGGACGCCGACCCCGAGGTCCTGGTGACCGAGACCGACGCCGTCGTCGCCGAGCCGGTGCCCGCCCACGCGGCCCCCCAGGACACCTCCCTGTTCGACCAGGATCCCGCCGAGGTGCAGACCCGCTGGCGCGAGGTGCAGACCTCGTTCGTGGACGACCCGGCCGAGGCCGTCCAGCGGGCCGACGGCCTGGTGGGCGAGGTCGTGGAGGCGTTGACGGCCAGTCTGACGGCGCGCACCGGCGAGCTGCGCGACCGCTGGAAGGACGCCGGCGACACCGAGCAGCTGCGGCTGGCCCTGCGTGAGTACCGGGTCGTGCTGGAGCGGCTGCTGAGCCTGTCCAGCCACGACACGACGCCGGCCGCCCAGAGCGCAACGGCCGCGACGGCCGCGAACCCCCTGAAGTCCTCGACATTCCAGTCTTAGAACCACAGAACGAGGTGACCTGACATGCTCGCGATTGTCGCGGCGATCATTTTCGGCCTTGGATTCCTGCTCGACCTGCTGAACGTCGGCCTGGGCGGCGGGATCTCCGGAACGACCTTCATGCTCCTCGGGCTCACGTTACTGGCGCTGCACCAGGCGGGCATCGGCACGGCGAGCGTCAAGAGCTACGGCGGCTGGCGCGGACGCACCCGCCGCTGAGGAGGATCCGTCCCATTCGAGCAGCGCGCGGCGCGGTCCACACGGACCCGTCGCGCGCCCGCTTTCACCCCTGGAAATGTCCCCCGAGCACCTACGCCTTGCCGGGGAAGCGCATCGTGACCGTGCTCCCCTGCTCCCCCACCCGCAACGACAGGTCGGCCGACAGCAGCCGCGCCACCCACAGCCCCATCCCGCCGATCGCCCCTGGCATCGGCCCGGGCTTCCACGTCCCGTCGTCGTGGATCTCGACCACCAGGTCCCCGTCCTGGATCCAGGTACGCAGCCGCGCGTCGGGCGTGCCGTGGGTGACGGCGTTGGTGGCCACCTCGTTGACGGCGATGACGAAGTCGCCCACCGCCTCCTCGGCCATGCCGACCCCCCGCGCCTCGGTCGCGGCGAACTGCCGGACCTGCGGCAGGTCCGGCAGCCGGAAGGCGAGGTGTTTCACGGGTACGCCAGGTGGCGGACCGGCAGGGCCCGCTTGAGGATCGACATCCTCTTCCACCCGGCAACCACCCTCTCAGCCGACCAGCTCACTGCGTAGCTGGTCCAGCACTTTACGGAGGATTCGCGATACATGCATCTGCGAGATGCCGAACTCGGCCGCGATTTCGGCCTGAGTCATGTTCCCGAAGAAGCGGAGCAGCAGGATGTGCTTCTCCCTGGAGGGCAGCGCGTCGATCAGTGGCTTGACCGCTTCGCGGTCGAGCATGGTGCTCAGCGTGTCGTCGTCCTCGGGGATGACGTCGCCGAGCGAGGCGGCGTCGTCGTCGGTGCCGAGCGGCGCGTCGAGCGACAGCGTGCTGTAGGCGGCGGAGGCGTCCAGTGTGAGCAGGACGTCCTCCTCGCTGATGTTCATCCTGGCGGCCAGCTCGGCCACGGTCGGCGAGCGGCCGAGGTCCTGGCTGAGGTCGGCGACGAGCCGGTTCAGCTCGGAGCGGCGCTCCTGGTAGAGGCGAGGCACCCGGATGGCCCAGGTACGGTCACGGAAGTGGCGTTTGACCTCACCGGTCATGGTGACCACAGCGTAGCCCCTGAAGGCGTGCCCGAGCGTCGGATCGAACCCGTTGATGGCCTTCATGAGACCGACGTACGCCGCCTGCAGGAGGTCCTCCTGCGGCTCGCCGCGGTAGCGGTAACGTCTGGCGATCTCCATCGCGAGCGGGCGGTGCATCTCGACGATGCGCTCGCGCAGTCGTTCCCTGTGGCTGTCGGCGGTGGTGGCGTCGACCATTTCGGCGAGGAGTTCTTCGGCGGTCAGATCCTCGAGGACGTATTCCTGCACAGCCATCGCTGCTCCTCATATGGGTCGCAGGGCGGCCTCTACCACCAAGAAAAGCCCAGGCAGAGGCATGCCTCGTTCTACTTTCGAGACGAAAGCCCTCTGCTGGACTTCGGATCCAGTGTCCCCCATGGGGGAGGAAGTATTCCTCGCTCGTTCGGTGACAGTAGGGTTGCCCCGTGACAATGCCGGAGAACGGCGAAGGGGCGGTGGCGGCCCTTAGCCTTACGTCGTCGACCGTGGACGCGATCACGGTGATCAAGGTAGACGGTGTGCTCGACGCCACGACGCGCGAGCAGTTCGCCGACTACCTCTCACTGGCGGGTTCCGAGCTGATCCTGGACCTGTCCGGGGTCACCTTCATGGACTCGCGGGCGCTGGGCCTGATCGTTCACCACTGGCAGACCAGCCTGACCTCAGGTGCCCGGTTCGCCTTGGTCGGCGTCGAATATTCGAAATCCAAAGTGATGTGGATCACCGGGCTGGCGCAGCGGCTCCCGCTGTACGACACGCTCGACGACGCGCTGGCGGCCATTGGCTAGCCCCGCGCACAGGTGGCCCTCGGCCGTGGGCGCGCCACGCGGACGCGCTCGCCACCCACAGCCGGCCGGACCTATCGTCGTGACTTCCGCTGGTGTTCCTCGACCAGGAGCCTGGCCAGATCGGCCACCTTGACCTGGTGGTGCTGGGAGATCCTGCGCAGCTCCTCGAACGCGGCCTCGGCCGAGCATCCGCTGGTCTGCATGATGATGCCCTTGGCCTGGTCGATCAGGGAGCGCCCGGCGAGCGCCTCCTGGAGCTGGGCCGCGTCCGTGCGCACTTCCTCGAAGTCCCACAGGTTGGCCATGGCGACGCCGACCTGCTCGGTCAGCATGTCGGCCAGCACCTGGGCGCCCTGGGGCGAGAACGTGGCCGGCCGCACCGAGTACAGCCCGATGACGAGCAGGACCGAGTCCAGCTTGACGGGCACGGTGAGCACCGAGCGCACGCCCCAGCGGGCGGCCAGCAGGGCGTAGCGGGGCCAGCGCGAGTCGCTCAGCATGTCGGTCACGACCACGCGGCCGCCCGTCAGCCTGGCCTCGGTGGAGGGACCTTCACCGAGCTCACGTTCGCCTTCCACGAGCATGATCAGTTCACTGTGCGAGCCGGAGACCAGGACCCGCTGGTCGCGCCAGTGCTCGGCCGAGCCGCCCGAGCAGCCGGGCACGCCGTCGGCCAGCGCGGTCGTCAATCCGCGCAGCACGCTTTCCGTCGAGGTGTCTTCGCCTAGCCGCCCGAGAGTCGCCAGATTGCGGGCCAAGCCGGGGGTGATCATCGCCGTTGATTTCATAGCAAGAAGCCCCTACCCCTTATGGCTACCATTATCCAGCGTGGCGTAGCGTCAGAGAATGACCATGCCCGGCCTGGAAGACGCCCTGGACGCCCTGTCCGGGCGCGTCTCATCCTTGCGCGAGGCGAGGGCCGCCTATCCCTCGGACCTCGCGCCGACGCTCGACGCCGCGCTCGCGGAGCTGGACACCGCCGCCGAGCTGCTGGCCGAGGCGCGTGAGGCGCTGAAGAAGGCGCCCAAACGGCAGGGCGGCAAGAAGGACGGGACCCAGCGGGAGCTGAAGCTGCTGCGCCAGGTCTACCGCGCCTTCCCGGTGCCGGTGATCGTGCTGGACGGCGGCGGCGTCGTGCGGCGCATCAACCCGGAGACCTCGCGGATGCTCGGCAGCCCGGACGGCTACCTGGTCGGGCGTTCGTTCCCGCTGCTGGTGGACGTGTCGCGGCGGGCGGCGTTCCGCTCGCACCTGACGGCGGTGCTGCAGACGGGGCAGCCGGCGGCGTTCGAGTCGCGGCTGGCCCACCAGGGCCGGACGCACACGGTGCAGGTGGCGCTGACCAGGCTGACGATGCCGGGCGAGCCGCAGCAGATGGTGGCCGCCGTGGCGCTGCCGACCGAGGTGCAGCTTCCCGAGCCGGGCGCGCGGCGGCCCGAGGAGTCCGACGGCGCGCTGCTGCTGGCCGCGGCCAAGCGCCAGGACCTGCTGGCCAGGATGACCACGCTGCTGCTGGACGAGGAGGCGCTGCGGCAGCCGGTGGCGCTGCCCAGGGCGACGCGGCTGCTGGCGGCCGACTGGGCCGACTGGGTGGTGGCGGACATGGTGCGCGACGGCATGCCGCGCCGCGCGGCCGTGGTGGCGCCCAAGAACCAGCCTCTGGGCGACATCGTGCGGCAGGTCGAGTCCTCTCCCCCGGCCGCCAGCCAGGTGGTGGCGCAGGTGCTGGAGCGCGGCTCGGGCGTGGTGCACGAGATGGTGGACGACGAGACGCTGCTCGGCTTCTGCGCCGACGGGCCGCTGCTGACGGCCATGGGGGCCGGCTCGATGCTGTGCGTGCCCATCGGCGACGCCGAGGGCGTGCTGACGCTGGTCAGGGCGCACGACCGGCCGCCGTTCACGCTGGCCGACCTCGGGGTGATGCAGGAGGTCGGGCTGCAGCTCGGGCTGGCGGTGCGGGCCCAGGCCAGCTTCCAGACCCGGTCGCGGGCCGCTGACGCGCTGTCGGCCAGTGTGGCGCCGCGCAACCTTCCCGACGTGCCCGGGTACGAGGCCGCCGCCGTCTACCACCCCGGCGCGTCGGTGGGCGCGGAGTTCTACGACGTGTTCCCGGCGGGCAAGGGCTGGGCGTTCGCGCTCGGCGGCGCGGCCGGAAAGGGCGAGGAGGCCGCGTCGGTCAGCGCGATGGTCAGGGGCGGCCTGCGGGTGCTCAGCGTCTGGGAGTCCGACCCCGACGTCGTGGTGCGCAAGGTGAACGAGGCCCTGGTGTCGCAGGGCACGGGCATGTTCGTGATGGTCACGGCGGGTTTCGTCAAGGGCAGGAAGATCCGCCTGTCCTCGGCCGGGCACCATCCGGCGGCGCTGCTGTCGCCCGACGGAAGCGTGCGCTTCGCCTCGGGCGGCGGGGTGCCGCTGGGCATCGCGCCGGAGGCGGAGACCGAGGTGGAGGAGCTGACTGTCGGGGTGGGCGAGACGCTGGTGCTCTACTCCGAGGGCCTCATCTCCTCCAGGAACGAGACGGGCGAGCCGTACGGGGAGGAGCGGCTGGCCGACGTGCTCGGCAGATGCGCGGGGCAGGCGCCGTCCACGGTGGTGAAGGCGATCGACGCCGACCGGCACGCGTTCTCCGGCGGCCAGGTGTGGGACGAGATCGTCGTGCTGGCCTTGCGCGGCATTTAGGAACACCCGATCAGGTGTCCTGATCTGCGGGGGTTTGCGATTCGGCCGTCTTTGGGTAAGGTCAGCACTGGAGAAAGACGTGCCTAAGACGCAGGCACACCTGAAGGCTTTTCACGCTGAGGTGTGCCATGAACATCGCGATCGTCGCGTCCGCCACGGGAACCAAGCGTCACCACATCCTCGCTGTCGCTCGCGAGCTGGGACGCGACCACCACGTCACCATCTACTCCCGCCGTGACAGTGCCGACGGCAAGCCCAGGACGCGGGTCGCCCCGGGGGTCACGGTCGAGCACATCGACGTGGGCCCCGCGCATGACCTCAGCCCCGCGGACGTCATGCCGTACCTGAGCGACGTGGGCCAGTACCTGAGCCGGCGCTGGAGCCAGGAGCGGCCCGACGTGATCCACGCCCACTCCTGGACCGGCGGCCTGGCGGCCGTGACCGGCGCCAAGGGCCTGAACGTGCCGGTCACGCAGACGTTCCACACCGTCGACGCCGCCCACGTCAAGCTGGAGCGGGCGCTCGGCCGCAACGCCAGGACCGTGATCGCCGGCTCGGGTGACGAGGAGTCGGCGCTGATCCGGCTCGGCGTCCCGCGCAACAACATCGCCGTCGTCCCGTACGGCGTCGACACCGAGCGCTTCCACCGCACCGGCCCGGTGGCCACCAAGGGCAGCCGCAAGCGCCTGCTGCACCTGGGCCCGCTCACCCCCGAGCGCGGCGCCCCCACGATCATCCGCGCGCTGGCCGGTCTCCCGGACGTCGAGCTCGTCCTGGCCGGCGGCCCCGAGCCCGACCAGCTCGACGACGACCGCGAGGCCCGCCGTCTGCGCGCGCTGGCCGAGCAGCTCGACGTGGCCGACAGGGTCAGCCTGGTCGGGCAGGTCAAGCGGACCGCGGTGCCCAAGCTGATCCGCAGCGCCGACGCCGTGGTGTCCCTGCCGCGCGAGTCCACGACCGGCATCGTCGCGCTGGAGGCCATGGCCTGCGGCGTCCCCGTGATCGCCTCGGCCGTCGGCGCGCACCTCGACTCGGTCATCGACGGCGTCACCGGCCTGCTGGTCCCGCCGGACCGTCCCGCGCGCACCGCGCGGCTGGCCCGCGAGCTGCTGACGGACCCGACGCTGCGCACCGCGCTCGGCTACGCGGGCGCCGACCGCGCCCGTTCGCGTTACTCGTGGGAGCGGGTCAGCCAGGAGCTGGTGCGGGTGTACGAACTCGCCTGCGCCTAGAATCCCTTTTCATGCTCATTCACCCCTGGGACTCCGCCACCGAGGAGCAGTCCCTGGCGTACGTGAAGGACAACCAGTTCGGGCATCTCATCGCCGCGGGCCGCGGCCGTGAGGTGCCCGTCGTGGTTCCCACGCAGTTCCTGCTCGTGAACGACCGGACGATCCTGCTCCACCTGGCCAGGCCGAACCCGATCTGGGCGGCCGTCGAGGAGAACCCCAAGGTGGTCGTGTCGGTGGCCGGTCCCTGGGCCTACGTCCGGGGCGCCTGGCGGGCCGAGCCGGGCGTCGAGCCCGAGCTGGGGGTGCCGACCACGTACTACTCCTCCGTCCAGCTCGTCTGCAACGCCGAGGTCGTCACGGCCGACGACGGCAAGCTGGACATCCTGCGCGCGCAGCTCGACGACCTGGAGCCCGGTCACGGGGACCCGGCGCGGATGCCGCGGCTGCTGTCGGGCCTGCGGGGGCTCAGGCTGGCGATCGAGGAGATCCGCGGCAAGTTCAAGTACGACGGGCAGAAGGACGACGCGCACCGCGAACGGGTCGCCGAGGGACTGGCCGGCCGCGGCGGCCCGGGCGACGAGGCGGCGCTCAGGCGTCTAGGAGTCGCGCCGCTTTGAGCGCCAGGTGGACGGTCAGGCGGTCGTCGCCGTCGGCCAGGTCGCGGTGCAGCGTCCGCTCGGCCTTGCCCAGCCGGTAGTACAGAGTCTGGCGGTGGATGCCCAGCTCGGCGGCCGTCTTCTGGACGTGCCCGCCGTGGTCGAGGTAGGACTCGACGGTGTGGGCCAGCTCGGCGTCCAGGGCCGCGGTCTCGTCCGCCAGCTCGCGCAGGTCGTGCCGGCCGAGCCTGGCCAGCAGCCGGTGCGCGCCCAGGTCCTCCCAGCGCGCGACGGGCGCGAAGGCCGGGAAGTGCTCGGCGACGCGCAGCGCCTGACGCGCCTCGCGCCAGCTCTGCCAGGCGTCCGCCGGGTCCGTACGGGGGGCGCCGATGCCGGCGGCGGTGCCGTAGGCGCTCTGGACGGTCCGGGCGACCTCGGCGGCCAAGCGCGCGGGCGCCAGCAGGGCGACGGGCGAGCCGGCGCGGGCCAGGACGCCGCGCGGCAGGGTCCACAGGGCGGCGACGCGTTCGGACGACTCGCGCACGGCGATGGCGGTCACCGGCCCGCGCGCCTCGATGGAGGCCTCGGCCCGCTCCTCGGGGTCGGCCGAGAGCAGCGCGCGAAGGCCGCGCCCGAGGTCCTGGCGGCTCCTGGCCTCCTGGGCGAGCGCGGCGGCGGCCCTGGCCACCAGCGGCTCGGCGCGGCTCAGCACCTCGTCGGTGAGGCCGCCCTCGTCCAGCAGCCACAGATAGCCGTAGGTGACCTCGGAGTGGCGCAGCGGCCAGCAGACCCGGGCCAGCACCCTGAGGTCGGCGTCGGCCGGGATCCTGACCGGGCCGGCGGCCCTGGCGATGCCGTAGCGCTCGAAGTAGTCGCGCACCTCGGAGGTGGCGCGCCTGCGCAGGATGGACTCCTGGCGGACGGTGTCGATGTCGCCGTGCTGCGCGCCGTAGGCCAGCAGGCGGAACGAGCGGTCCTCCAGCGTCGCCGAGGCTCCCAGGAGGCGGGCCAGCTCATCGACGACGTCCTGTAGATCTGCCGAGTTGTGCATTTGTATGACAGCCTGCCACACGCCGCGTTACGCGCGTCAATGGCCCCTCGTGAGCTGGGGTTTTAGGGTGGAGGCATGCTCCGTCAACTGCTTCTCGCCACGTCCCGGAGCGCGCTGGTGCGCCGCGCCGTGTCCGGCTTCCCGCTCACCCGCAAGGTGGTCGACAGGTTCGTCGCCGGGGAGAGCGTACAGGAGGCCAGGGCCGCCATCGAGCGGCTGCGCGACGCGAACCTCTCCGTCACCGTCGACCATCTCGGTGAGGAGACCCGCGACGCCAGCGCCGCCGCGGCCACCACGAAGGCCTACCTCACGCTGCTCGACACGCTGCGCCCCCTGGAGCTGGGCGGCGCCGCCGAGGTGTCGGTGAAGCTGTCGGCGCTCGGCCAGCGGCTCGACGAGGGCATGGCGCTGGGCCACGCCCGCGAGATCTGCGCCGCCGCCGAGGCCGGCGGCTCGACCGTCACGCTCGACATGGAGGACCACACCACCGTCGACTCGACGCTGGACATCCTGCGCAAGCTGCGCGCCGACCACCCCTCGACGGGCGTGGCGATCCAGGCGTACCTGTTCCGCAGCGAGGACGACTGCCGCGAGCTGGCCGTCGAGGGCTCGCGCGTGCGCCTGGTCAAGGGCGCCTACCGCGAGCCCGCCTCGGTCGCCCACCAGAGCAAGGGCGAGGTCGACAAGGCGTACGTGCGATGCCTGCGCGCCCTCATGGCCGGGCAGGGGTACCCCATGGTGGCCACCCACGACGACCGCATCATCTCCGTCACCGAGCTGCTCGCCAGCCGTTTCGGCCGCCCGGTCGGCTCCTACGAGTACCAGATGCTGTACGGGATCCGCACCGACCGGCAGGAGGACCTGGCCGGAGCCGGGCACACCGTACGCGTCTACGTCCCCTACGGCGACGACTGGTATGGCTACTTCATGCGCCGCCTGGCCGAGCGCCCCGCCAACGTCGCCTTCTTCCTTCGTGCCCTTGGGGGTAAGTAAATGGACGCCATCAGCAACGTGCCGGTTCCCGCCAACGAGCGGGTCTACGGCTACGGCCCGGGCAGCGCCGAGCGCACCGCGCTGGAGAACCGGCTCAAGGAGCTGGCCGGCGGCTCGATCGACCTGACCATGACGATCGACGGTGAGCGGCGCCTCGGCGGCGGCGCGCCGATCGACGTGGTGCAGCCGCACAACACGGCCTCGGTGCTCGGCCGCACCCACGACGCCACGGCCAAGGACGTCGAGGACGCGATCTCCAGCGCGCTGCGGGCGGCCCCGGCCTGGCGGGCGCTGCCGTTCGACGAGCGGGCGGCGATCTTCCTGCGGGCGGCCGACCTGCTGGCCGGGCCGTGGCGCAACACGCTGAACGCCGCCACGATCCTCGGGCAGTCGAAGTCGGCGCAGCAGGCGGAGATCGACGCGGCCTGCGAGCTGATCGACTTCCTGCGCTTCAACGTGGCGTACGCGCGTCAGCTCTACGCCGACCAGCCGGTGTCCTCGCCCGGGGTGTGGAACCGGATGGAGTACCGGGGCCTGGAAGGGTTCGTGCTGGCGATCACGCCGTTCAACTTCACCGCCATCGCCGGCAACCTGCCGACGTCGGCCGCGCTGATGGGCAACGTCGTCGTCTGGAAGCCGTCGCCCACGCAGCAGTTCGCCGCGCACTTCACCATGCGCCTGCTGGAGGAGGCGGGGCTGCCTCCGGGCGTGATCAACATGGTCACCGGCAACGGCCAGGCGGTCTCCGAGGTCGCGCTGACCCACCCCGCGCTGGCGGGCGTCCACTTCACCGGCTCGACCGCGACGTTCCAGCACCTGTGGGCCACCGTGGGCGCGAACATCGCCTCCTACCGGTCCTACCCGCGCCTGGTCGGCGAGACCGGCGGCAAGGACTTCGTGCTCGCGCACCCGTCCGCCGACCCGGCCGTGCTCTCCACGGCGCTGCTGCGGGGCGCGTTCGAGTACCAGGGGCAGAAGTGCTCGGCGGCCTCGCGGGCGTACGTGCCGCGCTCGCTGTGGGCGGG
The DNA here is from genome assembly GCF_019396405.1 of Nonomuraea rhizosphaerae. Classification (GTDB taxonomy): domain Bacteria; phylum Actinomycetota; class Actinomycetes; order Streptosporangiales; family Streptosporangiaceae; genus Nonomuraea; species Nonomuraea rhizosphaerae. The sequence continues at coordinate 3,240 of NZ_JAHKRL010000134.1, read as the reverse complement.
CATGCGGGACGAGTTCGTGGCCGCGGCCGAGGCGCTGACCGTGGGTGACGTGGCGGGCGACCTGTCGACGTTCATGGGCGCGGTCATCGACGGGCGGGCCTTCGCCAAGCACAAGGCGGCCATCGACCGGGCGCGGGAGTCGTCGTCGATCGACGTGCTGACCGGCTCCTACGACGACTCGACCGGATATTTCGTGAAGCCGACCGTCCTGGAGTGCGCCGACCCGACCGACGAGATCTTCGTCAAGGAGTACTTCGGCCCGATCCTCGGCGTCCACGTCTACGACGACCGCGACTTCGACACGGTGCTCGACCAGATGGAGTCGGCGACGCAGTACGCGCTGACCGGCTCCTTCGTCGCCCGCGACCGGTACGCGATCGCCTCGGCGTCGGAGCGGCTGCGCTTCGCGGCCGGCAACTTCTACGTCAACGACAAGCCGACCGGGGCGGTCGTGGGCCAGCAGCCGTTCGGCGGCGCCCGGTCCTCGGGCACCAACGACAAGGCCGGGTCGATCTACAACCTGATCCGCTGGGTGAACGCCCGGACGATCAAGGAGACGTTCGTGCCGCCGGTCGTCTCCGGCCCGTACCGGGGCGACGTGCCGCAGGCGGGCTGGCAGCAGCCGGACCTGGGGTCCCTGGGCTTCTCGGAGTAGGTCACACCAGGTATCGCTCACGCAGGGCCTCGACGACCGCCTCGTCGAGGCCCAGCTTCTTGACGGCGTAGCCGCGCACCGAGCCGTGCCCGGCGGCCAGTTCGGCCAGGCACAGGCGCATGACCTCGCCCGGCGCGGTGGCGAAGCCGGGCCAGCGCGGCGTACGGCCGGGGTGGGTCGCGACCCAGTCGGCCAGCAGCCGCTCGGTGGCCAGGCCGGTCAGCGCGAAGTCCTCGACGATCGTCTCCTCCTCCACCTCCAGCAGCGCCAGCACCAGCGCGGCCAGCAGCCCGGTGCGGTCCTTGCCGGAGGCGCAGTGCATGACCACGGGCGCGCTGCCGGCCTCGGCGATCACCTCCAGGGCCCGCCGCAGCTCGCGCACGCCGTCCGCGGCGACCTCGGCGTAGCGGTCGGCCAGGAAGCGGGCGGTGTCGGTGTCCGGGGCGAGCTGGGCCTGGTCGTAGGGCCGGTGCTCGATGCTCAGGTTGTGGTAGGCGAGGCCGTCGCTCTCGGGCACCCGGCCCCTGGCGGCGATCTCCCACGGGTAACGCAGATCGATCACCGTGCGCACGCCGAGAGCCAGGAACCGCTCCCAGTCCTCGCCCCGGAGCTTGCCCAGCGAGTCGGCCCGGTACAGGCACCCCCAGCGCACGGTACGGCCGTCACGGGCCCGGTAGCCGCCGAGGTCGCGGAAGTTGTGCAGCCGCTCGAACTCGACATGCCGGTTCCTGATCATTTCGACATCGTAAATCGTTCCCGTGGCTATGGACGTATCGGCCAAACGTGCCCATCTTGGTGGAGGAAAATCTTCCACACCCGGAGGTTCACACGTGAAGCGTGTCATCGTCCTGGCCGCCTGCACCCTCTTGGCTGCCGGCCTGGTCACTCCAGCCGAGGCGAACAACGCCTCGGCCAGCACGGTCGAGTACGTCGTCTTATACAAGGAAGGCGCGCAGCCCGCCGCCGCGCGCCAGGCCATCGAGGCCGCGGGCGGCACCGTCGTCAGGGAGAACACCGCCGTCGGCGTGGCGACGATCTCCACCGGCAACGCCGGCTTCGCCGAGGCCCTGGCCGCCAACGCCTCGATCGAGGGCGTCGCGCACAACCGCACCATCGGGACCGCTCCCAAGGCCGCGCGCGCCACGGCCGAGCAGGTCCGCAGGGCCACCGAGGCCGTCGAGAAGGAGGGCCGCGGGGCACCGGCGGCCACGAAGTTCGGCAAGCCGGGCCCGAAGGCCGAGCCGCTCTCCGAGCTGCAGTGGGACCTCAAGCAGATCCACGCCACCGCCGACGGCTCCTACAAGTACGAGCAGGGCGACCGCGGCGTGACCGTCGGCATCCTGGACACCGGCGTCGACGGCTCGCACCCGGACATCGCGCCGAACTTCAACCGCGCGCTGAGCCGCAACTTCACCGTCGACATCCCGGTCGACGCCAACGGCGCCGAGGTCGACGGCCCGTGCGAGGACGAGCCCGACCAGTCCTGCAACGACCCGGCCGACGTGGACGAGAACGACCACGGCACGCACGTGGCCTCGTCGATCGCCTCGCCGATCAACAAGCTCGGCATCGCCGGCGTGGCGCCCAAGGTGACGCTCGTCAACCTGCGGGCCGGCCAGGACTCCGGCTTCTTCTTCCTGCAGCCGAGCGTGGACGCGCTGACGTACGCCGGTGACCACGGCATCGACGTGGTCAACATGAGCTACTACATCGACCCGTGGCTGTTCAACTGCGTGGACAACCCGGCCGACTCGCCCGCCGACCGCGCCGAGCAGGCCGTGATCATCAGGGCGACGCAGCGGGCGCTGAACTACGCCCACAACCGGGGCGTCACCCTGGTCGCGGCGGCCGGCAACGGCGCCACGGACTACACCAAGACGATCACCGACGCTTCCAGCCCCGACTTCGCCAGCGAGCCCGGCGAGGCGCCGCGCTCGCGGACGATCCCGCCGAGCTGCATCTCCATGCCGAGCGAGGGCGAGCACGTGATCTCGGTCTCCTCGACCGGCATCAGCAAGCGCAAGGCGTACTACTCCGACTACGGCAACGGCTACATCGACGTGGCCTCGCCCGGCGGCGACGTGTACGACACGGCGGACAACACGCGTGACGTCACCAAGGCCACCCTGTCGGCCTACCCGGAGGCGCTGGCCAGGTCGAGCGGCGTGCTCAACCCCGACGGCACCCCCAACACGCCGGCCGTGGTGCGCGACTGCCGCGGCTCGGTCTGCGCCTACTACCAGTACCTCCAGGGCACCTCGATGGCCTCGCCGCGCGCGGCCGGCGTGGCGGCGCTGATCGTCAGCAAGTACGGGCACCGCGACTTCCGCCACGGCGGCCTGACGCTGAGCCCGGACGTGGTGGAGTCGGTGCTCAAGGGCACGGCCACCAGGACCGCGTGCCCGGAGCCCCGGGCGTTCACCTACACGCGGATCCTGCCGACCGGCCAGACCGTGACGGCGACGCACACCTGTGAAGGCAGCAGGGCCCGTAACGGCTTCTACGGCTCGGGCATCGTGGACGCGCTCAACGCGGTCCGCTGACGTTGCCTCGCCGCCGTCCGGGACGCGTCACGCGTCCCGGAC
>NZ_JAHKRL010000133.1 GCF_019396405.1 Nonomuraea rhizosphaerae | reverse complement strand
GGCCCCGCCCGAGCGACCGATGGCGCCCGAGCGACCGATGGCGCCCGGACGACCGATGACGCCGGGGCGGTCAGCGGTCGCCGTGGCGGGCCAGGTGGTCGGCCCTGCGGATCGGCTCGGGCAGGCGGTGGCACGGCGAGAGCCGCAGCACCTGCGCGCACGCCGTGTCCAGGGAGATCCGGTGCCCCTGCGACACGTACACCGGCTTGACGCCGGGCCGCGTGCGCAGGGCGCGGCCGACGGTCGAGCCGTCCAGGTCGATCGGTGTCCACGCGCCGCGCTCGGGGGCCGGCGTGTCGCAGGCGCCGACGAAGTGCGTCTTGCCCACGCCGAGCGCGGGCAGCCCGGTCAGCACGCCCAGGTGGCAGGCCAGCCCGAACCCGCGCGGGTGCGCCAGGCCGTACCCGTCGCAGACCAGCAGGTCGGGGGTGACGGTGAGGCGTTCGAGCGCCTCCACCAGCGCGGGCAGCTCACGAAAGGCGAACAGGCCCGGCACGTACGGGAAGCGCGCCTTGCCGCGCACCACCACCTGCTCGACCACCGGCAGCTCACCCAGGCCCGCGCCACCCATGTCACCCGACCCCGCGCCACCCACGTCACGAGGGTCCGCGTCACCCATGTCACGAGGGCTCGCGTCACGCGCGTCCAGCACCACCACGGCGGCCGTCACGTCGTCGTCGCCGTGGTAGTGCACGTCGAGCCCCGCGACCGAGGCGAACGCCGCCGGCCCGGTCAGCTCGACGCGCGGGCGCAGCCGCTCCTGGATCGCCCGCGCCTCCTCGGCGGTGTCCGGCCAGGGGTGAAGGTGGTTGACGCGCACCCGGCCCAACCTATGCCCCGCCGGACCGGGAGCGAGCCCGCTGCTCAGGCTGCCGCTCAAGGTGCCGCAGCTCATCGTCCAGGGCACGGGCGACGAGCTGGACCTGGTCGACTTCGCCCGCCGCTACGCCCGCGCCGCCCAGGAGGCCGGCGACGACGTGACGTACCTGGAGATGTCGGGCGACCACCTCGCGGTGATCGACCCCGCCGCCCCGATCTGGCGGACCACCGCCCTGGCCATCACGAAGACCCTCCACTGAGACCCTCCACTGAGACCCTCCACTGAGACCCTCCACTGAGGCCCTCCGCTGAGACCGCCCCGGACGGCGGGACGGCGCGTCACGGCGGCGGGGCTGGTGCGTACGGCGGGGACGGGCCGACACTGGGCACATGCAGTCGTACTCCAGCGCCACCGCGCAGACCGCCCTCCTGGGCGAGACCATCGGCGAGAACTTCGAGCGGACCGTGGCGGCCTTCGGCGGCCGTGAGGCCCTGGTCGACGTCCCCACGGGACGCCGATGGACGTACGCCCAGCTCGACGCCGACGTCAACGACCTCGCCCGCGCCCTGCTCGCCAGGGGGATCGCCAAGGGCGACCGGGTCGGCATCTGGGCGCCGAACCGCGCCGAGTGGGTGCTCGTGCAGTACGCCACGGCGAAGATCGGCGCGATCCTGGTCAACGTCAACCCGGCCTACCGCAGCCACGAGCTGGAGTACGTGGTCAAGCAGTCGGGCATGCGGCTGCTGATCAGCGCCCAGACGCACCGGACCAGCGACTACCGCGCGATGGTGGCGGAGATCGGCTACGCCGACGTCGTCTACCTGGACGACCCCGGCTGGGACGCGCTGCTCGGCGAGGCCGCGGCCGTGGAGGAGGGACGGCTGCGGGCGCGGATGGCGGAGCTGGCCTTCGACGACCCGATCAACATCCAGTACACCTCCGGCACGACCGGCTTCCCCAAGGGCGCGACCCTGTCGCACCACAACATCCTCAACAACGGCTACTTCGTCGGCGAGCTGATCCACTACACCGAGCAGGACAGGGTCTGCCTGCCGGTGCCCTTCTACCACTGCTTCGGCATGGTCATGGGCAACCTCGGCGCGACCTCGCACGGCGCGTGCGTCGTCATCCCCGCCCCGGGCTTCGAGCCGGAGGCGACGCTCAGGGCCGTGCAGGACGAGAGATGCACCTCCCTGTACGGGGTGCCGACCATGTTCATCGCCGAGCTGGCGGTGGCCGCGAAGTACGACCTGTCGTCGCTGCGCACCGGCATCATGGCCGGCTCGCCCTGCCCGGTCGAGGTGATGAAGCGCGTCGTCAGCGAGATGAACATGCGCGAGGTCGCCATCTGCTACGGCATGACCGAGACGTCCCCGGTGTCCACGATGACCAGGTCCGACGACGACCTGGCCCGCAGGACCGAGACCGTCGGCCGGGTGATGCCGCACGTCGAGGTCAAGATCGTGCAGCCGGACACCGGCCAGGTAGTGCCGCGCGGCGAGCCGGGCGAGCTGTGCACGCGCGGCTACTCGGTCATGCTCGGCTACTGGGACGAGCCGGACAAGACCGCCGAGGCCATCGACGCCGCCCGCTGGATGCACACCGGCGACCTGGCCACCATGGACGACGACGGCTACGTCAACGTGGTCGGCCGCATCAAGGACATGGTCATCCGCGGCGGCGAGAACGTCTACCCGCGCGAGATCGAGGAGTTCCTGTACCGGCACCCGGACGTCGCCGACGTGCAGGTGATCGGCGTGCCGGACGAGAAGTACGGCGAGGAGCTGATGGCCTGGGTCATCATGCGCGAGGGCGCCGAGCCGCTGACGGCCGAGGCGGTCAGGGAGTTCTGCTCGGGACGGCTGGCGCACTTCAAGATCCCGCGGTACGTGCACGTCGCCGACGCGTTCCCGATGACGGTGACGGGGAAGATCCGCAAGGTCGAGATGCGGCAGCGGTCGGTCGACCTGCTGGGGCTGCGGACGGCCGCGGAGATCCGCAACGCGTGACACCGGTGACCTGCCGGATCCGGGCACGGCCTAGCATGGCCGGGTGATCGGCGGCGAGGTGTTCGGCCTGTTCGGGACGGGGGTGGCGGCCGGGGTCCTCAGCACGGTCGTGAGCCTGGCGTCCATCGTCTCCTACCCGGCGCTGCTGGCGTTCGGACTGCCGCCGCTGGCCGCCAACGTCACCAACACGGTCGCGCTGCTGTTCACCGGGCTCGGCGCGGTGGCCGGGTCGCGGCCGGAGCTGGCCGGGCAGGGCGGCCTGGTGCTGCGGCTGAGCTGGGTGAGCGCGCTGGGCGGGGCGACGGGGGCGGCGCTGCTGCTGGTGACGCCCGCGCGGACGTTCGAGGTGGTGGCGCCGTGGCTGATCGCGGCGGCCTCCCTGATGCTGCTGCGCCGCCCCTCGGGCGAGGGCGACGGACCACGCGAGGCCGACGGACCGGGCGAGACCGGCGGACCGGACGAGGCGGGCACGCAGGGTGCGGTAGGCGCGCAGGGTGTGGCGGGCGGCCGGCGCGGGGTGCTGATGCGGGTCGCGCTGTTCGGGGCGTGCCTCTACATCGGATACTTCGGGGCGGCGGGCGGCGTCCTGCTGCTCGCCATGCTGGCGATCTTCCTGCACCACCCGCTGCCGAGGCTCAACGCGATCAAGAACGTGCTGTCGGGGTCGGCGAACGCGGTGGCGGCGGCGGGGTTCGCGGTGTTCGGGCCGGTGGACTGGGGAGCGGTGGCCCCGCTGGGGCTCGGGTTCCTGGTGGGCGGATGGCTCGGGCCGAAGATCGTACGGCGGCTGCCGGGGCAGACGCTGCGCTACCTGGCGTCGGCGTGCGGGGTGGCGGTCGCGGTCAAGCTGGGCTGGGACACGTACCTGACCTGACCGGGCCGGGTCACGCGGCGGAGAGCGGGAAGTCCTCGACCGTCCGCCAGGTCGTCCCGTCGAACTCCACCAGCCGCACCGTCGTCACCCGCGACCTGACCGGCAGCCCCGGCTCGATCGCGGCCGACGCCTCGTCGAAGCGGGCCTCGCCCCCGTCGTAGCCGATCGACAGGTGGGGGAGCGCCTCGCCGTGCTTGCCGCCGTACGGGATCGCCCGCGGCCAGCGGGCGGTGACCGCGCCGGTGAGCCGCGCGAACGGCTCGGCCGGCGACGGTTCGAGGTAGAGCAGGCCGCCCAGCCGCACGCACCTGGCGAAGACCACGTCGAACGCCGCGAACCCGGCGAACAGCTCGCCCAGCGCCGCCCGCCCGGCCTCGCCGGAGGGCAGGAACGGATACATCACCGTCACGTGCGGTGGCACCCCGTACGGCGACGACGGGTCGAGCGCGGCCCGCCACGGACCCACGACCGGCTCGGCCTCGGGCACCGGCACCACCAGCGCCGTCCGTCCCGCCGGGTAACGTCCCATCGGATCCCCCCGTCAGACCAGCTTGGCGAAGCGGCCGGCCACCTCGCGCCAGATCGGCGTGGACACCGGCTCGTCGGCGACCGCCCGCGCGTACACCTCGTCCGGGTCGAACCCGTCCACCCGCCACTCCCGGATCCGCGCCGGCAGCACCTCGGGGTGGAACTGCACCCCCCACGCCTGCTCGCCGACCCGGAACGCCTGGTACGGGCAGGCCGCCGTCTGCGCCAGCCAGGCGGCGCCGGGCGGCAGGGCGGTGACGGCGTCGACGTGGTGCTCGACGGCGGGCACCGTCTCGGGCAGCCCGTGGAAGAGGGGGTCGGTGGGGGGCTCGGGGGGCAG
>NZ_JAHKRL010000132.1 GCF_019396405.1 Nonomuraea rhizosphaerae | reverse complement strand
AGCCGCCGCCCGGCGATCCGTGACAGGAGCGAGGGCGGCGGCGGGCCCCTCGGCAGAACGGCCGAGCTGGGCGGGCTGGGCGAGACGGCCGAGCTGGGCGAGACGGCCGGGTCGGGCACGCAGCACGAGCCGAGCAAACAGCACAGACCTGGCAACCAGCACGGGCCGGGCGAGCCACACGACCCAAACAGACCGCACGACCCAAACAGGCCGCACGGCTTGGGCAAGCCGTACGAGATGGTCGTGGTGGATGACCCGGCGTGGCACGCGGCATGGGTGGCGGCGGCCGACATGGTGCGCATCCTCGCCGACCGCCCCGACCGCGTGCGCAAGTGCGCGAACCCCGAGTGCGTCCTGTGGTTCCTCGACGTGAGCAAGAACGGCAGCCGCCGCTGGTGCTCGATGGAGGTCTGCGGCAATCGCGCCAAGGTGGGCCGCTTCAACCGACGCCAGCGCACCACGACCAACGCCACCCCAGCTCGACCAGCGCCGGCGCACCACGATCGATAAGCCATAAAGCCGCCGAAGAGGTGTCAGATCACCAGGGCGAGCTTGCCGCGTCCGTGCCCCGTCTCGATCTCCCGATGCGCCTGCGCCGCCTCCTCCAGCCCGTACGTCCGCCGGATCAGGAACCGCAACTCCCCCTTGGCGTAAAGCCCCGCATACCGCCCGAGCCGCTCAGCCGTACGCGTCCCCTGCGTGACCATCACCCCCAGCGAGCCCGCCTTCCCGTGCTCCACCAGCGTCAGCACCCGCCCCCGGTCAGCGACCAGCGACAGTGACACCTCCAGCGCCTCCCCGCCGGCCCCGTCGAGGGCCGCCGACACCCCGCCGGGCGCCAGCGCCCGCACCCGGTCCGAGAGGCCGGGCCCGTACGCGACCGGCAGCGCGCCGAGCGAGCGCAGGTAGTCGTGGTTGGCGGGCTGCGCGGTGCCGATGACCGTGGCGCCGCGCCACAGCGCAATCTGGACGGCGGCCGTCCCGACCGCTCCGGCGGCGCCGTGGATGAGCAGGGTCTCCCCGGCGGCGGGCCGGAGGTGGTCGACGGCGATCTCAGCCGTCTGTACGGCGGCCGTCAGCGCGCCCGCCACCTCCCAGGGCACCCCCGCCGGTTTGGCCGTCACGTCGCCGGCCGGGACGACGATGTGCGTGGCGTAGCTGTTCAGCAGCGAGAAGCCGAGCACCTCGGCCCCCACCTCCCAGTCGACGCCTGCGCCGACCGCCTCGACGACCCCGGCGAACTCGTTGCCGGGGATCCGCGGGAAGCCGCCGCTGTAGCCGGGCGGCGTCCAGCCGGCCCGTACCGCGGCGTCGAAGGGTTGCACGCCCGCGGCGCGCACAGCGACAAGCACCGACCTCGGGCCTACGGCGGGCATCGGTAGCGACATCAGGCGGAGCACCTCAGGTCCGCCAAAGATCTCAAACGCCGCCGCTTTCATGAAATTTCGTTCCATAGCATCGAAGGTTGCAACCCCAACCACACTTGAGGTCAACCCAGATCGCAGTTCGGGAACTTTCGGCTTTACTCCATCTTTATCTGTATATAGTCCGAAAGGACATCGCAGGGGGACGGGGCAAACCGGGGTTCGATGACCGAGTTCATACATGTCGTGTTGAGCTTTCCGACGGTGATCTTCACTTTTCTGCTCGTCGTGGTAGCGGGGTACTGGGCCGTGGTCATCTCCGGTCTGCTCGATCTCGAGGACGGAGAGGCCTCGTGGCTGGGCCTGGGCGGGGCGCCCGCCGGGATCGCGCTGTCACTGTTCATCGCCGTCGCCTGGCTGCTGACGCTGATCGGCAGTCAACTGACGGACGTCACGCTGCCCGTGCCGTTCGTCGCCCTCATAGGAGCGTGGCTGGCCACACGGGGTCTGCTGATCCCGTTGCGGCGGCTGTTCCCCGACGAGCGCCAGGTGTCGCGCGGCGACTTCGTCGGCCGGAAGTGCGTGATCCGCACCGGTGAGGCCAACGCCGGTTTCGGCCAGGCCGAGGTCACCGCGGAGGACGGCTCGTCGGCCGTCGTCCAGGTCCGTACGACGGGTCAGGACCGGCTCGTACGCGGCGACAGCGCACTCATCTTCGAATACGACGCAAACGGCGAATTCTTCTGGGTCATGCCATACGAAAGCGAGCTTTGATGGACGTCATCTCCACTGGATTCGGCATATTCCTGGCCGTCGGACTGGTCATCGTGATCGGGTTGCTCGTTGTCGTCAGCCGGCTTTTCCGTAAGGTCGAGCAGGGCAAGGCACTGATCATCTCCAAGGTCAACAAGGTCGACGTGACGTTCACCGGCGCGGTCGTGTGGCCCGTGTTCCACAAGGCCGAGATCATGGACATCTCGGTTAAGACCATCGAGATCGAGCGGACCGGCCGTGAGGGCCTGATCTGTCAGGACAACATCCGGGCCGACATCAAGATCACGTTTTTCGTCCGCGTGAACAAGACCGCCGAGGACGTCATCAAGGTCGCCCAGGCCATCGGCACCGTACGGGCCAGCGACGAGGCGACGCTGCAGACGCTGTTCAACGCGAAGTTCTCCGAGGCGCTCAAGACCGCCGGCAAGCAGCTCGACTTCGTCGACCTCTACACCAAGCGTGACGAGTTCCGCGACCAGATCGTCCGGCTGATCGGCACCGACCTCAACGGCTACAGCCTGGAGGACGCGGCCATCGACTACCTGGAGCAGACCTCGCTGCAGGCGCTGGACAAGAGCAACATCCTCGACGCGCAGGGCATCCGCAAGATCACCGAGCTGACGGCGATCGAGCACGTACGGACCAACGAGTTCCAGCGCCGCGAGGAGAAGGAGATCACCCGCCAGAACGTGGACGCCCGCGAGGCGATCCTGGAGCTGCAGCGCCGCCAGGCCGACGCCGAGACCAAGCAGAAGCGCGAGATCGAGACGATGCGCGCCCGCGAGGAGGCGGAGATCGCCCGGGTGCAGGCCGAGGAGCGGCTCAAGGCCCAGACGGCCAACATCAGGACCGACGAGCAACTCGGCGTGCAGCACGAGAACCAGGCCCGTGAGGTCGCCGTCGCGGAGAAGAACCGCGAGCGGGTGATCGCGATCGAGACCGAGCGGATCGAGAAGGACCGCCTGCTGGAGGTCATCGCCCGCGAGCGGGAGACCGAGCTGTCGCGCATCGCCAAGGACAAGGAGGTCGAGACCGAGAAGCGGTCGATCGCCGAGGTCGTGCGCGAGCGGATCGCCGTGGACAGGACGGTGGCCGAGCAGGAGGAGAGCATCAAGCGGCTGCGCGTGGTCGAGGAGGCCGAGCGCACCCGCCAGAGCCTGATCATCGCCGCCGAGGCCGAGGCGCAGGAGAACCTGGTCAAGGACATCAAGGCGGCCGAGGCCGCGGAGGCGGCCTCGAAGTTCAAGGCGCGCGAGGAGCTGACGCTGGCCGAGGCCAGGCAGCAGGCGGCCGAGCTGGACACGCGGGCCAAGATCAGGCTGGCCGAGGGCATCCAGGCCGAGGAGGCCGCGACCGGGCTGGCGAGCGTCCAGGTCAAGGAGCGCGACGCGGAGGCGATCGAGAAGGTCGGCCGCGCGGAGGCGCTGATCCTGGCCGAGCGGCTGCGCGCCGAGGCGGAGGGCGCCAAGGCGATGGCCACGGTCGAGGGCGACCGGCTCAAGGCGCAGGCCGAGGGCGAGCAGGCGATGGCGCTGGCCGCCGCGACCGCGGTGGGCGAGAAGCTCAAGGCCGAGGCCGAGGGTCTGACCGAGAAGGCCGCCGCGATGGCCGCGCTCGACGAGGCGAGCCGGGCGCACGAGGAGTACCGCCTGCGGCTGGAGGCCGACAAGGAGATCCGGCTCAAGCGCATCGACGTCACCCGGCAGGTGGCCGAGTCACAGGCCAGCGTGCTGGCGGCGGGCCTGTCCAAGGCGAACATCGACATCGTCGGCGGCGACACGATGTTCTTCGACAGGGTCGTCGGCTCGATCACCGCGGGCAAGGCGGTGGACGGGTTCATGGAGCACTCGGACGTCGCCAACGCCCTGGCCACCCCGTACCTCAACGGCTCGGCCAGCCTGGTCGAGGACCTCGGCAAACTGGTCGGCGGGGTGAGCACCGAGGACCTGAAGAACCTGACCGTGTCGGCGCTGCTGATGCGGCTGATCCAGGACGGCGGGCCGAAGTCGGGCGCGCTGGGCGAGCTGCTGGAGACGGCCCGCCGCCTCGGCGTCGCCGACTCCCCGGTGGCCGCCCTCACCGCCGCGAAGGCCTGACAAACGAAGGTCTGACAAGCGAAGGTCTGAACGCGCGTGAGCGAACAAACCCAGCTGGAAACACCGCCAACGCTCGAAGCCGGCACGTACGAGGTCCTCAGGTCACGCCTGGAGACCCAGGCCAAGGCGCTGGCGAGGGCGGCCGAGGCGGTCAACGCCGAGCGCCTGGCCGTCTTCGGCGGCACCGAGCTGCGCCTGCTCGGCACCGAGCGGATCAGGACGGAGAACAACTGCGTCCCCAGGGACATCGTCTCCCTGGGCGGCGTGATGCTGTTCGGCTACAACGTCTTCATCGGGCTCAAGCCCGAGACGACGGTCGCCGACGTCTTCTCCGTCCACCGTTTCACCAGGGACGGCGACGCCTTCAGGTTCGACGCCGACCGGTTGCCGGCCCTGGAGGAGGTGGCCTTCCAGAAGGACTTCGCCGAGCTGTACCGCTATTACAAGGACGCGCGGCTGCACCATCTGCGGCGGGTGGAGGGCAAGCTGCTGGCGGTGTTCCAGACGGGCCCGGCGGACCTGCGGGTCTTCAGGTGGACGGTCACTCCCCAAGGAGTCACGAAATATCAGGACAACAGGGGGGAGCGGGACCACACCTTCCCGGCCTCCCATGACTTCGAGTGGACACCGGCCACCCGTGACGACCACGTCCTCGGCCGGCACCCGCACATCTCGATCCGCGACGAGGTGTTCGTCGAGACCGTCGGCGGCGACCTCACCATCAAGATCGAGAACAACACGGAGACCGGCGAGGGCGTCTACTCCGAGCCCGTGACCGAACGCCTGCAGAGCCTGGCCGACGCCGACGTCGAGCACGCCGGCGTCGGCCCGCTCATCCTGCTGCGGATCCGGCCGTACAAGGAGATCGACTGGCGCCACCTGGTCTTCAACACCCGCACCAAGTCCGTGACCAGGCTCGACGGCATCGGCCATGCCTGCCAGCGGCTGCCGGAGGACCAGGGCCTGATCTTCCCGGGCGGCTACTACCTGGCCACGGGGATCAGCAAGACGTTCGACACCGACGTGACGGACCTGGAGTTCGACCGGGTGGTGCGCTCTCCCAACGGCGAGGACGTGCTGTACGTCTTCCACGCCAGGGGTGACGGCCGCTCGCTGCTGCTGCCGTACAACGTGATCAGGAAGGAGGTGGCCAACCCCATCGTCTGCCACGGCTACTCGCTGTTCGACGACGGCACGATGGTGGTCTTCCGCGCCACCTCCGAGGAGCCGACGCGGGTCCACCCGATGCAGGTCTGGCAGACGCCGTACGTGTCCGACACCTACGCCGCCGCCCAGCCCGCCGGCACGGGACCGCTGGAGCGGATCGGCAACGCCGAGCTGGTGCGCGGCATCTCCGACTGCCTGTCGGTCGCCCGGATGATCGGCGAGATGGCGGCGTCGGCGGCCACGTTCGAGGCGCTGATCGCCGCCTGCACGCGGGCGTTCGACCACTACCACTGGCTCGGCGAGCAGGGCCTGCGCGGTCCGCTCGCCGAGGTGCGGGCCACCGCCGAGCAGGTCCTCGACGAGTACGAGAACGTCGAGGAGCTGACCCGCCAGGCCACCAGGTCCCTCGCCGAGGCCGAGGAGGAGACCACCAGGCTGGTCCGCCAGGCGCGCGGCGACACGCCGGCCACCGCGGACGCCTGGGTGACGCTGCTGGCCACGCTGCGCCGGGCGCAGGGCAGGCTGGTGACGCTGCGCGAGGTCCGCTACCTCGACCTGGCCAAGCTGGACGAGCTGGGCAAGGCGCTCGCCGGCGAACTGGTCTCGGCCGGACAGCGGGCCGTGGCGTTCCTCGAAGGGGAGGACGCCTTCACCGGCTACCACGACGCGGTGGAGGCACTGGCGCGGGAGGCCGCCGCGATCACCACGGTCGCCGAGGCCGGTCCGGTCACCGACCGCCTGGCCGAGCAGTCCGAGGGGCTGGAGGTCGTCACCGAGGTCGTCGGCTCGCTGGACATCGCCGACGCCACCGTGCGGACCTCCATCCTGGAGCGCATCGCCGAGGTCCTCAGCGGCGTGAACCGGGCGCGGGCCCTGCTGGAGGGCCGCCGCCGCGAGCTGCTCGGGGCGGAGGGCCGGGCGGCGTTCGCGGCCGAGTTCGCGCTGCTCGGGCAGGCCATCACCGGCGCGCTGGCCATGGCGGACACCCCCGGGCGGTGCGACGAGCAGCTCGGCAGGCTGATGCTCCGGCTGGAGGCGCTGGAGTCGCGCTTCGGCGAGTTCGACGACTTCGCCGGCCAGCTCGCGGCCAAGCGGGACGACGTCTACGAGGCGTTCTCCTCGCGCAAGCAGACGCAGCTCGACGAGCTGGCCCGGCGCGCGGACCGGATCTTCGCCTCGGCCGAGCGGGTCCTGGGCAGCGTCACCAGGCGGCTGCCGTCGCTGGACTCGCTCGACGAGGTCAACACCTACTTCGCCACCGACCCGATGGTGGCCAAGCTGCGCCAGGTGGCCGCCGAGCTGCGCGGGCTGGGCGACGCCGTACGGGCCGAGGAGCTCGACGGCCGGATCAAGGCGGCGCAGCAGGAGGCCGGCCGGGCGCTGCGCGACCGCCTCGACCTGTTCGCGGACGGCGGCGAGACGCTGCGGCTGGGACGGCACCGGTTCGCGGTGAACACCCAGCCGATCGACCTGACGCTCGTCCCGCACGAGGGCGAGATGCACCTTGCCATCACCGGCACCGACTACCGCTCCCCGGCCCCGGCGGATTTCGCCGACACCCGCCCGTTCTGGGACCAACTGCTGGCCTCGGAGACCGCCGACGTCTACCGCGCCGAGCACCTCGCGGCCTCGCTCCTCGACCGGGCCAAGCCCGGGGAGCTTCAGGAGCTGGTACGCCGGGCCGCCGAGGAGCGTTACGACGAGGGCTACGAGCGCGGCGTGCACGACCACGACGCCGCCGCCATCCTCGACACGCTGCTGCGCCTGCGGGAGAGCGCGGGCCTGCTGCGCTACCCGCCGGAGGTGCGGGCGGCGGCCCAGCTCTACTGGTCGTTCAGCGCGGACGAGGTTTCACGTAAAACATTGGCCACGAGGGCCGCGTCGCTGGTGCGCGCCCGTTCGGTCTTCGGGCCGACGCCCGCGCTGGACGCCCTGGCGGCGGAGATCGCCACCCGTGTCACCGGTTTCCTGCCCGATCCCTTCCAGGCGCGGCTGGCGGGTGAGTACCTGATCGAGGAGCTGGCCGCCAAGCCCGTCGGCTTCGTGACCAGCGCCGCCGCCCGCACCCTCCTCCAGAGCTTCCACCAGGCGCTCGGCCCGGCGAAGGTCCGCGAGTTCGAGGAGGATCTGAAGGCGGTCGCGCTGCCCGAACGCCTGGAGCTGGCCAAGGCCTGGATCGGCGCCTTCGACCAGGGCCCCGAGCTGCCCGAGGCCGTCGCCGTGCAGCTCTGTGACCTGCCGAGGCACGACTCCAGCGCCACGCTGAGCGCCACCGTGGAGGGCCTGCTCGGCACCCACCCGCGCATCGCCGACCGCAAGCTGGAGCTGCGCCTGGACGAGGCGCTGGCCAGGACCCGCCGTTTCGCGGCCGAGCGGGTGCCCGCCTACCGGGCCTACCAGAAGCGGCGCACCGAGCTGGTCACCGCCGAGCGCGCCAAGCTGCGGCTGGAGGAGTACCGGCCCAAGGTCATGAGCGCGTTCGTGCGCAACAGGCTGCTCGACGAGGTGTACCTGCCGCTGATCGGCGACAACCTGGCCAAGCAGCTCGGCGCGGCGGGCGAGGGCAAGCGGACCGACCAGATGGGCCTGCTGCTGCTCATCTCGCCGCCCGGCTACGGCAAGACGACGCTCATGGAGTACGTCGCCAGCCGGCTCGGCCTGGTCTTCGTCAAGGTGAACGGCCCAGCGCTCGGCCACGCCGTCACCTCGCTGGACCCCGCCGAGGCGCCCGACGCGACGGCCAGGCAGGAGGTCGAGAAGATCTCCTTCGCCCTGGAGACCGGCAACAACACGCTGCTCTACCTGGACGACATCCAGCACACCTCGCCCGAGCTGCTGCAGAAGTTCATCTCGCTGTGCGACGCCCAGCGCCGCATCGAGGGCGTGTGGAACGGCCGGACCAGGACGTACGACCTGCGCGGCAAGCGGTTCGCGGTGTGCATGGCGGGCAACCCGTACACCGAGTCGGGCAAGCGCTTCCGCATCCCGGACATGCTGGCCAACCGCGCCGACGTGTGGAACCTGGGCGACGTGCTGTCGGGCAAGGACGAGCTGTTCGCGCTGAGCTACATCGACAACGCGCTCACCTCCAACCCGGTCCTCGCGCCGCTGTCCGCCCGCGACCGGGCCGACGTCGAGCTGCTGGTACGCCTGGCGCGCGGCGACCAGAGCGCCCGGCCGGACCAGCTCCGCCACCCTTTCGCCAAGGCCGAGCTGGACCAGGTGCTGAGCGTGCTGCGCAAGCTGGTGCGGGTGCAGGAGGTCGTGCTGGCCAACAACCAGGCCTACATCGCCTCGGCCGCCCAGTCGGACGCGGCGCGGACCGAGCCGCCGTACCGGCTGCAGGGGTCGTACCGGAACATGAACAAGCTGACCGAACGCATCGTGCCGGCCATGAACGACGCCGAGCTGGAGGCGGTCATCGACGACCACTACCTGGGCGAGGCGCAGACGCTGACCGGCGACGCGGAGGCCAACCTGCTCAAGCTGGCCGAGCTGCGCGGGCGGCTGACGCCCGAGCAGGAGGCCCGCTGGGCCGAGGTGAAGGCCGCCTACCTGCGGGACAAGTCGCTCGGTGGCGCGCAGGACGACCCGATGGGCCGGGCGGTCGGTGCGCTGGGCCTGCTGGCCGACCGGGTGGGCGAGATCGGCTCGGCGATCAGGAGCGGCTCCTAGACCTGAAGATCCGAACTCCGTACAGGCTCTAGGTGGCCGGCCGGCCTGTCCGTAGCGCGGTCAGGCCGGCCGT
>NZ_JAHKRL010000131.1 GCF_019396405.1 Nonomuraea rhizosphaerae | reverse complement strand
CCGTGGCCTGGCGCGAAGGCGCCGGGCCACCGGCGTTCGCCCGCACTCCCCCGCCGCGGACCGCGAAGGGCCTGCTAGGGCACAGGGCCCTTCGCGGACGCGGCGTGCGGCGCGCGCCCCCGGAGGGACACGCGAGCTCGGGTGGTCAGACCGGGTCGGCCTGGAGGAGGCTGGAGCCGGCGTCCAGTTCGACGACGGCGCTCAGCTCCAGATCGGCCTGCCGGAACAGGTCGGCGTACTCCTGCCGGCTGCGTTCCATCCCCCCGTTGAAGATGGCCAGCATCCGCATGTCGAGGTCCTTGCTCAGGTGGGGCGTCGAGTCGTCGGGCAGCGCCACGTCCAGCACCAGCACCCGCCCGCCGTCGGCCATCGAGCCCCGGATGTTGCGCAGGATGCGCAGGGCGTCGGTGTCGTCCCAGTTGTGCAGGACGCTGGCCAGCAGGTACGCGTCCCCGCCGGCGGGCACCGAGGTGAAGAAGTCGCCGGCCACGACCTCGCACCGGTCGTCCAGGTGCTCGGCGCTCAGCGTCTCCCTGGCGTGGACGGTGACGTGGTCGAGGTCGAAGAGGACGCCGCGCATGTGGTGGTTGGCGTGCAGGATCGTGGCCAGGATGTGACCTTTGCCGCCGGCGACGTCCACCAGCGTGGAGACGCCGGTGAAGTCGTAGCGCTTGGTCAGGCTCTCGGTGAACTGGTCGGCCCTGGTGGTCATGTAGTCGTCGAACAGACGGCTGATCTCGGGGTTGGCCGCCAGCCGGTCGTACACGACACCGTACTTGGCGATGAACGCCGAGCTGCCCGTCCGTACGGTGGTGGGCAGGGCTCCCATCGCGTACCAGAAGGCCTCCTCCCCGAGCGCCCGGATGGAGGACCGGATCGAGCCCGGCACGTCCGAGCGGAGCACGGCGCCCTGCTCGGTCAGCTCGTGGCCGTGGGCGCCGACGGTGCGCACCAGCCCCATGCTCGCCAGCTCGCGCAGGACGCGGCGGAGCGCGGGGGCGTTCGCCTCGCACCTGCGGGCCAGCTCCTCGACGCCGAGCGGCCCGTCCGCCAGGTGGTCGGCGACGCCGAGCTCGGCCATGGTCAGCAGGGCAGCGAAGCGGGAGATGTCGGAGACAGCACTCCACAGGAGGCTGTGCGGCGGACGTTCGTCCAAGATTCGTCCTTTCCTCTGTTTCAAGCCCCGCCGGCCTGCCGGTGCCAGATCAGCACCCGGCGCTCGGCCAGCAGGAAGAGCGAGTTCACCAGGAAGCCCAGCACACCCAGCAGGGCGATCGCCGCCCACACGCCGGGGGCGTCGGAGCTTCGCTGGGCGTAGAGCAACTGGTAGCCGATGCCGTTCGTGCCGCCGAACACCTCGGAGATCACCATGAGGATCAGCGCCAGGGACAGGCTCAGCCGCAGGCCGGCGAAGATCTTGGGCGAGGCGGCGGGGATGACGACCCGGCCGAGGCGTTGCGCCCTCGACAGCCCGAAGACCTTGGCGGTCTCGGTGTAGGTGCGGTCCACGGCCCTGGCCCCGTCGATCGAGTTGAGCAGCACCGGCCAGACCACACCGAACACGATCGTGGCCAGTTGCAGCCGCAGCCCCTGGAACAGCACGAGGAACAGCGGGATCAGCAGCGGCGGCGGGATGGCGCGGCCCAGCTCGATCAGCGCGTTCACGTAGTCGATCGCGACCTTGGAGCGTCCCAGGAAGACGCCCACCACGATCCCGACCAGCGCGGCCAGGAGCCAGCCGGAGAACATGCGGGCCACGCTGGGCAGGATGTTGGCCATCGCCTCGTCGGTGAGGAAGAGCCGGGTGGCGGGCCCGGAGAACCACAGGTCGTGCATGCGGGCGACGATCGTGGTGGGCGGCGGGTAGTCGAGGTCGGCGACACCACGCGCGACGAGCTCCCAGAACACCAGCATGGCGGCGATCACCAAGAGCCTCACGAGGCCACCTTCTCCCGGTGCCAGCGGAACAGATGCCGCTCGGCCGCCTGCAGACCCACGTTGACGATCAGGCCCAGGCCACCCGCCCACAGCGTGGCCGCCATGACGAGGTCGACCCGGTTACCGCTGCCCGCCTGGACCACGAAGACGCCCAGGCCGGAGAGGCCGCCGGCGAACAGCTCGGCGCTCACGGCGACGATCAGCGCGATCCCGGCGGCGATCCGGACGCCGGTCGCGATGAAGGGGGCCGCGCTGGGCAGGCTCACCCGGCGCAGCACCGCCAGGTGACCGAAGCCGAAGGTGCGCAGCGAGTCCTTGGCCAGCGGGTCCACGTCATGCATGCCGTACAGGGTGTTGATGATGATCGGCCAGGCGGCCGCGTACACGACGACGGAGACCTTCATCAACCCGTCCACCGGGATCAGCAGGATCGCCAGCGGGATGATCGCGACGGACGGGATGGGCCGCAGGAACTCCAGCAGGGGCCGGACGGTGCGTTCCAACGGGGTCAGCGCGCCGAGCAGGATTCCCGCCGGGACGGCCAGCGCCGCCGCGATCAGCAGGCCGAGCGCCCAGTTCGTCAGCGTCGTGAGTGCGCCCTGCAAGAACTCGCCGTCGGCCGGCAGGAGCACGGCCTCGTACAGGATGGTCGTGGGCGTGGGGAAGGACTGATCTCCTCCGCCCGGCCCGAACCGGACGAGCAACTCGCCGAGGGCGAGGAAGCCCGCGGCGCCGGCGACGCCGCGGAGCAGTCGTGCACGGTTCATCCGTTGGACGGTGCCGCGATGACGGACTTCACGTCGATCGGGGAGTCGAGGTACTTGTACTCGAGCATGAGGTCGGCCACCTTCTGCAGCCTGCTGGCGCTCAGGGCGCTCGGGAAGGTGCCCAGCGTGATCACCGAAGCGGTCTTCGCGTCGATCTTCGTGTACGTGGGCAGGAGCTTCTCGATCTCCTTGCGGTCGGTCGAGGCGACGTTCTGCGCCTTGGCGATCGCCCGCTGGAAGGCGGCCAGCGTCTTCGGGTTCTTGCGGGCCCAGTCGTCGGTGGCCATCCAGCCCGCGATCGGCAGGTCCTCCATCTGACCCGTCATCGTGTCGGCGATCTTACGGAAGCCCCGGGTGCTCTGGTTGGCGGTGATGAACGGCTCGGTGATGAAGGCGGCGTCCGCCTCGCCGTTGTCGAGCGCCTGCCCCATGTCGGGGAAGGGCTTCTCGGCGAAACTGACGTCGTTCTCGGTGAGGCCGGCCACCTTGAGCTGGGTCGTCACGGCCAGCGTGGCGATGTTCCTGAGGTTGTTGACCAGGACCTTCTTGCCCTTGAGGTCGGCGACCGTCTTGATCGGCGAGTTCTTCGCCACCATGATGTTGTAGGCGTTCGGCCCGGCCTGGTACATGTCCGCGACGAGCTTGATCTTCTCTCCCTTGCTGGCGGCGAGGAAGGCGGACACGTAGTTGTTCTGGGAGATGTCGAGCTGACCGCTCTTGACCATGGGAATGGCCGCCGCGCCACCGGTGACGGTGACCGGCTCGACGGTCAGGCCCTCCTCCTTGAAGAAGCCCTTGGCGTTCGCGATGTAGAGCGAGACAGGGTCGGGAATCGGCAGCGCGCCGACTTTGATGGTGGTCTTCTCCAGGCCATTTCCGCCGGTGGACGGCGTTTCACTGCTTCCACCACAGCCGGCGATTGTGAGACTGACCGCGACACCGACGATAAGGGCGCGACAGTGCACTTTACGTGTCATTTGGGGGGTTCTCCTAACACGGGAAGCCTCTGATGCGCGGCGGCGGGAACGCCGAGCGTGAAGATTACAGGAGGCAGGGGCAATGCTGAAGAACCTTAGCGCCTGAAAGCAGCTCCTGAACAAGGGCAATATAGCCGGACATATAGTGATATCCCTACCCAGACGTCCGGTAAGAGGTCTGATGACCGGGCTTTCATCAGGGCTGCTCCGCCGCGGATAATACTTCATGCTAAAACTGTCAAGGTTTCAACGAACCCGGAACACCAATTGGACCGTTTGAAGTTTCCGCAGACGTTGGCACGCCTCCGGATCTGTGCTCCAATAAGCCCCGCACTTTGCCTGCGATCACTCTTTCGCTGGCTCCGGTTCGTTTAAGCAGCCCTACGAGAGGTTGCCGCCTGTGAGGACAGCAACGGCCGAACGCAGTCATGAAGGCAGCCCTGCCATGCAGGGTCAGCCCGTGACCGTTCAAAGGCCGAAAGAGCGGGCGCCCGCTCACCGCAGTGGGATTGGCCTGCGAAATTGGCGAGTGCGAACCCGCCTCATATCTCTCATCGCCATTCCTACCCTGGTGGCGGTGATCCTGGGCGCCTTGCGCGTCACCACCTCGATCACCAGCGCGCAGCAGTACCAGTACATCAGCAGTGTGGGCGCCTTCGTCGGGCAGCTCGGTGAGCTGTCACGGGAGATGGCGCTGGAACGCGACTATTCCGGGCAGTTCGTCGCCTCCGGGCGGACCGCGGCGGAGAAGGAGCGGCTCGCGACCCAGCGGAGCACGGTCAACGCCGCCGTCCTGGCCACGAACGCGGCCGCCGCGGACCTCGTCCCGGGCTCCCTGTCCGAGCTCGGCCAGCGCAAGCTGGCAGCGGTGCGGGTCAGGCTGACCCAGCTCGCCTCGCTGCGTGACACGGTCACCGGCACCCAGCTGCCTCCCCTGCCGACGACGGAGAAGTACTCCGAGGTCATCGGCGACATCCTGCGGCTCTACGACGAGGTCGCACAGGGCTCGACGGACGAGGCCCTCGTCTCGGCCAGCGCCGCGCTGCGCGCCGTCGCCCGCTCCGAGGAGGAGACCTCCAAGCTGCGCGGCCTGCTGGCGATCGCGCTGATCAGAGGCTCGTTCGAGGAGCCCGAGTACAAGGCGTTCCTCGACGCCCGCGCCAACCGGGAGAGCGAGCGGGCCGCCTTCCGGATCGCGGCCACGCCGGCCCAGCGGCAGTTCTACGACAACACCGTCGCCAGCGTCCAGGTGGGCCGGGGCGAGTTCTACGTGAACAGGGCCGTCTTCCTCACGAACAAGGGCCTGTCGCTGCGCCGGCTCGACCCCGCGAACACCGACGACGTCAGCCGATGGTTCGACGCCATCAGCGACACCGTCAACAGCCTGCACAGCGTCCAGAAGTCGCTGGTGCAGCAGGTCGCCACCCGCAGCGCCGACGTCCAGGGCACCGACCGCACCGTCGCCGTGCTGAACATCGCCCTGGTCATGGTGCTGATCATCCTGGTCCTCGGCATCACCGCCGTCATGGCCCGCTCGCTCGTCCTGCCGCTCAGGCGGCTGCGCGCGGACGCGCTCAGGATCGCCGGTCAGACATTGCCCGAGGTCGTCCAGCGGCTGCGCACCAGCGAGGTCGGCGTGGAGGACATCCAGATGCCGCCGATCGGCGTCTCCTCCAAGGACGAGATCGGGGAAGTCGCGCGGGCGTTCGACGAGGTTCACCGGGAGGCCGTACGGCTGGCCGGTGAGGAGTCCAGGCTTCGTAGCAACGTCAACGCGATGTTCGTCAACCTGTCGCGTCGCAGCCAGACGCTGGTGGAGCGGCAGATCACCCTGATCGACGGACTGGAGCAGGGCGAGCAGGACGAGAGCCGGCTGGCGAACCTGTTCAAGCTGGACCACCTGGCCACCCGTATGCGCCGTAACAGCGAGAACCTGCTGGTCCTGGCCGGGCAGGACCCGCCGCGGCGCT
>NZ_JAHKRL010000130.1 GCF_019396405.1 Nonomuraea rhizosphaerae | reverse complement strand
GACGCTGGCGGCCTGCCGGCAGGCCGGGTTCGAGCCCAGGTTCGCGGTGGAGGGCGGGGAGATGGACGCCGTGCTGCGGTTCGTGGAGGCGGGGCTGGGGCTGGCCGTGGTGCCGTCCATGGTGCTCGACGGGCGGCCGGGCCTCACCGGCACCCCCCTGGCGCCGCCGGGGCTGAGCCGTACGATCGCGCTCGCGCACCGCAAGGACGTGGAGCCCACGAGGGCCGCGCAGGCGTTTCGGACGGCCCTTCTTTCCTTTGTGGTCGAGTCCGGTCACGAGCACACGCTTCCGCAAGGGGTCGAGCTCATCGCAGAATGAACACCAACAGTCCGACTTCCGCGAAGAGGCGTTTGTGACGGCAACACTCTCCGAGACGCTGACGCTGCTCCTCATCGAGGACGACGACGGTGACGCGTTCCTGGTCGAGGAGCTGCTGAAACAGGCCGAGGCCCCGCCCCGGATCACCTGGGTGCGCAGCCTGGCGGAGACCAGGGCCAAGCTCGACTCCCGGATCCAGTGCGTGCTGGTGGACCTCTCGCTGCCCGACGCCACCGGCCTGGAGGCGCTGGAGACCGTGCTGGGCATGGCGCCGCACGCGGCCGTGCTGGTGCTCACCGGCCTGCGCGACGTCCACGTGGGGGTCGCGGCGGTCCAGGCTGGCGCCCAGGACTACCTCGTCAAGCAGGACGTGGACGCCCGGCTGCTGGCCAGGGCCATCCGATACGCCATGGAGCGCAAGCGGGCCGACCTCGCGCAGCTCCAGCTCGTCGCGGCCGAGCTGACGGCCAAGGAGAACGCCCGGCTGGAGAGCGGCCTGCTGCCCACCGCCCTGCTGCACACCGACGCGCTGGAGCACACCACCCGCTACCTGCCCGGCAGCCAGGGCTCGCTGCTGGCGGGCGACTTCCTGGACACCGTCCAGACGCCCGACGGCTCGGTGCACATCGTGGTCGGCGACGTCTGCGGGCACGGGCCCGACGAGGCCGCGCTCGGCGTGGCGCTGCGCATCGCCTGGCGCACGCTCGTCCTGGCCGGGCAGACCGGCGACCGGATGCTGCGCACGCTCGACGCGCTGCTGCGCGCCGAGCGCAACGCCCCGGAGATCTTCACCACCCTGTGCATGGCCACGATCACGCCCGACCTGCGCACCGCCCGGATGCGCGTGGTCGGCCACCCGCCGCCGGTGCTGGTCCGCGACGGAGCGGTCGACGCGCTCGCCGGCGGGCCGTCGGGGCCGCCGCTCGGCATCTTCGCCGACGCCGAGTGGGACATCATCGACGTGCCGCTGGGCGAGCGCTGGTCGATGATGCTCTACACCGACGGCCTGATCGAGGCCGCGGTGGGCGAGCACAACGAGCTGCTCGGCGTGGACGGCCTGGTCGCGCTCGTACGCGAGCACGGGGAGATCGACCTCGACCGCCTGATCAGGCATGTCGGCACGCTGAGCGACGACCTCGCCGCGGTGTTCGTCAGCAGGAGGCCCGCGTGAGCATCAGCAGGAGGCCCGCGTGAGCATCAACCCACTGCCGCCGCCGAAGCCGGCGACGGGGCTCGGCAGAGTGCCCGCGGCCCGCTGGTTCGTCGTGATCGGCGTGGTGTCCGGCCTGGTGTTCATGGGCGGGACGGCGCTGATCATGACGCTGGTCGCCGACGTGCGGGCGCGCGGCCCCAAGCCTGAGGTGGCGGCCCAGATCGACCACCTGAACGTGGCGCTGATCGTGCTGCTGGCCGTCCTGGCGGCGGCCGGGGTGGGGCTGGCGTTCATCGTGCGCTTCACCGTGCTGAAGCCCATCTCCCAGTTCACCGACCAGGTGCGCAAGGTGGCGGCCGGTGACTTCGACCACGAGCTGGCGGTGCGGCGGCCCGCGGAGCTGGCCGAGCTGTCGAGCCACGTCGACTCCATGCGCAGGCGCATCGTGGCGGCCTGGCGCAGCGCCGAGGACCAGGCCGGGGAGCTGCGCCGCTCCAACGGCGAGCTGGAGCAGTTCGCCTACGTCGCCAGCCACGACCTCCAGGAGCCGCTGCGCAAGGTCGCCAGCTTCACCCAGATGCTGGAGCAGCGGTACGGGGACCAGCTCGACGACCGCGCCAAGCAGTACATCCACTACGCCGTCGACGGCGCCAAGCGCATGCAACTGCTGATCAACGACCTGCTGGACTTCTCCAGGGCCGGGCGGGTCACCGGCGAGCGCACGGTCACCGACTCGGGCGGCCCTCTGTCCACGGCGGTGGAGAACCTGTCGGCCGCGATCGAGGACAGCGGGGCGGTCATCACGCACGACGCCCTGCCCAAGGTCGTCGGCAACACGACCCAGCTCACCCAGCTCTTCCAGAACCTCATCGAGAACGCCGTCAAGTTCCGCTCGGAACAGCCGCCGCGCATCCACATCGGCGCCAGGCGGGACGGCCGGATGTGGGAGTTCAGCTGCTCGGACAACGGGATCGGCGTGGACTCCAAGTACTCCGACCGCATCTTCCTGATATTTCAGCGCCTGCATCCGCGTGACGTGTATCCAGGTACTGGCATCGGCCTCGCACTCTGCCGCAAGATCGTCGAATACCACGGCGGACGGCTCTGGCTCGACCCGGGGGCCGAAGGACAGGGTGCGACGTTCCGCTGGACGCTGCCCGCGGCTGGAGACGAAAAAGAATGACTGAGTGGCGACCGATAGAAGTGCTCCTGGTCGAGGACGACGCGGGGGACGTGCTGCTGACCAAGGAGGCCTTCGACCTCAACAAGGTCCGCAACCGCCTGCACGTCGTCAGCGACGGCGAGCAGGCGATGGCCTTCCTGCGCCGCGAGGACGGCTACCGCGACGCGCCCCGGCCCGACCTCATGCTGCTCGACCTGAACCTGCCGAGGATGGGCGGCCTGGAGGTGCTCAGCGAGGTGAAGGCGGACGCCGCCCTGAGCACGATTCCGGTGGTGATCCTGACGACCTCCGAGGCGGAGGAGGACATTCTGCACAGTTACCGGCTGCACGCCAACGCATACGTCTCCAAGCCGGTGGATTTCGAGCAATTTATCCGAGTTGTCCGCCAGATCGATGATTTTTTCGTGACCGTGGTTAAGCTGCCGAGCCAAGGGCAGCGCCCGTGACGGGGATACGTGACAGGAATCACAGCGGGTCATCAAAAAAGTGAGTTACCCTCCTCACAAATCACGATGCGGTCGTCGTAACGTATCCCCCACCAATGCGCGCCGCGAGCGGAGACCATCCCCGCCGTATACGCGCCAAACGAACGACCCGGACCCCCGGCGAGCAGGGTCCGCGGGAGGTGGAGAGGTCCGCGATGACCCAGACGACGCCCGACGCTCCTGTGAGAAGGCAGCGCGCGCAGATCAAGGTGCGTACGCTACGCACCGACAGATGGTGGATTGCCCCGCTGCTGACATTCCTGGCCCTGACCGCCTTCCTCGTCTACGGCGTGTGGGCGATCCTCGACGGCAGCTATTTCATAGACCCGTACATCGCCCCGTTCTCGTCGCCCTGTCTTTCGACCTCGTGTGTCGAGGGCGCGCGGCTGTTCGGCTGGGCGCCCATCGGCGACTGGTACACGCTGCCGCCCGGCCTGCTGATCCTGGGGCTGCCCGGCGGGTTCCGGCTCACGTGCTACTACTACCGTAAGTCGTACTACCGCTCGTTCTGGCTGTCGCCGCCCGCGTGCGCGGTGCAGGAGCCGCACGGCAAGTACACCGGCGAGACGCGCTTCCCGCTGATCATGCAGAACATCCACCGCTACTTCTTCTACGCGGCCATCCTCATCGGCGCGATCCTCAGCTACGACGCCATCCTGGCGATGGTGCACAAGCCGCAGGGCCTGGGCTCCTGGATCCTGCTGGTCAACGCCGTGCTGATCGTGGCGTACACGCTGTCGTGCCACTCGTGCCGGCACATCACCGCGGGGCGGCTCAACCACTTCTCCAAGCACCCGCTGCGCTACAAGGCCTGGACGTTCGTCTCCAAGCTCAACGCCAAGCACCAGCCCCTCGCGTGGGCCTCGATGTTCTCCGTCATGGGCGCCGACCTCTACGTGCGTCTGGTCGCCAAGGGCATCATCGCCTTCCCGTTCGCCTAAGGATCAGCTTCAGTGGAAAACTCGCCTAACACAGAGCGTCACGAATACGACGTCGTCGTCATCGGCGCGGGCGGTGCCGGGCTCCGGGCCGCCATCGAGGCCCGCCAGCAGGGCAAGCGGACGGCGATCGTCTGCAAGTCGCTGTTCGGCAAGGCCCACACGGTCATGGCCGAGGGCGGCGCGGCCGCCGCGATGGGCAACGTCAACTCAGACGACAACTGGATGGTGCACTTCCGTGACACCATGCGGGGCGGCAAGTTCCTCAACAACTGGCGGATGGCCGAGCTGCACGCCAAGGAGGCGCCCGACCGCGTCTGGGAGCTGGAGGCCTGGGGCGCGCTGTTCGACCGCACCAAGGACGGCAAGATCAGCCAGCGCAACTTCGGCGGGCACGAGTACCCGCGGCTGGCCCACGTCGGCGACCGCACCGGCCTGGAGCTGATCCGCACGCTGCAGCAGCGGGTCGTCGCGCTCCAGCAGGAGGACCAGGAGACGCACGGCGACCCCGAGGCCTTCATCAAGGTCTTCGCGGAGTGCACGGTCACGCGCCTGCTGAAGGACGGCGACGCGATCTCCGGCGCGTTCGGCTACTGGCGCGAGACCGGAAATTTCATACTTTTCGATGCTCCTGCGGTGGTCCTGGCCACCGGCGGCATCGGCAAGTCGTACGTCGTCACCTCCAACTCCTGGGAGTACACGGGTGACGGCCACGCCCTCGCGCTGCTGGCCGGCGCCAAGCTGATCAACATGGAGTTCATCCAGTTCCACCCCACCGGGATGGTCTGGCCGCCCTCCGTGCGCGGCATCCTCGTCACCGAGTCCGTCCGCGGCGACGGCGGCGTGCTGCGCAACTCCAAGGGCGAGCGCTTCATGTTCGACTACATCCCCGACGTCTTCAAGGACAAGTACGCCACCACCGAGGAGGAGGGCGACCGCTGGTACACCGACCAGGCCAACAACCGCCGTCCCCCGGAGCTGCTGCCCCGTGACGAGGTGGCCCGCGCGATCAACGCCGAGGTCAAGGCGGGCCGCGGATCGCCCCAGGGCGGCGTCTTCCTGGACGTCTCCAGCCGCCTCCCGGCCGAGGAGATCAAGCGGCGGCTGCCGTCGATGCACCACCAGTTCAAGGAGCTGGCCGACGTCGACATCACCACCGAGCCCATGCAGGTGGGCCCGACCTGCCACTACATCATGGGCGGCGTCGAGGTGGACGCCGACACCGGCGCGGCGGCCGTCCCCGGGCTGTTCGCCGCCGGCGAGGTCTCGGGCGGCATGCACGGCTCCAACCGCCTCGGCGGCAACTCGCTGTCCGACCTGCTGGTCTTCGGCCGCCGGGCGGGCGGGGGCGCCGCCGCGTATGTGGACGGGCTCGCCGCCCGGCCCGCGGTGTCCCCGGAGCTGGTGGAGGAGGCCAGGGCCGAGGCGATCGCGCCGCTGGGACGCGGCGGCGAGAACCCGTACGAGGTGCACCACGAGCTGCAGCGGACGATGAACGAGCTGGTCGGCATCATCCGCAAGGCCGAGGAGGTCGCCGAGGCCATGGAGGTCGTCGAGAAGCTCAAGGAGCGGGTGCGGCTGGTCGGCGCGGCCGGCTCGCGCATCTACAACCCCGGCTGGCACCTGGCGATCGACCTGCGCAACATGGTGCTGGTCTCCGAGTGCGTGGCCAAGGCGGCGCTCAAGCGCGAGGAGAGCCGCGGCGGGCACACCCGCGACGACTTCCCCGGCATGAACCCGGCGTGGCGCCGCAAACTGCTCGTCTGCTCGACCGGTGACGGCGCCTCCGTCACGGTCGAGGAGCAGGAGCAGCCGCCGATGCGCGACGACCTGATCGTGCTGTTCGAGCGGGACGAGCTGAGCAAGTACCTCACCGACGAAGAGATGACCGAGTTCGACGGGATTTCGAAATGAGCTACAAGGCGAAGTTCAAGGTCTGGCGCGGTGAGGGAGGTGAGGGCAAGCTCGAGGACTTCACCGTCGAGGTGAACGAGGGCGAGGTCGTCCTCGACATCATCCACCGGCTCCAGGCCACCCAGGCGCCCGACCTCGCGGTCCGCTGGAACTGCAAGGCCGGCAAGTGCGGCTCCTGCTCGATGGAGATCAACGGCAAGCCGCGGCTGGGCTGCATGACCCGGATGTCCACCTTCACCGAGGAAGAGACGATCACCGTCACGCCGATGCGGACGTTCCCCGTGATCAAGGACCTGGTGACGGACGTCTCGTTCAACTACCAGAAGGCGATGGAGATCCCGTCGTTCACGCCGCCGGCCGGCGTGCGGCCGGGCGAGTACCGCATGCAGCAGGTCGACGTCGAGCGGTCCCAGGAGTTCCGCAAGTGCATCGAGTGCTTCATGTGCAACAACGTCTGCCACGTCATCCGCGACCACGAGGAGAACAAGACGGCCTTCGCCGGGCCGCGCTTCCTCATGCGGATCGCCGAGCTGGACATGCACCCGTACGACGTGGCCGACCGGCAGGAGGCCGCCCAGGAGGAGCACGGCCTGGGCCACTGCAACATCACCAAGTGCTGCACCGAGGTCTGTCCCGAGCACATCAAGATCACTGACAACGCGCTCATCCCGATGAAGGAGCGCGTGGCGGACCGCAAGTACGACCCGCTGGTCTGGCTGGGCAACAAGATCTTCAAGCGCAGCTCGAAGTAGGGCTCGATCACGACCCCTTCTCGTGGCCCGTTGACTGGATTTGCTAATCTGGTCAAAGCGTCACGAGAAGGGGTCGTGCCATGTCCGTGGAAACCCGCGCTGATCGCATACTCGACGCGGCCGGTGAGTTGATCATGCGGCTCGGGCCGCGCAAGGTGACGATCGACGACATCGCCCAGCTCGCCGACATCGGCAAGGGCACCGTCTACCTGCACTGGCGCACCAAGCAGCAGCTCTTCGAGGCGCTGTTCACCCGCGAGGCGGTCATCTACGTCGAGAAGCTGATCGCGCTGCTGCGTCACGACCCGGCCGCGGTGCGACCGCACCGGCTGATCGCCGAGTCGTTCCTGATCGTCGGCGGCAGGCCGATGCTGCGGGCGCTGCTCACCGGCGACACGGGCGTGGTCCAGGGCAGGCTGACCGGCGCCGCCATACGCGGCCACGAGCTGCTGGCCACCGCCCGCTTCCACGAGGTGATGACCCGCCACGGCCTGTTCCGCGACGACGTGGCGCACCTGACGTACGGGCTGAGCGCGCTGCAGGGAGGCTTCTTCCTCCTGGAGACCCTCGGCCTGGCGCCGGAGGACCTGCCGATGGAGGCCAAGGCCGAGGCGCTGGCGCACCTCGTCCGCCGCGCCTACGAGCCGGACACGCCACCCTCCCGGGAGACGCTGGCCGCCGCGGCGGCCGAGCTCGTCGCACTCTCCGAAGCGGTCATCCCTCCCTATCTGGAGGACATCTACGGGACAAGGCGGGACTGACGATGCGCACGAAAAGGGACATGGAGAAGGTACGGCTCACCGGTGCCAAGGGGACCCTCCTCTACACGCTGTACTTCAGGGCGCTCGACAGCCGCTCGCCCCGCCCGATCCTGGGCGACGAGTGGGCGCCCAGGATCCTCGACCGGCTCGACCACAACCACCTCAAGGTCAAGATGGCCGCCGGGGACCGCTACGTCGGCATCCTGCGCGCCAGGCGCCTCGACGACTGGACCGGCCGCTACCTGGCCGAGAACCCCGGCGCGACCGTGCTGCAGCTCGGCTGCGGCCTGGACAGCCGGGCCTTCCGCATGGACCTGCCGCCCGGCGTCGAGTGGATCGACCTCGACTATCCCGAGGTCATCGACCTGCGAAGCCGCCTCTACCCCGAGCGCGACCACTACCGGATGATCCCCTCCTCGGTGACCGACCCCAGCTGGCTGGAGCAGGTGCCCACCGGCCGCCCGGTCCTCGTGATCGCCGAGGGGCTGCTGATGTACCTGACCGACCCGGACGTCAGGCAGCTCCTGGTCCGGCTGGCCGGGCGCGTCCCGCACGGCGAGCTGGCCTTCGACGCCATCTCACCCTGGCTGGCCGCCGTGTCCCGCGCGTTCGGCTGGAAGCTGGCCTCGATCGGCGACCCGCGCGAGCCCGAGCGCTGGGCCGAGCGGCTCACGCTGCTCGAATGCGTACCGGTCCTGTCGGACCTCCAGCTCATCCCTGCACCGCACTACCGCGCCGCCTACGGGCTCCTGACCAGGACCGCCCGGATACGGAACGCCATGAGACTGTTCCGCTTCCGCGTCGGCGACGCCTGAGGAAAGGACGTGACAATGGCAGTCTGCCTGGTCACCGGAGCCTCGTCCGGCATCGGCCACGCCACCGTGCTCGAACTGCTGCGCGCGGGACACACCGTCTACGGCGCCGCCAGACGCCTCGGACAGATGGAGGACCTGCGCGAGGCGGGCGCCCGCACGATCGAGATGGACGTCACCGAGGAGGAGGACCTCCAGCGGGCCGTCGGCACGATTCTCGGCGAGCAGCGACGCCTCGACGTCCTGGTGAACAACGCCGGCGTCGGCGTCTACGGAGCCGCCGAGGACGTGCCGCTCGACCTGGCCCGGCACGGGTTCGAGGTCAACCTGTTCGGGCCCGCCCGGCTGGTCCAGCTCGTGCTGCCCGGCATGCGCGAGCGCGGCACCGGCACGATCGTCAACGTCTCCTCCATCGCCGGGCGGATCGCCCTGCCGCTCGGCGCCTGGTACCACGCCTCCAAGCACGCGCTGGAGGGCTGGTCCGACAGCCTGCGGCAGGAGGTCGGCCGCTTCGGGATCCGCGTCGTGGTGATCCAGCCCGGGATCATCAGGACGGAGTTCGAGTCGGGCACGCCGCGCGAGCTGCGGGAGATCTCCGGCAAGGGCGCGTACGCCTCCATGGCCCGGTGGATGGCCGAACGCGCGGAGACGGCCTTCCGCGACGACAGCAAGGCGTCCGAGCCGTCGGTGGTCGCGCGGGCGATCCGCGAGGCGGTCGAGTCCGGCTCGCCCAAGCCGCGCCGCTCCGTCGGCTACCTGGCCAGGCTGCTGCTCACGATGCACAAGCTGCTGCCGGACCGCGCCTGGGACAAGGTCGTGACCCGCACCCCTTCCTGACGGCCCTCCGGGAAGGTCAGGAGCGGCGTCCCCAGCGGCGCTTGGGGCCGCCCTGCTGGAGGTCGGGGAGCGGCTGCACGGCGGTCACGTCCGCGGCGCCCTGGTCGGCGCTGGGCGCGGCGTCCCTGGCGGGCGGGCCGCCCTCGTGCGCCTGCTCCGGCCACGGCGTGGTCTGCCACGGCTCGGCGTCGCCGGCCTCGGCGTACGAGGCGGTGCCCAGGGGGCGTTCTGGCGTGTCCTCGTACGGGCTGGAGCCACCGGGCGGGATGTCGGCCGGAGGCTGCTCAGGGGCCACCAGGGGCTCGAACGGGGCCCTGTACGCCTCGCCCTGCGGCTCCGGCCTGCTGAAGGCGTCGAACTCGGGGGTCGTCGGCTGGTGGCTGTAGGAGTCGAACTGGTCCGGCGGCAGCACCACGGGCTGGTTGGGGGGCGTGGGCGGCTGGCCGTACATGCCGGGGTCCTGATAGACCGCCCCGTACTGGACCTGCCCGCTCGGATAGGTCTGCACGGGGACGAAGCTGATGATCGGCGCGTACGCCGCGCCGGCCGGATAACCGGGCGGCGGGTAGCCACCCGCGTACCCCGGTCCGGCCGGATAGCCGCTGGGCCCGCCCGGATACCCCGGCGGGACGCCCATCCCCATGGCTCCGGGTGGGCCCGCCTTGCGCACGGCCGCCGCGTGAGCCATCCTGCGCAGCCGCCCCTCGAAGATCAGCACCGCGAACAACGCCAGCAGCACCATGATCAACGCCGGGATGCTGAGCTTCTGGGTCAGCGTCCGCTGGTCGTACTCGGGGGCCGCGTTGCGCAGTTCGAGCGGGATCGACTCCTCCGTCGGGCTCTCCGCCGAGGTCAGCGACGGCGACGTCGCCGGGGTCTCGGTGGGGGCCGCCACGCTGGGCAGGACGACGCCCGTGTCCTCCGGCGTGGACGACGGCGACACCGCCGGCACGTCGACCTGCGTGCTCTGGGTCGGCGACGGCATGGGGTTCAGCGGCGGGGAGCTCTTGGTCGGCTCGGCGGCCTGGGTGGGCGACTTCGACTTCTTCGGCGTGGCCGTCTTCGTCGTGGTCTTCGTCGGCGCGGTGACGGTCTTGGTGATCGTCGTTTCCGGGTCGGGGCTCGGGGTGTCCAGCGTGGTGGTGATCGTGACCGTCGTCTCGGGTGTGGTGTCACACACCTGGCCCGCCTCGCACGGGTCGACGTTGGGGTCGAAGGCCGATGACGCGCTGGCGCTCTGGATGACGAAGGGGGCGACCCCCACTCCGGTCAGGCCTAAGGCCAGCACCAATGCGGACACGGCCGTCGCTCGCGTGCGTGCCACCTGTGCCCTCCGACGCAGTCCCGGAACCATGGTCAAGGGAATACTAGCCGGGTAAAAGTAACAGTAAAGTCGGAATTGCAACACCTTTCAGGAAGATCGACCGCGTTGTGCTCTGGTGACTGCCCACAGGGCCCCCAGCAGCACCGCGATGCCGCCGGCCGCCCATGGGAGGCCATGTACGCCATCCAGCGGATTCGCCCTTTCGACGGGGCGCGAACGGGGGCCGGAAACGGCCAGCGGCAGGGGCGCCCCCAGTTCTTCCGACGACGTCAAAGCGCCCCAGCCGCCCGTGCCGGGGTCACCGGATCCACCGGCGCCCGTTCCTCGTCCGGCGATGCCCGGCCGGACCGCGCCGTCCGAGGCGCCGGGCGTCGGCATGGCCCTGGGGCCGTCCTGCGTGGCGCCCGGCCATCCCTGCATGCTCCTTGCCCCGTCCTGCTCGGCTCCCGGCAGGCTCGGGGCGCCCTCTCTGATCCCTGGCACGTTCGGGCCCACTCCCACACCTGGTCCTGGGCCCATGCCGGGCAGTGACGTCAGCGGCGGGGCGACCTCCGGCAGGACCAGCGCGGGCCGCCGCCGCGCCAGTTGCGCTCCTGGGGCCCGCGCCTCGGCCTGCGCCTGCGCCTGCGCCTCCGATCGCGCCTGGGCTCGCGCCTCGGTTTGCGCTGCCGCCCTGTCCTGGACCTGGGCCGAGGCCCTGCTCCTGGCCGCCGCGCCGTCGTCCGGCACGTGCCCTCCGTCGCCGCCCCGCCGCTCGTGACGGGCCGCGCCGCCGGGCCGCCCGGCCGAGCCGCCGGAACGCTCGCCCGAGGAGCCGTGCCGACGCGCCGACGAGTGGTGACGCTTGGACGGGAAGCCCAGGTAACGGCCCTTCCGGTGCCGCTGCTCGCCTTCCGAACGACCGTCGTCGGCCTCGGAGCCGTCGTCCTCGGGAGCCGACACCTTCGCCTCGGCGGGCGTCTTCAGCGTCGTCGCCTTGACGGACGGGCTGACCAGCTCCTTGACCGACCCCGCCTTGGCGGGGGCCGTGGCCGCCGCCTTGACAGGGGTTGTGGTCGACCCGACGACGGTGACCGCCTCGCCGTACGGCGGCCCCTGCTCGCGGGCCGCCGCCGTCAGCACGACGTCCTTCGTCCCGTGCGGCACGGCGAGCAGCACGTCCGCCTCCCGCCGCCCCGCCGCGCCCTCAAGCTCGCACACCCGAGCCGGGCGGGCCGCCCTCGTGGAAGCCAGGGCGCTGAGCGCGGACGCGCGTGACGCCTCCACTCCCCCGCCAAGCCGAGCAGCGCCACGCCGCTCAGAGCCGCGTACCTCAGAGCCACGATCCTCACGACCGCGATCCTCATGACCGCGATCCTCACGGCCGCGATCCTCGGAGCCGTGCGTCTGCGCCACCCCGTCCCCCCGGACGGCGCCGGCCGGGGTGCGGGGGCAGGTGAGTGAGGTGAGCGCCCGAGCCGGGCTGGACGCCACCGCGAGCCGCGCCTCCCGGTTCGCCCCGTCCAGCCGCACCCGGAACCGCAGCACATCCCCCGTACGCACCCACTTGCCGATCTCGTCCGGATCCCCCACCCGCCGGAACACCAGCGCCGGCGCACCGGCGGCACCAGCCCCTGAGCCTGCTGCGGGTCCGAGCACTTCTCCCGCCATCGCGGCCCCAGGCACACCCGCCAGAACCGGCGCTCCCGCGACGGCCAGCGCCCCCACCACGATCCAGTCACGTCTGGACACGTCGCCCTCCCCCCGGTCGCGACACGACTACATACAGTAATCGTTATGTCACCGAGAGGAGATGGTTAACCCTGCCGCAGCAGATCTTCCACCGCGTGCATGACGGCCAGATCCGCCCCCAGCCATGCCACGTCGTAGTACTCGCCAGGCCCGAGCCACCGCAACGCCAAGTGCTCCTTGGCCTCCGGCTCCCCGGCGGGAACGGTGGCCAGCCAGACCCGCAGCACGTACCCGGAGGCCAGCGGCCAGTCCCCGCCGACGCGGGCGCCCACCGACACCGTCACCCCCAGTTCCTCGCGGCACTCCCTGACGAGCGCCTCGATCTCGCCCTCACCGGGATCAACCTTGCCGCCGGGGAACTCCCACCCGCCGGCGAGCGCGGGCGGCTCGGCGCGCTGGGCGGCGAGCACCCGCCCGTCCGCGGAGACGATCACCGCCGCGACCACGACCACGGTCATAGGGTGGCACTCTGCAGCTTCTTGAGCTGGTCGAGCACTTCGGGGTTCTGCAGCGGCCGGGTGAAGCCCACGATGTTGTTCCGCGTCCGGTAGGTCGTCACCTTGATCGGCCCGCACAGCCGGCATCGCGCCTCGATCATCTTCCCCTTCGACACGACCATTCCGACATGGCCAGGATTGTTGCTGCTCGTCCCGGGACCGGCGTTGAAGAACACCAGGTCACCCGCCTCCTCCGAGCCTTCGGCGACCTTCACGCCGAACGGCCACTGCACGAACGTCGTAC
Organism: Nonomuraea rhizosphaerae; assembly: GCF_019396405.1. Taxonomy (GTDB): domain Bacteria; phylum Actinomycetota; class Actinomycetes; order Streptosporangiales; family Streptosporangiaceae; genus Nonomuraea; species Nonomuraea rhizosphaerae. Next base: position 1,921 of record NZ_JAHKRL010000130.1, on the reverse strand, counting down.
GCGGGATCGTCAGCCCCGCCGCCTTGTACGCGGCGTAGATGATGCCCGAGCAGTCGAACGCGTCGGGCCCCGTGCCGCCCCACAGGTACGGCTTGCCCCGCTGGGCCAGCGCGAACTCCAGGATCTTGGCCACCACGTCGCTCGGCGCCGCCTCGACCAGCGGATCGTCGCACTCCTCGTCCGCCTGGGGCGGCACCTCGACGTCCCCGGACTTGGCGTAGTTCTTGGCGATCTGGACGACCTGGTCCACGTACCACCAGGCGCGGTTGTAGACGAACAGCGCCTGCCGCACGTTCTCCGGGGCGCCGTTGCGCTTGAGCATCTTGGCGGCGCCCAGGATGGCGTCGGCCGGGTTGTAGATGTCGGCCACGCCGTCGCCGTCGCCGTCGGAGCCGTACCCGTTGATCTTCGAGGACACCGGGAGCCGCGCCTTTCCACCCCATGTGCCGATCAGGAACTGCATCGGCCCGGCCGCGCCCGCGTAGTTGGTGCCGCTCTTGACGCCGGGCAGGTTCGAGCGGCCGTGGTCGGTCTCGCGCTTGCCGACGGCGGCCAGGATGTTCCACTGGACGCCGATCTCCTTGCCGTACTTCTTGTACAGCTCCAGGTACTCGGCGGGGATGTCGTTCGAGCCCGAGTCGGACACCTCCTGCGCGGGCGTGCCGCCCTCGACGCAGTCCGTGCGGCTGGTGGTGCCGTTGCCGATGAACGACGGGATCGAGGTCATCAGCAGCGGCGACAGGATCACCAGCCCGAGCAGCAGCGTGCCCGCCGTGCCGAGCACCAGGGCGAGGCGTACGCGGGATCCGTTCATTCCTGCGGGTCCCCGTCCTGGCCCTCGTCGGCCGGCAGCAGCTCGAAGACCCGCCAGTCCGAGCCGAACGGCGTGACCGTGACCGCGTAGTCGTCGACCTGCTGTTTGTTGCCGCTCTTGGCGGTGATCTGCTGCGTGCCGGTGACCACGAAGACGATGGACGACTTGTCGATCTGCCTGATCTCCTTCATCTTCGCCGTCCCCACGGAGACCAGCTCGTCGGCGCGGTTGCTCTCGACGGTCATGGGCGAGGTGATGGTCCTGGTCAGCTTGGTGGCGAGGTCGGGGGTGGTGTACACCTTGACCCGGTTCGCGTAGGCCGCCGGTTCCTCGTCGTAGCGGAACGTTCCGTACGCGGCGGTGAACCGCTCCGCCAGCTCCCCTGCCGCCGCGAGCTGCTCCTTCGACAGCGGCAGGTACGAGTAGATGTCGAACGGCGCGTCACTCGCGGTGGCCAGCGGTTTGTCCGGCGCGGCCGGGGCGGCGCTCGTGGCCGCCGCGGCCGGGCCGGTGGGCGTCGGCTGCGCGGCCGGGTCGTCGGCGTCCGGCCACATCGTGAGATAGAGGCCCACGGCGGCGATCACCACCACGATGGCGGCGAAGGCCAGCCCCCGCCTGTCACCCGGCTGCGCCATGATCAGTCCCTGTCCGGGTTGTTCGGCTTGAGCCAGAACGGCACGGACGGCCGGTCACCACCGGAGCCGTTGCCCCCGCCGCTGCTGGGCAGCCAGAGCGGGGGTGCCTCCGACGAACGGTCCCTCGGCGCGTCGCCGCCGCGCGGCGACCCGCCGCCGAAGATCCCGCCACCGGACGAGCCCCTGCTCGCCGACCGCGAGCCACCGGAACCGCCCGATCCGCCCGACCCTCCGGAGCCGCCCGAACGACCGGAGCCACCGGAGCGCGACCCGCCGGAGCGTGACCCGCCCGAACCGCCGCTCAGCCAGCCCCCGCCCGAACCGCCGGACCGGCCCCCACCGGAGCCGCCCGAACCGCCGAACCGGGACCCGCCCGACCGGGCTCCGCCGCCGGACCCGCCCGACCGCGTGCCGCCGGAGCCGCCGGAGCCGCGGCGCGAGGCCCAGCCGCCGCCGGACCGGTGGCGGGGGC
>NZ_JAHKRL010000015.1 GCF_019396405.1 Nonomuraea rhizosphaerae | reverse complement strand
GCCGAGGAGCAGGACCGCGGCCATGAGGGCCGCGGGTGACACGGGCGGCGGGCGGTGGTGACCGCCCGCGGCCCGTTCATCCGATCACTGACTCACTGGACGGTGATCTTGTCCACTTCGACCGTGATCCCCCTCACCTGTTCCGTGGAGGTGGCGGTCGTGACCCTGCCGGTCCCGGAGCTGACCCCCTTGATCTTCATCGAGTAGGTCAGCGTCCCGCCGGGAGCGCCCGGCGTGCTGTGGACGACGAGGTCCTCGGTGGGCGGACCGGTGATCTGGTCGCCCGCCGTGCCCTCGTCGTTCTCGGCGCCGACGGTCAGCCCGAAGCCCGCGGGCGGCGCGCCGGGCAGGTTGCCGGGGTCGTAGGCGTAGCTGATGTCCTCCACGCCGTTGAGCCCGATCCACTGCTGGAACACCTTGACGTCGGAGGTGCCGAACAGGTTGACCCGCCACTCCAGCACCAGCCAGGTGCTGACCCCGTCGGTCAGCGTCCCGGCGAGGATGCCGGGCGCGCCGGTGCCGTCGAGGTCGGTCCAGTAGGAGGCGAGCACGGCGTTCGGCCGCGCCGGGTCGGGCAGCGTCTGCGGGTTGAACGCGATGTCGTCCGCCCCGTTGCTGCCGCCGGCGACGCTGTAGCCGTTGGAGGTCACGCCGATCCTGCTGTAGGTCTTCCCAGCGAACTGGAACGGCGGCACCGTGAAGTTCAGCGCCTGCTCGTCACCGATCGGGATCGGCGCGATGCCGAAGATGTCCAGCGGGAGGTACCCGGCGGGTCCGGCGCCCGGCGCGATCGTCGGGCGGTCCGGCTGCCGGCCGGGCAGCGTCACCTTGGTCGTGGCGATCTGGGTGCCGACCTTGGTGGCGCCGGTGACGCTGTTGAGCCGCAGGCGGGCGTCCAGCGTGCTGAGCGCGGTCACCTCGGTGTTCTCCAGCGTGTTGTTCTGCACCGTGACGGTGCAGGTGGACTCACCGGTGTTCCGCGGGATGGCGGACGGCACGCAGGTCTGGTCGACCGGCACCGCGCCCTCCTGACGGAAGAAGGCCACCGGCAGGTGCAGCGCGCGCGAGCCGCCCGACTGCTTGAGGTTGACCTGCCCGAAGTACTGCCCGTCGGGCAGTTCGGGGGCGGTGATGACGATGGTCAGCTTGGCGCTCTTGCCCGGCGCGACCGTGAACGACGGCGGCAGCACCGTGATGTTGGCGCCGCTGACGGTCGTGGCCGAGGTGTTGAACTTGAGCGTCTTGTTGGTGGTGTTGGTGACCGTCCGCTTGGCGGTGATGATGCCCGGCATGGTCGCCGCGTTCACCGAGGGCAGGTTCAGGTCGATCCGGTTGAGCGGGTCGGCGGCCGAGGCGAGGAAGTTGGCCGCCGTCTCGTCCAGGGTCAGGCCGGGGTCACCGGCCTTGGTCAGGTCGATGCGCCCGCCGCCCATGTCGAACGGGTCGGCCGGGGTGGTGCGGTCCTGCTTGGTGACCGAGGTCTTGGCGGTCGTCTCCAGCGCGGACTTGACCTGTCCCGGCGTCCAGTTCGGGTGCAGCGCGAACACCAGCGCCGCCGCGCCCGTCACGTGCGGCGCGGACATCGAGGTGCCCTGGATGACCTGGTACAGGTTGCCCGGCGGCCCTTCGAGCGGTGACTCGGGGGTCGGCGTCATGCCCGCCAGGATGTGGATGCCCGGCGCGGTCACGTCCGGCTTGAGGAAGTCGCCGCCGGGACCGCGTGAGGAGAAGTACGTGATCGCGTCGCCCTGCCAGGTCGCCTTGGCCCCCTGGCTGATCGTCGCGGTCGCGCCCGGGTGCGCCGTCAGGAACGCCATCAGCGTGTCGGTGCCCGGCTTGTCGATGTGCACCGACGGGACCCAGTGGGCGTCGGTGAAGATGTCGAACGGGAAGGAGTTGTAGAGGATCATCCCCACGGCCCCGCCCTGCTGGACGTTGAAGCTCTTCAGCACCCGGTTGGGGCCGCGCTCGCACGCGACGACCTTCCCGGCGAAGATCCCCGGCGGCGCCGGGACGTCGCACAGCGGACGGTTGTACGGCGGCGCCGAGGCCAGCACGACCGGAGCCGCGGTGTTCAGGCCCGGGGTGACGGAGCTGCCGGTGATCTTCGCCGTCGCGCCGCCGCCGGTCAGGGTGAGCGTGGACTGGAACGTCCTGGTCTGCGAGGAGGCCGCCACCGTGGTCACCCAGGGGCTGCGGTGGTCGGTGGTGTTGGCGCCGGGGCCGGAGTTGCCCGCCGACGCCGAGACCAGCACGCCGGCCGCGTACGCGTCGAGGAAGGCCAGCTCGACCGGGTCGCTGTAGGGGTCGGAGCCGCCGGAGATCGAGAAGTTGATCACCCGTACGCCGTCCAGGATGGCACGTGCCACAGCCGCGGCGGAGTCGGAGGGGAAGCATCCCTCGGCGCCGCAGACCTTGTAGACCGAGACCTCGGCCGCGGGCGCGATGCCGTGGATGGGGCCGCGGTTGATGCCCAGCGGGTTGGCGTTGGCCACCGGGCCGCCGGCCGAGGTGGTGGCGGTGTGGGTGCCGTGGCCGTTGGAGTCGCGGGCGCTGTCGGGGTAGACGTCGCCGCCGATGACGGCGTTGTACGTCTCCAGGAACGCCCGGCCGCCGATCAGCTTGTTGTTGCAGACGAACGGGTCGCTGGCGGGGGTCAGCGGGTTGTCGCCGAAGTCGCACTCGCGGGGGGTGCCGTCCTTGGTGGGGCCTGGGGCGGGCAGCCCCGCGGGGCCGGCGAACTGCGGGTGCTCGGGCCAGGCGCCGCTGTCCAGCACGCCCACGATCACGCCCTTGCCGGAGGAGTTGCTGCCGCCGAGCTGGTTGTAGATCGTGTTCGCGCCGATGAAGGCCGGGCTGGAGTCGGTGAGCAGCTGCTGCGGCTTGTCCTCCTGCACGGCCACCGCCCCGGGCAGTTTCAGCAGCTCGGCCGCCTTGTCGCCGGGGACCCTGAGGGCGATGCCGCCGTAGACGGTCCTGATCCGCTGGCCGACCACGGCGCCGGGGACCTTCGCCGCGAGCTGGCCCAGGAACTCGTTCTCGACCTGCGCGATGTGCTGGTCGTACTTCTTGGCCTCGGCGCTCCTGGTGTCGAGCGCCTTGCCGGTGACGGCGGGGCTGGTGCCGGGCAGGCCCGGCAGCCCGCCGCGGTAGGCGGCGAGGGAGTCGTAGTCGAGCTTCACCATGACGTTGACGGGAGCGGGTGAGGTGGCCTTGAGCAGCGCCTGGTCGCTCTTGGCGAGCTTGCCCGTCGGGGACTTGGCGCCTTCCACGACCTCGGCGCCGGTGAGCTGGGTGGCCTTCCACTTGGAAGGAGGCGGGGTGGGAGTGGCGAGCGCCGGCGCCGGGCTCATGACCGCGACGACGCTCAGGCCGGCGGCGACCGATGCCAGCCGGCGTACACGGGATAACCGGGATAACACGAAGATCCTCCTCGTCGAGGGCTGCGTGGACTCGCCACGCCGCCGGGAGGCGTCATGTCACCCCGTCTCAGGACACGCCGGAGAGATCACTGACCCTCCCCGGTGGGCTGTGACGAGCGGAAACGGGCCGCCCGTGCGGGGCGGCTCGATTCCGATCAGAGTGTAAACAGCGATCACGCCGCCGAGAAGACCATCGACTTGCCAGAATCCGGCCGACAATCCAGCACATTTCGGGGCGGACAGGCCCTCGATCGGGCTCTAACGCACCCTGGACGACACGATCTGCGCATCAGGGGCTACGGCGCGTGCACCACCGCCGTCACGCCCCCTGAGCGAGGGTCAGTGCGAGTGCGCCACGCGGATCGCGTTCTCGTACAGCTCGTACGCCACGAACAGCGCCACCGGCACCCCGACGGCCAGCAGCAGCCGCGCCGGCAAAGGTGCCCGCGCCGTGGGATCCCGCCTCGCCACGACGGGTACGACGCGCGCCTCCGCCACGGGCTCCGGCACCGGCGCGGGCACCAGCTCGGGGTGGCGGGACAGGTATCCCGTGGGGAACGACGTGACGTGGTAGGCCCCGCAGCCCGGACAACAGGTGTCGGACGAGGGCGGCTGCACGGTCACGCCGGAGCGCTGCCAGAGCGTGATCTCGTTGCCGTAGTCGTCCGTGACGTGCCGGACGACATACTCCTCCTGCCATACGTGCAGGCAGCTCAGGCACTCGAAAGGCCATGTCTCGCGGGTGTCGTACCCGTCGTGCACCAGGACCACCCCCGGTCACGTACCGCCATCCGCCTCAAGTGTCCGTCCCGCCTCGCGGGGCCCGCAAGACGGGACTTATGACACCTAGGGCTATGAAATGCTCACCTACTGTCAGGTTAAAGCCCGAAAAAACGCTTCGGCACCGGGCTGAGCAGCGGCGTCGCGTCGGGCGCCACGGGACCGGCCTGCGTCCGCAGCTCCGGATGCCTGCTGAGATACCCCGCCGGGAACACGATCGCCTGCTGGCAGCCGCACCGCGGGCAGTCGGTCCCGGACGGCGGCGGGGCCACCGGCGAGCCCGCGAGCATCCACGTCTCGTGCTCGTTGCCGTGACGGTCCTCGCCGTGCCTGACCAGATAGTCCGCTTCCCACACGTGCCAGCATCCGCGGCACTCGAACGGCAGGCTTCTGAACTCCTCTTCCATGAGTCACACCCCCTCCTTCGAGTGTCATCCCGCGATCGGAGGAACCGCAACCGCTTACGACACAACCATGACGAAGACAAGGGCTCCGGCAACCACACTCAGGGTGCCGAGCCAGGCCAGCAGCGCGTCCGCGCCCGAGTCGACGGGCCGGCCACCGTGCAGCGCCTCCTGGACGCGGTGGAAGCGCCTGCCGGTACGGAGCAGGAGGGCGGCCCCGCACAGCGCGGCGGGGGCGAAGGCTAGGACGGCGGCCGGCGGCAGGCCGTGGCGGAACGACAGCCCGACGGCGCCGAGCCCGCCGGTGGCCAGCGCGACCGCGGTGCGGACCCAGGCCAGCCGGGTCCGCTCGCTCTGCAGTCCGGGGTCCCAGATCTCCCCTGCCCTGGACATCACACCGCCGCTGAAAGTGAGCGTGGCATCAGGCCGCCAGGAAGATCAGCACCAGGGCGATGACCGCGACGGCCGCCACTCCGTACCCGAAGACGGCGGCCAGCGCGGGCGGCGGGAGCGGGGGGCG
>NZ_JAHKRL010000129.1 GCF_019396405.1 Nonomuraea rhizosphaerae | reverse complement strand
TCAACCGGCTCAAACGCCACCGTGCCGTCGCGACCAGGTACGACAAGCTCGCCGTCCGCTACGAGGCCACCGTTCAGATCGCCATCATCAACGACTGGCTGACCCGCTTATAAAACAGGCCCTAGTTCAGGGTGGGGTCGTCCGGGCAGGTCGCCACGAAGGCCAGCTCGCCGGGCTGCCGCCGCAGGACGCTGCGCCACAGCGCGCGCGGCTCGGTGTGAAAGGTGTCGCCCGCCTCGGAGTCGACGACGTACCAGGCGCCTTCGGCGATCTCGCTCTCCAGTTGCCCCGACGTCCAGCCCGCGTAGCCGGCGAAGATCCGCATCTGGGCGATCTCGCCCTGGAGGATCTCGGGCGGCGCGTCGAGGTCGACCGTGCCCAGCCGGGAGACGGCCGGGGTGCCGGCGTGGAGCCGGCGCCACCCGAGGGGCTCCTCCCCGCTCGGCACCGCCGCCAGCGCCAGCGCGCTGTCGGTCTGCACGGGACCACCCTCGAACAGCACGGGCGGCCCGGTGATCAGCGGATCCCACACCGGCAGCACCTGCGTCACCGAGATGTCGCTCGGCCGGTTGAGCACGACGCCGAGAGTGCCACCGTCAAGGTCGTGTTCCAGGATCAGCACGACGCTACGCCGGAAGTTGGGGTCGTCGAGAAGCGGAGTGGCCACCAGAAGACCGCCGACGTAGATCGCTTCCGCCATACATCCATCATGAGGGTTCGCGAAGCATCTCGCTCCCCCACCGTCCCCATGTTACTTTCTGTAGCCATTTGGGCACGACAAGTATCACACTTTGGGCTCGGGAGAAGTCAATGCGCATCGGAACCCGCCTCACGCTGGCCTTTCTGCCGCTGGCCGCGTCGCTGTTCCTGCCGGCGGCGGCACAGGCGTGGCCGGGGCCCGACCCGGGTGACCCGTTCACGATGTCGGCGGGGCGGGTCGGCTGCGACGGCGGGCACGTCCGGGTCACGCTCCGCAATCAGACCAGGCAGCTGGCCCGGTTCGACCTGCGTGCCGACTCGGTGAGCGTGGCGACCGGGTCGATCCCGGCGCGCAAGTCGGTGACCCGGGGCGTACGCGTGCGCCGGGGCGACAGCGTGGAGATCGAGGCGTACTCGGTCAGGTCCGGCCACCCCGACACCCTGATCGACTCGACGCGGGTGCGCAACGGGTGCTCCTGGCACAGCCACGGCTACCTGCCCTACACCGGCCCGCCCACGGACCTGGTCGCCAAGCTGGCCACCGCGGGCGGCCTCATGCTGACGGGCGTGATCCTTTGGTGGTACAGCTCGCTCTGGCCGCGGGGCGGCTACCGGCCCGGCACCCACTGAAGGCACACGGCGCCCACCCAACCGAAGGCACACGGCGCCTACCGGACGAACGCTCCCGCCCTGGCCGCCGCCACGGCCCGGCCCGCCGCCCGCTCGGCGACGGCCTCGTCCACCGGCTCCTTGGTGACCAGCAGCCGGTAGTAGAGCGGCGCCGAGACCGACCTGACCACCTCCTCGCCGTCGGTGCCCGCCGGCAGCTCGCCCCGCCCGACCGCCAGGTCCACCGCCTTGGCCCACTCCCGCACCCGGCGGCCGTAGAAGGCGCTCAGCGCGGCGGCGGCCTCCTTGTCGCAGGTGGCCGCCGCGATGACGGCCTGGAGCGTGGCCCCCAGGCGCTCGTCGGTGATCGCCGCGAGGACGCTCAGCGCGTTGGCCCGCAGGTCCGTCTCGATGGCGCCGGTGTCGGCGTGCGCGGCCGACTGCTCGGCCAGCTCCGTCATGAGGTCGGTCACCAGCCCGGCCGTGCCGTTCCAGCGCCGGTAGACCGTGGTCTTGCCGACGCCCGCGCGCGCGGCCACGGCGTCCATGCTCAGCCCGTGGAAGCCGTGCAGCACCAGCTCGTCCTGCGTGGCCTCCAGGACAGCCGTGCGCACCCGCGCCGTACGGCCTCCAGGGCGCACCGTACCCGCCAAACGGGAATCCTGTTCCATTAAGCCTCCTCAGCGTGCTACCGTCGGGCCACAGCTTAACGGAACAACAGGCCCATTAGGGGGACGCCATGACCATGACCACACCAGCCGTCCGGATGACCGGGCGGCAACGGCTGGTCCTCGTGCTGCTGCTCGGCTCCCAGTTCATGCTCGCCGTCGACTTCTCCGTGCTGAACGTCGCGCTGCCGGTGATCGGCGCGGGCCTCGGCTTCGGGCCGGCCGACCTGCAGTGGGTGGCGACCGCGTTCGCGCTGCCCGCGGCCGGGTTCACGCTGCTGTTCGGCCGGATCGCCGACCTGTACGGCAGGCGGCGGCTGTTCCTGGCGGGCATGGCGCTGCTCGGGCTCTCCTCGCTGGCCGGCGGCCTGGCCACCTCGCCCGGCCTGCTGCTGGCCGCCAGGGTGGCCCAGGGGCTGGCCACGGCCGCCGTCACCCCGGCCGCGCTGTCGCTGCTGACCACCTCGTTCGGCGAGGGGCCGCTGCGGGCGCGGGCGCTGGGCCTCAACGGCGCGCTGATGTCGGCCGGGTTCACCTCGGGCGCGATACTCGGCGGCCTGCTGACGGACCTGCTGAGCTGGCGCTGGGCGTTCTTCGTGAACGTCCCGGTCGCGCTGGCCGTCGTGGCCGCCGCCCCGGCCGTGCTGAGCGAGAGCCGCCCCGCCGCCCGCCCCAGGATGGACCTGCCGGGCGCCGTGACGGTGACCGCGGGCCTGCTCGCGCTCGTCTTCGGCCTGACCCGCGCGGGCGAGCACGGCTTCGCCGACCCGCTCGGGCTGCTCTCCCTGCTCGCGGGCGCGCTGCTGCTCGTCGTGTTCTGGTACGCCGAACGCCGGGCGTCCGCCCCGCTCGTGCCGGTGTCGATCCTGGCCAGGTCCACCGTGCGGCGGGGCAACCTGGCGGGGCTGGTCGCCTTCGCCACGGAGACCTCGCTGGTCTTCCTCATGACGCTCTACCTGCAGAAGGTCCTGGGCTACTCGCCCCTGCAGACGGGGCTGGCGTTCGGGGTGCTCGGCCTGGGCACGATCCTCGGCGGCACCCTGGCGCCCCGGGTGCTGGCCAGGCTCGGCGACCGCGGGACGCTGGTCATCGGTTTCCTGGTGCAGGCGGCGGCCACGGCCTCGCTGGCGCTCCTCGGCGCCGATCCCGGGTGGATCTGGCTGCTGCTGGCGGCCACGTTCGTCGGCGGGGTGGGCAACATGCTGGCGATCGTCGCCTTCATGGTGACCGCCACCTCGGGCCTGCCGGACTCCGAGCAGGGGCTGGCCACAGGTCTTGCCACGATGACCCAGCAGATCGGCATCACGATGGGCATACCCGTCATGAGCGCGGTGGTGGTCCTGAACGGGCTGACGACGGCCGTCCTGGTCAACGCCGCGCTCGTGCTGCTGATCACGCTCGTCCTCAGGAGGGGAGCCCACCGATGACCGTACACGAGCAAGCCCTGCGCCACTTCCGCGACCTGCGGGACGGCGACCACGGCGGCGCCACCGACCGCAAGGGCAAGGAGAAGCTGTTCGAGAGCGCGGTCGAGCTGCTGGATCCGGTGGCCCGCCGGGCGCTGGCCGAGCTCGACGAGGAGCTGCTGCTCGGCGCCGGCGAGATCCGGGCGACCGGCGTGGAGCGCTCGGACGACGGCGTCTCGGCGACCTGGTCGCTGACCTGGGCCGAGCAGCGGGCCGCGAACGTGGAGCCGGTCAAGCTGGTCGCCCACTACGGCCGCTCGTTCCACCATCCGCATCTCAGCGGCGGCACGCTGGGCACCTGGCCGCTGAACGTCTTCGACGCGGCCGACGCGGAGTCGACGCTGCCGACGCTGCGCGCGATCGGCCAGGCCGACGTGCACAACCTGGTCTTCCAGGCCGACTACCGCATCATCCCGGCGATGAGCCGGCGGGAGTGAACGGGATCACGCCTCGGTGAAGCCCCTGGCCCGGCCGCCCGCCGACTCGCGGACGGCGGCGGCGACGGCCGTGGCCACGTCCGGGTTGAAGACGCTCGGGATGATGTAGTTGGGGCCCAGCTCCTCGCGTGACACCACGGCCGCCAGCGCGCGGGCGGCGGCCAGCAGCATCTCCTGCGAGACCTCGGTGGCCTGGGCGTCGAGCAGGCCGCGGAACACGCCCGGGAAGGCCAGCACGTTGTTGATCTGGTTGGGGTAGTCGGAGCGGCCCGTCGCCACCACGGCGGCGTGCTCGCGGGCGTCGTCGGGCGACACCTCGGGCTCCGGGTTGGCCAGCGCGAACACCACCGCGTCGTCGGCCATCGTGGCGATGTCGCCGCCGTTGAGGATGCCGGGCGCGGACACCCCGACGAACACGTCGGCGTCCTTGACCGCGCCGCGCAGATCACCCGAGTAGCCCTCGGCGTTGGTGTGCTCGGCGATCCAGCGCAGCGACTCGTCGAGGTCGTCGCGCCCCTTGTGCACCGCGCCCAGGTAGTCGCAGACCACGACGTTACGGGCGCCCGCGGCCAGCAGCAGGCGCAGCACCGCGTTGCCCGCCGCGCCGGCGCCGGCCATGGTGATCTTGACCTGCTCGATGGACTTGCCCACGACGCGCAGCGCGTTGGTGAGCGCGGCCAGCACGCAGATGGCGGTGCCGTGCTGGTCGTCGTGGAAGACCGGGATGTCCAGCAGCTCGCGCAGCCGCCGCTCGACCTCGAAGCAGCGCGGCGCGCCGATGTCCTCCAGGTTGATGCCGCCGAAGCCGGGGGCGATGACCTGGACCGTGCGGACGATCTCGTCCACGTCCTGGGTGTCGAGGCAGATCGGCCAGGCGTCGATGCCGGCGAACCGCTTGAACAGCGCCGCCTTGCCCTCCATGACCGGCAGCGCCGCCTCGGGCCCGATGTTGCCCAGGCCCAGCACGGCCGAGCCGTCGGTGACGACGGCGACCGTGTTGCGCTTGATGGTCAGCCGCCGCGCGTCCTCCTTGTTGCGCGCGATGGCCATCGACACGCGCGCCACACCCGGGGTGTAGGCCATGGACAGCTCGTCGCGGTTGCGCAGCGGCACCTTGGAGACCATCTCGATCTTGCCGCCGAGGTGCATGAGGAAGGTGCGGTCGGAGACCTTGTGGATGACGACCCCGTCGACCGCCTCCAGCTGGTCGACGATGGCCTGCGCGTGGTCGGTGTCCCGGGCCGCGCAGGTGACGTCGATGCGCAGCTTCTCGTGGCCCGCGTTGGTGACGTCGAGCGCGGTCACCACGCCGCCGGCCGACTCTACGGCGTGGGTGAGCTGGCTGACGGCCTTGCCGCCTGCGGGCACCTCGAGCCGCACGGTGATGGAGTACGACACACTGGGGACGGTGGCCACGTCAACGCTCCTTCGGGACTGACCAAGAAGTTATCCCACATGGTAGGGGGAGTCAGGTCAGTCGAGCGCCTCGGCGGCGGTGGCGATGAGGTCCACGCAGGTCGGCACGGGGATGCTCGTGCTGTCCAGGACCAGGTGGTATTGGCATGGATCGCCCGGATCGACGCGATAGAAGTGACGCACGTACGCCATGCGCGCCCGGTCGTTGTCCTCGACGATCTTGCGGGCCTCACGCTCGCTCAGCTCGCCCAGCGTGGCGGTCTGGCGCACCCGGCGTTTCAGCGGGGCGTCTAGCCTGACGTGCAGCGCTCCCGGGTGCTCGGCGAGCACGAGGGCTCCGGCCCTGCCCAGGAAGACGCCGCCCTGGGCCCTGGCCGTGTCCTTGAGCATGCGCTCGGTGCGTCGTACGAACTCCTCCTGCGCGAGCGGCATCGCGCCGGGGACGTACATGTCCACGCCTCCGAAGGTGACCGTCGGCAGCCGCATCGCGCCCGAGAGCAGCCTGCCGAGGCCGTGCTCGGCCCTGTCGTCGTGGACCAGGGCCTCCTCCAGCGTGCAGCCGAGCTCCTCGGCCACGGCGCTGGGGATGGCTCGGTCGACGAAGGGCACGCCAAGTCGTTCGGCCACGGCCGGGCCGATGTGGCTGCCGGCCGTGCCGTACGTCGCCGAGATGGTGACGACCCGCATACGTCCAGGTTAGAACAGTGCGCTCGACAAAGCTCTACGTGCTTTGGCCAAAGAAGGGTCCTCGGCCGGCAATGCGTCGAACAGGCTCAGCAGATGCCGCCGCACCTTGTCGCGGTCGTCGCCCGAGGTGCGCTTGACCACGGCGATGAGGCGCTGGAACGCCTCGTCCACCGCGCCGGAGAGCATCTCCAGGTCGGCGGCCAGCAGGGCGGCGTCGATGTCGGCCGGGTCCTCCAGGCGTCGCTGCACGTCGGCGGAGTCGGCCTCGGCCGTGCGCTTGATCAGGCCGACGCCCGCCAGCCCCATCTTCGCGTCCTCGTCGCCCGGCGAGCGGGCCAGCAGCCGCTGGTAGGCGGCCTCCGCCTCGTCGAGGTCGCCCTTGTCGATGGCCGCCTCGGCGGCCAGCAGGTCGGGGTCGGCGGGCGGCCCGGCCGGGCCCTCCTGCTCCTCGCCCCCGTCTGCAGCCGGTCGCGCGTCGGGGTTGGCCTGGTAGAACTGCTCGACCGCACCCATCAGCTCGTCGAGCCAGCGGCGCACCTCCTGCTCGGGCAGCACCTGCTGGAAGCCGGTGACGGCCTGCCCCTGGAAGATGGCCAGCACCGTCGGCACCGCCTGGACGCGCAGCGCCTGGGCGATCTGGGGGCTGGCGTCGACGTTCACCTTGGCCAGGAAGGCACGCCCGCCGGTCTCGCCGACCACCTTCTCCAGCACCGGGCTGAGCTGGGCGCTGCCGGGGGCCCGCGGCGACCAGAGGTCGAGCACGACGGGCACGCTCATGGAGCGGTCGATGACGTCGCTCGTGAACGTCTCCTCGGTCACGTCGACGACCGAGGCGGCCGCCTGGGGCCCGGCGGCCTCCCGCCGGGCCTGCGACTCCAGTGCCTGCTTACGCGCGCCCAGATCCACAGCTCCGTAGAGCGATCCGGGCCTAGAGAAGTCCGCCATGCTCCTCATCTTGCCGCATGGACGAGGCGGGGAAGTCACCCGCCGCCACCCGCAGCGTGCGCAACTGGTCGAAGAGCTGCCCCAGCTCGGCGTCCCCGTACATGGTGAGGCCGAATCCGGCCGCCATCAGGTCCGCCGTGGCCAGCCGCACCGCCTCGCGGCCGGCGTCGGTGATCTCGGCCAGCACGCCGCGCCCGTCGTCCGGGTTGGGCATCCGGCACACGAAGCCGGACTTCTCCAGCCGGTCGATGGTGTTCGTCACACTGGTCGGGTGCACCATGAGCCGCTCGCCGATCTTCCACAGCGGGAGCGCCCCTGTCCTGCTGAACGTCAAGAGCACCAAAGCCTCGTACCTGGCGAAGGTCAAGCCGTACGGCCGCAGGAGCGCGTCCAGTTGCGACAGCAGGATCTGGTGCGCTCTCATGATCGAGGTGACGGCGGCCATGGCGGAGGAAGGCCCGAAGTGAACACGCCACGTCTGCGCGGCGCGTTCGATGGGATCGAACGGCAGGTTGAGCGGCTTCTGCTGCGACACAGCGCTACGGTAGCGCGCCGCTCGTCCTGATTCGTCTGCTCACCCTGAGCGATCGGACTCACGGCTTGACCAAGAATCCGGACGTCAATCATCACGCTCCGTTATGGTTCTCGCATCGAATGGTGACGCGGAAGCCAAGTCCACTCGCCGTGGGGACCGGCGCGGACCGACCGCTTCCGCCTCGCCGACGGGGCACGGGGGGTGCTTGGTGAACATCAATGGCAAAACGGGTGCATAGGCACACGGGCGTTTCACGCGAGGAGCTGAAGCAGAGCGCGGCCGTCACGGTCGCGGTGCTGCTGGCGCTCGGCCTGGTGGCGGCGTGGAGCGTCCTGATACCAGGGGTGGACGCCTGGGAGAACATCGTGGCCGCGGTCATCGGCTCGCTGAAGCTGACCGGCCCGGTGGCCGCCGCCTTCGCGGCCTGGGTGGCGCTGCGCAAGCGCAGGGCGCTGCGCGGGCGGTCGCTGACGACCTGGCGGGCGCTGAAGCTGCCGCTGGCGATCGTGGCGGTGGTGCTGGGCTCGTTCGGCGCGACCGTGCTGGTGCTGGCCGTCAAGACGGTCATCACCGAGCAGTCGGGACGGCTCAGCCTGGGCGGGCTCGGCGTGGGCATGGCGGGGCTGGCGCTCTACTCGGTGATCGGGTGGGTGGCCGGCTGGGTGCTGCCCAAGGCGTACACGCCGCCGCTGGTGGGGCTGGCCTGCTACGGGCTGTTCACGTGGCTGGCGGGGGGCAACGGCTGGGCCGACAAGCTGGCGCCCGGCACGGGCGAGCCGTACGACCTGTTCCAGGGGCTCGGCGGCGCGGCCTTCCTCGACCAGACGATCTGGCTGCTGGGCATCACGGGGGCGCTGCTGCTCGGCTGGGCCGCGCTGGTGACCAGGCAGGCGCTGGTGCTGGCGTGCGCGCTGCTGGCCGTGCTGGCCGCCGGGGCAGGCGTGTCGCGGCTGCTGGCCCAGCCCAAGCCCGCCGCCGCCCAGGAGATCGCCTACAGCTGCCAGGACTGGCCGATCACGGTCTGCCTGCATCCCGGCATGCGGGCGGGGCTGACCGAGCTGGGCGCGACGTTCACCAAGATCGCCTCCCGGCTGGCCGGCACGCCGGCCGCCTTCACCCGGGTCGAGCAGCGGCCCCTGGAGGAGCCGTTGCAGCCGTCCGCCGGGCTGGCCCAGATCCACGTTCCCGACCTGTCGGCGGGGTTCGCCGACGAGGCCGCGTACGAGTACGTCGAGTCCCTGGCCACCCGCTGCCCGGGCCGGCCCGCCGACGGCTACCGCGAGATCGTCATGGCGTGGCTGCGCGGCGAGCCGCTGCCGGGCGGGCCGCTGCCCGAGCACCAGTACGCGGCGGCCTGGTTCTCCGGGCTGAGCGAGCACCAGCGGCGCGAGTGGCTGCGCATGTTCTTCAGCGACCTGCAGGCGTGCAAGCTGTCGAGCACCCACTTCGGCGGCGGCCCGTCGCGCGCCACCCCGGCCGCCCCTGTGTCGAGCAATACGGGGTCGAGCAATACGGGGTCGAGCAATACGGGGTCGAGCAGCACGGGAACGGGTGGTTCGGGGTCGGGTTCTGCTCAGGTCTACCCGGTGTACCCGGACCCCAGCGACGAGCCGACCCACGCCTGGGGATCGGATATGTCACCAAAAAGCTGGCAATGATGATCGCTGACAGGGTAGTCAAGCCCGCATGACGACTTCCCGCACGGCGCCCCCCGCGGTGACTCCGCAGCGGCGCCGCAGGTGGCGATATCTGGCCGCGCTCCTGGTCGTGGTGGTCCTGCTCGTGGTCGGCGGTCGCCTGGCCTGGACCTGGCTCAACCCGCTCGGCGAGCAGACCATCGACCGCAGTCAGCCCGTGCTCCTGCAGTCCATCAAGGACCTGAGCAGGTTCGAGGCGGCGACCGGCACCTTCCAGGTCGTGGTGGACCTGGAGAAGGACGCCCGGTTCCTGCCCGACGCCGTCAAGGGCAGCAGGACGCTGTTCGTGGGCGCGGGCGGCGTCGACGCCTACGTCGACTTCTCCGCCATCGCCGCCAACGGCGTCAGCGTGAACAAGGAACGCACCGAGGTCACCATCCGCCTGCCCCGCGCCCAGTTGGAGAAGCCGAACCTGGACAACCGGCGTTCGTACGTCTTCGCCCAGCAGCGCGGGATCCTGGACCGCGTCCAGGACTTCCTGTCCTCCTCCCCGGCCGACCAGCGGGAGCTGTACGTGCTGGCCGAGACCAAGATCTCCGAGGCGGCGCTGGCCAGTGACCTGCGCTCCCGCGCCGACGCCAACACCAAGGCGATGCTCACCGGGATGCTCAAGTCCCTGGGCTTCACCAAGGTCACGGTCAAGTTCGCGGACGAGCCGTAGGGGTGCCTACAGGGCGCCTTAGGCGCCCTTAGGGACTCGGTCCGGCGTCCTAGGTATCCCCCGCGTCCGGTCCTGAGCCGCAGATAGGACATCCGCCTGATGTGGCGGTGCGGGCCTTAGGAGCACTCTGGAAAGTGCCAGGAAAGAGGACCGGAAGTAACGGAGACTCGGGATGAACGCCGAACTCGAATACGCAGTCATGCAGAACCACGCCGACGAGCTGCGCCAGGCGGCCGCCGAGCACCGGCGGGTACGCGAGGCGATGAAGGGACGCAAGTCCGAGCGGCGCCACCGCTCGGTCTTCGCCAAGCTCCTCGCCTCATGACCACCGCAAGAAAGCCCGGCCGCAACCTCCCTCGCGGCCGGGCTCATCTCCCTCCTTAGCCACGCCCACAGCCCTCTCCTGCCTACGGGAGAGGGCTTACTCGTCTTCGGATCCGGCGAGCGGGGGCCGCCGGATCCACAGGCGTCAGGCTGGGACGCGGATGATCAGGGCGTCGCCCTGGCCGCCGCCGCCGCACAGCCCGGCGGCGCCCAGGCCGCCGCCGCGGCGCCTGAGTTCATGGGCGAGGGTGAGCACGATGCGCGCGCCCGAGGCGCCGATCGGGTGGCCGAGGGCGATGCCGCCGCCGTTGACGTTGACCTTGTCGAGCGGCAGCCCCAGCTCCTTGGCCGACTGGAGCACCACGCTGGCGAACGCCTCGTTGATCTCCACCAGGTCCAGGTCGTCCACGCCGAGCCCCTGCTTGGCCAGCGCCTGCTTGATGGCGTTGGCGGGCTGGGACTGCAGGGAGGCGTCCGGCCCCGCGACGTTGCCGTGCCGGCCGATCTCGGCCAGCCAGGGCAGCCCGAGCTCCGTGGCCTTGTCCTTGGACATCACCACCACCGCGCAGGCGCCGTCGGAGATCTGCGAGGCCGAGCCCGCCGTGATGGTGCCGTCGGCCGCGAACGAGGGCCGCAGCCGGGACAGCACCTCCACCGTCGTGTCACCGCGTACGCCCTCGTCCTCCTTGACCACGACGGGCTCGCCGCGCCGCTGCGGGATCTCGACGGGCACGATCTCGTCCTCGAACGCGCCGTTCTTGGCCGCGGCGGCGGCGAGCTGGTGGGAGCGGGCCGACAGGGCGTCCTGCTCCTCGCGGCCGATGCCGAGCCGGGCGTTGTAGCGCTCGGTGGACTCGCCCATCGCGCACTGGTCGAACGCGCAGAACAGGCCGTCGTGCGCCATCGAGTCGACCACCTCGGAGCCGCCGTACTTGACGCCCTTGCGCAGGCCGGGCAGCAGGTGCGGCGCGTTGGTCATCGACTCCATGCCGCCCGCGACGACGATGTCGAACTCCCCAGCCCGGATGAGCTGGTCGGCCAGGGCGATGGCGTCGAGCCCCGACAGGCAGACCTTGTTGATGGTGATCGAGGGGACGGTCATCGGGATGCCCGCCTTGACGGCGGCCTGGCGGGAGGGGATCTGGCCGGCTCCGGCCTGGAGCACCTGGCCCATGATCACGTACTCGACGGACTCGGGCGCGACCCCGGCACGTTCCAGTGCGGCTTTGATGGCTATGCCGCCGAGCTCCACGGCGGGCAGCCCGGACAGGGCGCCCAGCAGCTTGCCGATCGGCGTGCGTGCTCCGGCGACGATGACGGACCCAGACATGGCGGTGGCCTCCTGTACGCGCGAGGGGGTTCTTTGACACCATACCCACGGGTAGGAGCTCATTAGCTATGGAGGTAGGCCCTACATGTTCATGAGGATCGACCACATCGGAATCGCCTGCCACGATCTCGACGAGAAGATCGCGCTGTTCTCCGAGACCTTCGAGCTGACCGTGGTGGCCCGCGAGGTCAACGAGGAGCAGGGCGTCCGGGAGGCCATGCTCCACATCGCCGACGGCGAAGGCGGGGGCTCCTACATTCAGCTCCTGGAGCCGATCTCCCCCGACTCTCCCGTCGGGAAGTTCCTGGCCAAGCGCGGAGAAGGGGTGCACCACGTGGCGTTCGGCGTGCCGGACGTGGCCAAGGCGATGGACGGCCTGGCCGGCAAGGGCGTACGGGTGCTCGACGAACGGCCCCGGCACGGCTCGATGGGCTCGCAGATCGCGTTTCTGCACCCCAAGGACGTGGGAGGTATGCTCACGGAGCTGGTGCAGGCCCCGGCAGCCGTAACGAATGTGGAGACAGTTCGTATGTAACTAGTCACCCAGATAGTCGGACGGGGCTTCTAAGGGCGCACCAGCGGAGTACGCTGGCCTTCCACCGGACATGGGGCCTGCCGCGAGGCACAGGCTCCTGGCTCGGATGTCCCGAACCCCCCGTCCGGCCCGTGTAGCCGTCTCGACAACCCAGGATCGAGCCTCCATGCAGTCCGACATCGACGCCCAGCTCAACAACTTCTTCGAGGATGCCCCAGCACGCGAGTTCGACGTCGTGCTCCGTGGTTACGACCGCCATCAGGTGCACGATCACCTGAAGCAGCTCGACGGCGAGCTACGGCAGTCCCGCGAGCAGGTCACCTCCCTCCAGCGCGACCTGTCCGACTCCCAGCGTCAGCTGCAGGAGCAGGAGCGTCCGACCTACTCAGGTCTGGGCGCCCGCATCGAGCAGCTGCTGCGCCTGGCCGAGGAGCAGGCCACCGAGCTCGTCCAGGCCGCCAGGTCCGAGGCCAACGAGATCAAGGCCGCCGCCAAGGTCGAGGCTGCCGACCTGCGCGCCGCCGCGGAGGCCGAGGCCGCCGACAAGCGGGCGCAGGCCACGCGCGAGGCCGAGGAGATGCGTTCCAGCGCCGAGCGTGACGCGGAGGAGACCCGCTCGACCGCTCGCCGCGAGGCCGACGAGCTGACCAACACCACCGAGCGCGAGGTCGCCAAGCTGCGGGCCACCGCCGACCACGAGGTGGCGGAGAAGCGGGCCGACGCCGAGCGTGAGATCGCCAAGCTGCGCACGACGACCGAGCGTGAGGTCGCGCAGCTGCGCGCCTCGACCAAGCGCGAGCGCGACGAGGTGCTGACCACCGCCAAGCGGCAGGCCGACGAGATGCGGGCGCAGGCGCAGCGGGTCATGGAGGAGTCGGAGGCCAAGCGGGCGCAGGACGAGGCGGAGTTCGAGATCCAGCTCGCCGCCCGCCGCGAGGACGCCGAGCGCCAGGAGGCCGAGCGCCACGCCAGTGCCCAGGCCAACACGCAGCGGATGGTCGCCGAGGCCGAGCAGCGCGCGGCCACGGCCGAGTCGCGGGCCACGAAGGCCACCCAGCAGGCCGAGCAGACCCGGCGCGAGGCCGACCTGCACGCCAAGCAGCTGGTCGCCAACGCCCGCAAGAGCTCCGAGACGATCGTCTCGGAGGCCAAGTCCAGCGCCGACACCATCGTCACCGAGGCGAAGAACGAGGCCGAGCGCACCCGCACCGCGATGCAGCGCCAGGTCGACGAGCTCACCCGTCAGCGCGACAGCATCACCAGCCACCTCGCGCAGCTGCGCCAGCTGCTCGGCGGCGCCGCGCTGCCCGGCATGGAGCCCGAGCCCGCGGTCGCGGCGGCCCCGCCGAAGCCCGCCATCGCGGCGCCCGCCGCCGAGAAGCCGGCGCCCGCTCCGGCGCCCGCCGCCACCAAGCCCCAGCCCAAGGGCGAGGGCGACGCGGAGGGGGGGG
>NZ_JAHKRL010000014.1 GCF_019396405.1 Nonomuraea rhizosphaerae | reverse complement strand
GCCGGCTACGGCGCCGTCGTCATGGACGCGGCCGACCGCCAGGTCCTGGCGGAGGCCGCGGAGGCGATCGGCGTCGCCACCAACAACGTCGCCGAGTACCGCGGCCTCATCGCCGGCCTGCGGGCGGTGCTCGCCCTGGCCGGCGAGGGCGCGCCGGTGGCGGTGCGGATGGACTCCAAGCTCGTCATCGAGCAGATGGCCGGCCGCTGGAAGATCAAGCACGAGGGCCTGCGGCCGCTCGCCCTGGAGGCCGGCGAGCTGGTCAGGCGGCTGCGGGTGACGGAGTGGACGTGGATACCCCGCGCCCACAACCAGCACGCCGACCGCCTGGCCAACGAGGCCATGGACGCGGCGGCCAAGGGGCTCACCTGGAAGGCGGGCGGCACCGCCGCCGACAACCCGGGGGGCGCGGGCTCGTCCGGCGGGGAACCCGCTGCGCAGCCTCAACTGATCGAGCAGACCGACCTCCTCGACAACCCCGGCCTGTCGGCCCCCTCCGCCTCGGTCGCCGCCGACCAGCAGCGCCACCAGGGGAGCCGCGGCACCGGCTGGTCCCCGCCCACCCGCGTGGCGACCTCCCTCATCCTCCTGCGCCACGGCGAGACCCCTCTGTCCGTCGAACGCCGCTTCTCCGGCCTCGGCGACGCCGAGCTCACCCCCAACGGCCTCGCCCAGGCCGCTGCCGCCGCCGACCGGCTGGCGCGTCCCCCGTACCAGGTGGACGTGATCGTCACCTCCCCGCTCAAACGCGCCCGGCAGACGGCGGAGGCGGTCGCCGGCCGTACGGGGCTCAGCGTGGAAGTGGACGACGACCTGCGAGAGGCCGACTTCGGCGACTGGGAGGGCCACACGTTCACCGAGGTCCAGCGCCGCTGGCCGGCCGAACTCGCCGCCTGGCTCGCCGACCCGTCCGCCGCCCCGCCCGGCGGCGAGAGCTTCACCACGACGGCCCGCCGGGTGGGGCGCGCGGGCGAGCGCCTGGTCGAGCGGTACGAGGGCCGTACGGTGCTGCTCGTGTCCCACGTGACCCCCATCAAGATGCTGCTCCGCTTCGCCCTGATGGCCCCGCCGGAGGCGCTGTACCGGATGCACCTGGACCTGGCCTGCCTGTCGCTGATCGAGTACTACGTGGACGGCCAGGCCGTCGTGAAATCCTTCAACGACACCTCCCACCTGCGCTGACCCACAGACATTGCTCCCGGTCGAGCCAGAGGCTCGACCCCTGTAGGTCCTCGCTCACGCTCGGGCGCTCTCCTGAAGGTGCGGGCTTCGCCCACACCGCCCCCAGGGGCTGGGCGAGGCAGGCGCTCCAGCTCAGCCGGAGAGCGGCGATTCAACTCAGCCGGAGCGCACGGCAACCCCCGCCAACCCAGACGTCGGCCGAAGTCCTACGCCCTGCGACGAGGACACCGCCTCATTCCATCGGTGACCTCCAGCACCAGGTGCCGATGAGCCTGGCTCCCCTCGAAGATCGACCATGAGAAAAGGAAGTGGCGACGGGCAGCGCCGTGATCGCTCAGGTGGTGGCCAGCAGGGCGGCCAGGTCCTCGGGGAGCGGCATCGGCTGGGTCAGGCCGACGCGGGCGCGACCGGTGTTGCCCTCGGGGTAGCGGCCCAGCGCGCTGCCCGGAGCGGCCACGATGATGCGGATGACCTGCCCGAACGCCTCACGCCTGTCCCGCTGCCCGACCGCGAGGGCGAACATGGCGACATGGTTGCGGGTGTGCGGCCAGGGCCAGGGCTGGGACAGGATGTGCGCGCGCTCCAGGTGCCGCCAGCGCGCCTCGGCGTCGGTGGTGGTACGGGCGGCGCGCATCTCGGAGTGGTAGGCGGCCCGTACGGGGGCGGGCATCGGACGGCCGATCATGTGGCGGTTCCCTTCGGCTGGCTCGTCGCGGGTGCGCAGCAGCCGTCATCGCAGTGCTGGCCGGTCTGCTCCTGTCCGGCGGCGGTGGTGACGGCGATGGCGGCGGTGGCGGTAACAGCGGCGTCGGCGGTGGCAGTGACGGTGGTGCCGGTGGTGCCGGTTGGGGCGGTGGCGGTGAGGGGTGGGCAGCAGGCGTCGCCACGCCAGGCGTCGCGGCCTTCCTTGACCGCGACGGCGGCGATGACCAGGGCGGCGACCGGGTCGGCCCAGGACCAGCCGAACAGGCTGTTGAACGCCAGCCCGGCCAGCAGCACCGCCGACAGGTAGGTGCAGAGCAGGGTCTGCTTGGAGTCGGCCACCGCACTGGCGGAGCCTAGCTCGCGTCCGGCGCGGCGCTGGGCGGCCGACAGGAACGGCATCACCACCAGGGACAGTGCCGCCAAAACCAGGCCAGGAGTGGAATGCCGCGCTTCACCGACGCCGAGCAGCGCGCGGACGGCGTCGAAACTGACATAAGTGGCCAGCGCGAAGAACGAGAGGGCGATGACCCGCAGCGCGGCCTTCTCCCGGCGTTCGTGGTCGGCGGCCGAGAACTGCCAGGCGACCGCGGCGGCCGAGGCGACCTCGACGACGGAGTCGAGGCCGAAGCCGATCAGGGCGGCGGAGGAGGCGAGGGTTCCGGCGGTGATGGCGACGGCGGCCTCGGCCACGTTGTAGGTGATGGTGGCGGCGACCAGCAGCCGGACGCGCCGCCGCAACACGGTGCGGCGGCCTGGGGAGAGGCTCGGGCTGAGGGCGGTGACCATCAGCAGCAGTCCTTGTCGGCGGCGTCGGCGCAGGTACGGTCGGCGGCGACCGCGATCACGGCGGTACGCAGATCGTCCAGCGCGTGACCGAGCCGGGGATCGGCCAGCTCGTAGCGAGTACGGCGGCCGACCGGAACCGTCATTACCAGGCCGCAGTCCCGCAGACAGGCCAGGTGGTTGGACAGCCGGGTGCGTGAGATGCTGAGCAGATCGGCCAGCTCGGCGGGATGCGCCGGCGCCTCGCGCAGGGCGAGGAGGATGCGGCAGCGGATCGGGTCGGCCAGAGCGCGCCCGAACCGGGCGAGCACCTCGATCTCGGGGGCGATCATCAGCATGCCCCGATGATACATAAATCCCTGAATTCACGAAATCCTGTATTCAAGCGGAAATAAGCCGCGAGCCCGCCGCCCTGCCCGGCCGCGGACGAGAGGTCGCCGAAACGCGATAAAGTACACGGCAGACGAGTCGGCCGGGCGGCCGCGTCGGGTCCTCAGGGGCCCGCCGAGGAAGGTCCGGGCTCCACAGGGCAGGGTGGTCGGTAACGCCGACCCGGGGCGACCCGCGGGACAGTGCCACAGAAAGCAAACCGCCTCCTCAGGGAGGTAAGGGTGAAACGGTGGTGTAAGAGACCACCAGTGCCCACGGCGACGTGGGCGGCTAGGTAAACCCCACCCGGAGCAAGGTCAAGAAGGGGCGCTCTCCGGAGCGTCCCGCGCGCGACGTTCGAGGGCTGCCCGCCCGAGCCGCGCGGGTGGACCGCTTGAGGCCGTTGGCAACGACGGCCCTAGATGGATGGTCGCCCCTTCGCTCTCCAGCGAAGGACAGAACCCGGCCTACAGGCCGACTCGTCTCTCCCGCCTCTCTGATCAGAGGTTCAGGGTGCGCGCTTTCCTTCTCGGCCCGGCTCTGTTCCGCCGCCCCGGAGGGGGACTGGCCACCGTCAAGCTGAATGGCAAGCGCTGACGTCGCTCGCCGAGAGGTGAAGTGCCGGATCGGGTCGGTCAAGGCCGTACGAACCGCAGCAAAGGTGATCAACAGCCGGAATAGCCTCGCATCATTGCAGGTCAGATAAATCCATTGGAAGATCGGTCCAGAACCACGGCCATTCCTTCACCG
The DNA here is from genome assembly GCF_019396405.1 of Nonomuraea rhizosphaerae. Classification (GTDB taxonomy): domain Bacteria; phylum Actinomycetota; class Actinomycetes; order Streptosporangiales; family Streptosporangiaceae; genus Nonomuraea; species Nonomuraea rhizosphaerae. The sequence goes on along the minus strand of NZ_JAHKRL010000014.1, from coordinate 1,966 downwards.
CGCCGCTCCCGGGCCGGCTCCGGTTCCCGCTTCGGAGGCGACCGCGTATCCGGCCCTCCCGCCGGGAGGCAGGGCCCGCCGGAAGGCAGGGCCCGCCGGAAGGCGGGGCTCGCCCCAAGCAGGCGCTCGCTTCGCGCGGGCGAACGGCAGACAGAGGGAGACACGTGATGAGGTTCACCGATCGGCTCAGGCGTACCGGGGCCGCACGATGGAGGGTGGTGGTGCTGGCGGCGACGCTGCTGGCCACGTTCCAGGCCATCACCCCCGCGACCGCCACAGCGTCCGCGACCGGCTCGGCAGCGCAGGTGAGCGCGGCAGCCTCGCCCAGATACCTGAACCTTCACCAGTGCGTCTACGAGACGTTCTACCCCAGCCCCAAGCTCAAGGACTTATACACGACGATCCTGCGCGGAAGCGCCGGCGGCACCCACATCAGCAATGTTCCCGAGACCGCGGTGAACTGCCCGCCGAACGTGGAGGGCGATCGCTGGAACAACGCCGCGCTGTCGGGGGTCGTCGCGCTCGACCTGAACGCGGGCCGCTACCTCAACCTTCATCAGTGCACGTACTACCGCATCTACCACGAGTGGTTCACCACGATCCTGCCCACCAGCGCCGGTGGCACCAACGTCAGCAATGTTCCCGAGACCGGGGCGAACTGCCCGCCGCAACTGGCGGAAGGGTTCAACGTTCCCTCGCGCTCGGGTGTGGTCGCGCTCGACCTGACCGCGGGCCGCTACCTGAACCTCAGCCAATGCGTCTACCTCACCGACGACAACGACCTGGCCACGATCATCCTGCCCTGGAGTGTGGCCGGGGGTGGCGGCGGCACCAACGTCAGCAACGTTCCCGATACGGGGGTGAACTGCCAGACGTTCGCGATCTGGGGCGCCCTGCAGTCGTTGAAGGGGGGCATGGCACTCGATCTCCAGTCGCCGGACCTGGCCGGGCCTGTCCCGAACGTCCTGGATTGGGGACGCAGCAGGGCGGTTTCCGCCATCCAGGCAGCTGGCTTCGTCGCCCAGACCTCATCAGGGGGTTTCGACTGCGGGCCTCTCTACGTTCAGGGCCAGAGCCCCGCCGGTGGCACGGTGGCGCCGTTCGGGTCGATCGTCCGCCTCACCATCAGCCGGCAGCCCCGCCCGGAGGACTGCCCGTAGGGCGCGTAGACGTCCAGTGGCGGTTGACGTCCTGTCGTCCCGACGTGACCGGTGTACGGATGTGACGTGGCTCGCTGAGTGTTCCGCCGCGGCGTTCGGAGAGGCGCTCGGAGAGGCGCTGCGGGGCGTGGCGCCGGAGCTTGCCGGACGCTCCATCACGTTCGCCAGGCCGCGGGGGAGTGACCGGCGAGTGACCGGTGTGACAGTGGCCGGAGGCATCCTCCTGGTGACCGAGCAGTCACCCTCCGGAACGGAACGGACCTCCCCATGCGCAAGCACCACAAGATCGCCGCCACCCTCCTCGTCACCGGCCTGGCCGCCCTCGCCGGCCCCCAGGCCCAGGCGAAGGGCGAGCTGGGCGGGCTCGACCGGCTCATCCCCTACTGCCAGGCGGTCGGGCACCTCACCGCCATCACCACCGACACGAGCAAGGCCGAGAGCTGGAAGTGCGTCGGAGGCGGAGGCGCGCACTTCGACATCAACATGAACGACGCCTGCAGATGGCACTACCCCCACGCCGGAGGCGACGTGCGCGCCACCTACAGGAACCCGCCGGGCGACGCCTTCTCCTGGTACTGCTTCAACTGAGTCTGAGCCGCCCCCGGGCTCGACGGAGCCTCAGGGACGGACTCGGCCGGTCGGCGTACTCCCTGCTCGAAGCTGTAACCGGTCTGGGCGCCGCACGCGAAGGCGGCCGCGTACGCGCGGGCGCCGAGCGCGTGGCGCACCCGCGCGCACGTCTCGGCGTGCGCGCGGTGAAAGGGGCGCAGGCCGAGCAGCTCGACGCCGATGCGCTGCCGGGCGCT
>NZ_JAHKRL010000128.1 GCF_019396405.1 Nonomuraea rhizosphaerae | reverse complement strand
GCGGCGCGCTGCTCGGCCAGGCAGCGGCGCAGCAGCGCGCCGCCGACGCCGAGCCCGCGCGCCTCGGGCGCGGTCCCCATCGGCCCGAACCACGCCGGTCGCGCCCCCCACGCGGCGAACCCGAGGATCCGGCCGTCGCGCTCGGCGTGGTGCAGCCCGGCGGCGTTCACGGCCTCCCAGGCCCACGACTCGTTCCAGTGCTCGCGTACGAACGCGGCCACCCGCTCCCGCTCCTCGGGCCCGGTCGCGGCGCGCACGTGAACCCCCGCCGCGGCCAGCCGGGCGGCCTCGTCCGCCAGGGGCGAGCCCGCGCCCAGGTCGGCGGTCATGTTCCAGGCCGTGTCGTAACGCTCGTAGCCCAGGCGCTCGGCCAGGCAGGCGGCGGCCGTGTACCGCACGTCGATCCCCGGCCAGGCGTAACACGGCGGGTTCCCGGCGAAGCGCGCCTGCCGCGCGCCCTGTGAGCGCAACCATTCCTCGGCCGCGCCCACCAGTGCTCGCCCGTGCCCCCGCCCCTGGACGTCGGGGTGGACGGCCAGCAGGTCCAGGTGGCCGACGGCCGGGTCCCTGCCGGACAGGGACGCCATCACCACGCCGCCGTCGCTCACCAGAGCGGTCCAGCGGCGCTCGCGCGGCGGATCGGCCAGCCGCCGGACCAGCGCGGCGGCCTCGCCGGCGTCCAGCGTCAGCGCCGCCCGCGCCACCTCCCCGGCAGCGGCCAGGTCAGCGGACAGGTCGGCGGTCCCCGCCACCCGGACGGCGGGAGCGGTGGCTCCGGCGGTTCCGGCCTCACGAGGCGTCATGCGGTCACACCTCACTCATCGGGCGGGCGATGACCTGGCGGCGCTCGGGGTAGAAGCAGGCGTGCTCCTGCGGAGCCTCCTTCGTCACCTGCAGCAGCGGCCGCTCGGTGGCGCACCGGTCGCCGCGGAACGGGCACCGGGGCTCGAACAGGCACCCGCTGTCGGACTGGTCGGCCGACAGCGACTCCAGCGGCACCACCGGCTCCTCACCGGGCCGCTCAAGGCCGTGCAGCACGGGGATGGCCGACAGCAGCGACTGCGTGTACGGGTGCACCGGGTCGGCGATGATCGTGTCCACGGGCCCCCGCTCGACGACCTGCCCCCGGTAGATGACGTACAGCTCGCCGTCGGCGCCGATGTAGCGGGCGGTGGCCACGTCGTGCGTGATGAACAGCACGGACACGCCCAGCCGGTCGCGCAGGTCCTTCAGCAGCGCCAGGATGCCCAGCCGCAGCGACACGTCGATCATCGAGACGGCCTCGTCGGCGACCAGCATCTCCGGGTCGACGGTCAGCGCGCGGGCGATGACCACCCGCTGCCGCATGCCGCCCGAGAGCTGGTGCGGGTAGCGGGACAGGACGGTCGCCGGGTCGAGCCCGACCAGCGACAGCACCTCGGTGGCCCGCTCGTCGATCCACGCCTTGGGGCGTCCGGTCTGTCCCGCCCGCAGCGCCAGCGGCGCCTGCAGCGTCTGGTAGATGGTCCGCGTCGGGTTCAGCGCCGAGTACGGGTCCTGGTGGATCATCTGGATCTTGCGGAAGTGCGGCTGGCGCTGCTTGGGCTTGAGCGGCGTCATGGGCGTGCCGTCGATGGCGATCTCGCCCTCGTCATAGCTCTCCAGCCCGGCGATGATGCGCCCGAGCGTCGTCTTGCCGCAGCCCGACTCGCCGATGAACGAGGCGGCCCCGCCCTTGCCGATCGCGAAGTCGACGCCGCGCAACGCGGGGACCTCCCGCTTGCCCAGCACGTTGCCGCGCTGCCTGAACGTCTTGGTGATGCCGGTCCCGGTGATCACGCGTGCTCCCTCACGTTCACGGCGTGGCAGGCCACGATCCTGGACCCGTCGGCGACCGCGTCGGGGTCGACGGTGTCGCAGACGTCCATCCGCAGCGGGCACCGCTCCCGGAACACGCAGCCCTCCTTCGGCACGGTGGCCAGCGTCGGCGGCCGTCCCGGCAGCGCCCGCGCCTCGTCGATGTCACCGGTCAGGCGCGGGATGGCGGTGATCAGGCCCCTGGTGTACGGGTGGCGCGGCGAGCCGAGCACCTGCCTGGTGGGGCCCTGCTCGACCAGGCGGCCCCCGTACATGACCGCGAGCCGGTCGGCCACCTCGGCCACCACGCCGATGTCGTGCGTGATGACCAGCGTGGTCAGCCCGCGTTCGGCGTGCACCTCGCGGACGATCTTCAGGATGTTCGCCTGGGTGATCATGTCGAGCGCGGTCGTCGGCTCGTCCAGCACCACCAGGTGGGCGTTGAGCACCAGCGCCAGCATGATGCCGACCCGCTGGCGCATGCCGCCCGACAGCTCGTGCTGGTAGGAGTCGAGCACCCTGGCCCCGTCCAGGCCCATCCTGGCCAGCAGCTCCTTGGCCTCGCGGACCAGGCCCCGCAGGTCCGCCACGCCGTGCGAGCGGCCGAGGTCGAGCAGCTGCTTGCCGACGGTCTTGAGCGGGTTCATGGAGTTCTGGGCGGCCTGGAACACGTACCCGATGTGCGCGCCCCTGGCCTTGCGCAGCCGCTCGCCGGCGAACCCGACGACGTCGCCGAGCCCGTCGATCTCGACGCTGCCGGCCGCGATCCGGCCCGGCGGCTGCACCGCGTTCAGCAGCGACAGCGCCATCGTGGACTTGCCGGAGCCGGACTCGCCGACGATGCCGGTGATGGTGCCGGGCTCCAGCGTCAGGCTGACGTCGCGCACGGCGGGCAGCTCGCCCGCCGGCGTCCGGTAGACGACCGTGAGGCCGTCGACGCGCACTCCCGGTGCTTCCTGAGGCACTGCTACTCCTCCCGCAGCCGGGGGTTGAAGATCTCGTCCATGGCGTCCACCACGAGCACGATGCCGAGCGTGAGCAGCAGGATCGCCAGGAGCGGCGCCAGCATGTACGGCAGCGCCGCCGTGGTGGTCATGGCGCCGCCGCCGAAGACGGCCAGGTTGAGCATGACGCCCCAGTTGTTCGCCTCGTACGGCAGCACGCCCAGGAAGAACAGCCCGACCTGCGCGTACACGGCGCCGGTGACCGCGATGAGCATGTTCATCGCGATGTAGGGCGCCATGCTGGGCAGCAGCTCCTTGCCCACGATATGCGTCGTGGACAGCCCCAGCCCCCGCGCGGCCTCGATGAAGCCCCGCTCGCGCAGCGACAGCGTCTGCGAGCGCACGGCCCGCGCCACGCCGCCCCAGCCGAGCAGGCCGAGCAGCAGGCCCATCTCGACGGCGCTGCCGAACTTCCACACCGTGGACAGCACCAGCAGCAGCGGCAGCCCCGGGATGGTCAGCTTCATGTCGGTCAGGCGCATGAGGACGGTGTCCCAGCGGCCCCGCTTGAAGCCGGAGAACAGCCCGATCGAGGTGCCGAGCACGACCGTGATGATCGCCGTGACCAGGGCACTGAGCAGCACGTACCGGGAGCCGGTGACGACCAGCGCCACCACGTCGCGGCCCTGGCCGTCGGTGCCGAACCAGTGCTCGCCGCTCATCGGCGCGTAGATGTTGTCGGCGTTGTGCGGCAGCAGGTCGGGGTAGAACATCGGCCCGAACACGCCCATGAACGCGAAGCCGAGCACGATGACCGCGCCGACCAGGCGGCTGGGCTTGCGCAGCATGACGCGCCACACGCCGCGCCAGAAGTTGCGCCGCATGGTCGAGGCCGTGCCGGCGCTCTCCAGGATCACGGTGCTCATCAGGACACCTCCTCGGTGGAGCGCACGCGCGGGTCGATCACCGAGTAGAAGAGGTCGGCCAGGATGTTGGCCACCACGATGGCCACGGTGATCAGCAGGAACGCGCCGCCCATGAGGGCGTAGTCGCGGTTGGTGATGCTGTCGATGAGCAGGAAGCCCAGCCCCGGGTAGTTGAAGATGCGCTCGATGAAGATCGAGCCGCCGAACAGCAGGCCCAGCGACAGCGCCAGGATCGTGAACAGCGGCAGGATCGCGTTGCGCGCGATGTAGCGGAAGATGACCGAGCGTTTCATCCCGCGCAGCTCGGCGGCCAGGATGAAGTCGTCGCCCAGCACCGTGACGACGCTCGACTTCATGGCCAGGATCCAGCCGCCGTAGCTGGCCAGCGCGTAGGTGACGACGGGCAGCGTGGCGTGCTCGACGAGCGAGCCGATGTAGCCGGCGTTGAAGCCGGGCTCGTACAGGATGTCGGCGGTGCCGTCGGAGGGCAGGATCGGCAGCAGCGTGGTGAAGATCGCGCCCATGAGCAGCGCCAGCACGTACTGCGGCACGCCGTGCAGCAGCGAGCCGGAGACCGCCAGGACGTCACCGAGCTTGCCGGTGCGCTTGACGGCGGCGTACACGCCGAGGATGACGCCGACCAGGAAGCTCAGCAGCGTGCCGAACAGCACCGGTAGAACGGTCCACTTGGCCGCGCCGGCGAGCACCTCGGTGACCGGCGTGCCCGGGTTGGTCACCGAGATGCCGAGGTCGAAGTGGAACAGGCCCGACATGTAGTCGAGGTACTGCTGCCAGAGCGTCCCCTTGGGGAGGAACCCGTACATCACGGCGGTGGCCCGCTCGGCGGCCTCCGGTGACGCGCCGCCCTCGATCAGCTTCTGGTATCTCGCGGCGATCGGGTCGCCGGGGATGTTCCTGATGATGAAGAAGCTGATCGTGGCGACGACGAGAACCATGACGATCCCGCGGGCCAGGTGGCCCGCGAGTCGCCGTGCGATGACCGTCATGAAACCTACTGCTTCTTCTTCACCATGCCGAGCTGCATCCACACGCCCGCGGGAAGGCGCAGGACGTCGGCCTCGGCCTCGGGCCAGCCGGTGAAGCGGCTGGTGTTGACGAACTGCGTGTTGACGTAGTCCCAGAGCTGGATCAGCGGCAGGTTCTCGTTGGCGGCCTTGGCCAGCTCGACCATGATCGGCTTGGCCTGCTCCGCGGTCGAGGCGTTCAGCTTGCCGGTCAGCTCACCGGGGTTGACCTTGCCGACGCCCGCGACATCGATCTCCTCGGGGCCGCCCATCCAGTTGCCGCCCTTGCCGGGGGCCGCGTGCGCGATCTTGCCCGCGACGTTGGTCCAGCCGTTGGAGGCGCCGAAGAGCCGCTGGTAGATGTCGTACGGCGCGGGGCCGAGCGCCAGCAGCCAGAACCCGGCGTCGTACTTGCCGGCCGCGAGCTCCTCCAGGTAGAGCGGGTAGTCCGCGGTGGTCACGACCTCGGCGTCGACGCCGGCCGTGGCGAGCTGGCTCTTGATGTTCTCCTGCGCGGAGATCCAGTCGGAGAACCCGGCCGGGGCGTGCATGGAGAACTTCCACGGCGAGCCGTCGGCCAGCGCCCACTTGCCGTCCTTCTTCTGCAGCCCGGCCGCCTTGAACTCGGTCTCGGCCTTGGCCACGTCGTGCTTGTACGGCTCCAGCGCGCTCAGCTCCGCGCCCAGCCACTCCTGGGCGGGCTTCTGGTGGATGCCGGAGGTGGTGACGGCCGCGGTGCCGCCCTCGGGGGAGGCGACCTTGGTGACCTGGTCGCGGTCGATCAGGTAGGCCAGGCCCTTGCGCACGTGCACGTTGTCGTACGGCTTCTTGGACTGGTTGAACGCCAGCCCCACCGACACCGGGGAGAAGCCCTTGATGGTCTGGGCGCCGGGAGCCTGCTTGATGCGGTCCATGACGTTCGTCGGCGCGGCGGTGAAGCCCGCGTGGTCGAGCTTGCCGCCGATCAGGTAGTTCCAGATCTGCTCGTTGCCCGTGTAGTTGAGGAACTTCACCTGGTCGGGCGCGACGTTGGCGGCGTTGAAGAAGTTCTTGTTCTTGACCAGCAGCGCCTCGGAGGGGTTGACCCGCTCCAGCGTGAACGGCCCGGCGGAGGTGTCCTTCGGCGGCGCGAACGCGATGATCTTCTCGCCCAGGGCGGTGATCTCCTCGCGCGCCTTCTCGGCGTCGGCGCCGGTGGCGCGGGAGGCCTTGAGCTTGTCCCAGAAGTCGGCGGGCAGGACGCTGTTCCACACGTGCGCGGGCGCCACGAACGTGTCCAGCACGCCGCGGGCGAACTTCATGCTCGGGTTGGTCATGTCCTGCGTGACCTTGACCGTGTGGTCGTCCACGACCTGCACGTCGGCGGCCGCGCCGGCCGCGCCCGGGGTGATGGCGAAGGCGGTGCTGCCCTGCGTGTAGGCGATGCCGATGGACAGCTTGACGTCCTCGGCGGTCACCGGCTTGCCGTCGGACCACTTGCCGTTGGGCTGCAGGTGGATGGTGACCGAGGAGTTGTCGGGCGCGATGTCCCAGCTCGCGGCGATGCCCGGGTAGAACTTGTTCGGGTCGGTCAGGTCGTTCTTGACCCAGGCCAGCTTCATCGCGTTGTACCCGAGGAAGGAGTTGCCCTTCGGGTTGTACGGGTTCGCCGGCGCGCTGGGCTCAAGGCCCGGCCTGTTGACGTCGATCGTGGTGAAGAGCCCGCCACCACCGCCCGAGCCGGACTTGTTGGTGGCGCCACCGCTGCACGCCGCTGTGGCAGTGGCCAGGCCCAGCAACGCTACAACCGCTGCTAGTCGCTTCATGTACCGCTCCGGTGATGTTCGGACCTGTGGAGGTTCGGGGATTAGCCCGGACCTTATGGTCATGGAGGCGTCGCGTCAATAATCTCCAGGTGTTGTGAGGCTAATGTAACTTTCCTTCATGACCCTCCTGGGTGGCGCTCGGCGCCATCACCCCAATATAAGCACCGCAGCCCCGTTGACCTGCCCGTTCGCCAGGTCGCCGAGCGCGCGGCCGGCCTCCTCGAAGGCGTAGGGACGCGTCGTCACGTGCGGCGGATGGCGCTCGGCGAGATCCAGGAAGGCCCGGCCGTCGGCCCGGGTGTTGGCGGTCACGCTCCGCAGCGTGCGCTCCTGGAAGAGGTGGCGCTCGTAGTTCAGGCCGGGGACGTCGGTCAGGTGGATGCCGGCGACGGCCAGCGTGCCGCCCCTGTCGAGCGCCTCCAGCGCGGGCGGCACCAGCGTGCCCACGGGCGCGAACAGCAGCGCCGAGTCCAGCGGCTCCGGTGGTCGCTCGCCCGCGGAGGCGGCGCCCAGCTCCAGGGCCAGCTTCCTGGCCGCCGCCGACCTGGTCACGACGTGCACGACGGCCCCCCGCGCGATCGCCGCCTGCGCGGTCAGGTGCGCCGAGGCGCCGAACCCGTACACGCCGAGCCGCCCGCCCTCGGGCAGGTCGCAGCGCAGCAGCGCCCGGTAGCCGACGATCCCCGCGCACAGCAGCGGCGCCAGCTTCTCCGCGGGCGGCCCCTCGGGGAGCTGGTAGACGTAGGCGGCCGGCACCGCCATGTACTCGGCGAAACCGCCGTCGGCGTCCCAGCCGTTGTAGGCCGAGGCCGGGCACAGGTTCTCCCGCCCGCCCAGGCAGTGGCGGCAGGCGCCGCACGTCCACCGCAGCCAGGCCGCCCCGACCCTGGTGCCCTCCGGCACGCCCTCGCCGCCGGTCACCCGGCCGACGACCTGGTGGCCGGGTGTCGTGCCCGGCCGCTTCGCGGGCAGGTCGCCCTCGGCGAGGTGCAGGTCCGTACGGCAGACCGCGCACGCCTCCACCTGGACCAGCACCTCCCCGACGCCGGGCTCGGGCACGGGCCGCTCCACCCGGACCAGGAGCCGGTCCGGGTCCACCGCCCAGGCCCGCATCACGCGGACAGGCGGGACATCGCGAGCGAGGCGTACAGGGCCGCGCCGTCGGGCAGCACCGAGTCGTCGAACTGCGCCTCGGGGGAGTGGTTGTACGGGGCCGTCCCCGGGTCCCGGCCGGGCGGGCAGGCGCCGAGGAAGACGAACGCGCCGGGGACGTTCTCCAGCACGTACGAGAAGTCCTCCGAGCCCATGACCGGCTGCGGCGCCACCAGGTAGCGCCCCGGCCCGAACAGCTCGCCGGCCGTCCTGGACACGAACTCCACCTCGGTCGTGTCGTTGACCGTCACCGGGTAGCCCATGCCGTAGTCGGCCTCGACCGAGAGCCCGTGCGCCGCCGCGACGCCCTCCACGACCTCGACCAGCCGCCGCCTGGCCAGCTCCCTGTTGCCGGCGCTGAAGGTGCGCAGCGTCGCCTCGAAGCGCGCGTCGTCGGGGATCACGTTGTCGGTCGTGCCGCCGTGGAAGCTGCCGACGGTCACCACGACCGGGTCGAACACGTTGAACGTCCGGGTCACCATCGCCTGGATCGACATGACCATCTCGCAGGCCGCCTGGATCGGGTCCAGCGCCAGGTGCGGGCTGGAGCCGTGGCCGCCGCGCCCCTTCACCGTCACCTTGAAGACGTCCGCCGCCGCCATCAGCGGCCCCGGCCGCGAGGCGAACAGGCCGATGGGCAGGACCGAGGAGACGACGTGCATGCCGTACGCCGCCACCGGCCGCTCGCCGGCCGCCTCCAGCACGCCCTCCTCGATCATGTGCTTGGCGCCGTCGTGCCCCTCCTCGCCCGGCTGGAACATGAACACGACGTCCCCGGCCAGCTCCTCGCGCCGCGCGCTGAGCAGGTGCGCCGCGCCCGTCAGCATCGCCGTGTGCAGGTCGTGGCCGCAGGCGTGCATCTGGCCGTCGGTCTGCGACCGGTAGGGCAGGTCGTTGTTCTCCTGGACCGGCAGCGCGTCCATGTCACCGCGCAGCAGCACGGCCGGGCCGGGCCGGCCGCCCCTGAGGACGGCGGTGATCGAGCTGAGCGCCTTGCCGAGGGTGATCTCCAGCGGCAGCCCGTCGAGCGCCGCGAGCACCTTCTCCTGGGTGCGCGGCAGCGTGAGCCCGAGCTCCGGCGTGGTGTGCAGCGAGTGGCGCAGCCGGACGAGCTCTTCCCGCATGTCCCGCGCGGATTCAGTGAACGACATGAAGAACATTCTTCATGTGCTGGTCGGGAAGTCGACAAGAGACACTCGGTACGATGGCCGGGTGACTCAGCGTAAGCGCATCGACGCCTGGCTCTCCGACATGGACGGCGTGCTCGTGCACGAGGGGAGGCCGGTGCCGGGCGCCGACGAGTTCATCAAACGGCTCGGCGAGTCCGGCAAGAAGTTCCGGGTGCTGACGAACAACTCGATCTACACCCAGCGCGACCTCTCGGTACGCCTGGCCGCCGCCGGCCTGGCCGTGCCGCCCGAGTCGATCTGGACCTCGGCCCTGGCCACCGCCGAGTTCCTGGCCGACCAGCGGCCGGGCGGCTCGGCGTACGTGATCGGCGAGGCCGGGCTGACCACCGCGCTGCACGAGGCCGGCTACGTACTGACCGACCTCGGCCCCGACTACGTGGTGCTCGGCGAGACCCGCACCTACAGCTTCACCCAGATCACCCGCGCCATCCGGCTCATCGAGGCCGGCGCCCGCTTCATCGCCACCAACCCCGACCCGATCGGCCCGTCCACCGAGGGCTCGCTGCCCGCCTGCGGCGCCGTGGCCGCGCTGATCACCAAGGCCACCGGCGTCGAACCCTACTTCGTCGGCAAGCCCAACCCGCGCATGATGCGCAGCGCGCTCAACGACATCGAGGCGCACAGCGAGACGACCGCGATGATCGGCGACCGGATGGACACCGACGTGGTGTGCGGCATGGAGGCCGGCCTGTACACCATCCTGGTGCTCACCGGCGTCACCCAGCGTGACCAGATCGACCGCTTCCCCTACCGGCCGTCGCTGGTCGTCGACTCGGTGGCCGACCTGATCGACCTGATCTGAACCTGACAGGTTCCGACAGGTAACGCTGGGATGCTGGCCGGTATGACTCGCGTCTACCTGGAGCTCGGCCCCAAGAAGGTCTTCGCCTGCTCGCTCGGCTGGCCCGGCTGGTGCCGGGTGGCCAAGGGCGAGGAGGCGGCCCTCGGCCTGCTCATGGACTACGCGCCGCGCTACCGCGTGATCGCGGAGCGGGCCGGGCTCGCCTTCGAGCCGGGCGAGCCGGTGGTCGTGGCCCGCGTGCCGGGGGACAGCATGACCGACTTCGGGGCGCCGTTCGCGGTGCCCGAGCTGGACCTGGAGCCGGTGGAGGGCGAGGCCGCGCGGCGCGGGGTGGCGCTGCTGCGGGCGGCGTGGGAGCTGTTCGACGAGGTCGCCGCCGCCTCGAAGGAGGACCTGCGCAAAGGGCCCAGAGGCGGCGGGCGGGACCTGTCGAAGGTCGTGGCGCACGTCGTGGACGCCGAGCGCGCCTACGCCAGGAAGGTGGACGTGCGGCACAAGCCGTACAGGTCGCCGCAGGACCGGGACGCCATGCGCGAGGAGCTGGCCGAGGTGCTCTCCCGCCCGTGGCAGCCGCCGCAGACGACCGGCTGGCCGCCCGCGTACGCGTTGCGCCGGACGGCCTGGCACGTCATCGACCACCTGTGGGAGATCGAGGACCGCCGATGAGGCGCGGCAGCGCCGTGATGTGGCGCGACAGGTAGCCGGCCACGGCCTCGGGCACCAGGTTCCGCGAGGTGATCTCCGACTCGCGCAGCGGCACCGGCACCACCTCGTACACGCCGCGCGCCGGGTCGTCGACCTCAGGGCCGTGGCGCAGCGCCGGGTCCATGCGCACCAGGCGGCAGCCGTACACGTGCTGGGTCTTGAACTCGCCCTGCCGCGCGTAGGTGAGCGTGGTCAGCGGCGTCACGGCCGAGACCGTCGCGCCCAGCTCCTCCAGCAGCTCCCGGTGCAGCGTGTCCTCCAGGGTGGCATCCTCGGGCTCGACGTGGCCGCCGGGAACCGACCAGTAGACCTCGCGGCCGGGGACCGTCCGGCGGAAGATCAGCAGCTGCTCATCGTGATCAAGTAGGACACCACGGACACTAGGTCGCATACCCTCACCCTAATGGGCCCGGTACGACTTGGGGTAGCCTAACCTACGGTACCGTAACCTAGAGGGAGAGACGATCTTCATGGCGATGACTCAGACGGAACTGCTGCACGAGCTCGAGCCGGTTGTCGCCGGGGAGCTCGACCGCCATGAGAAAATGGCGAAGGAGTGGTTCCCGCACGAGTACATTCCGTGGAGCCAGGGCCGCGACTTCGACGGCATCTACGGCGGCGCGGCCTGGCAGGACGGCGACTCCAAGATCCCCGAGGCCGCCCGCGTCTCGCTCATCGTCAACCTCCTGACCGAGGACAACCTGCCCAGCTACCACCACGAGATCGCCTCCACCTTCGGCCGCGACGGCGCCTGGGGCACCTGGGTGCACCGCTGGACCGCCGAGGAGGACCGCCACGGCACCGCGCTGCGCGACTACCTCACCGTCACCCGCGCGGTGGACCCGGTCGCGCTGGAGCGCGCCCGCATGAGGCACATGGAGTCGGGCTTCATCACCGAGTACGGCACCATGCTGCAGCAGCTCGCGTACGTGTCGTTCCAGGAACTGGCCACCCGCATCGCGCACCGCAACACCGGCAGGGCCTCCGGCGACGAGGGCTGCGAGCGGCTGCTGGCCAGGATCGCCGCCGACGAGAACCTGCACATGCTCTTCTACCGCAACCTGCTCAAGGCCGCCTTCGAACTGGACCCGAACCAGACCATGCGCGCCGTCACCGACGTCGTCACCACCTTCCAGATGCCCGGCTCCGGCATCGAGGGCTTCGCCCGCAAGGCGATGATCATCGCCAACGAGGGCATCTACGACCTGCGCCTGCACCTCGACGACGTGCTCATGCCGGTGCTGCGCCAGTGGTCGGTCTTCGACAAGGGCGGGCTCGACGCCGAGGGCGAGCGGGCCCGCGAGGAGCTCTCGGCGTTCCTGGCCAAGACCGAGACGACGGCCGCCCGGTTCGTCGAGCGCCGGGAGGAGCGCCGGGCTCGTGCCGCTATGAGATGACCTGTGCAATTATCGGACGCCATGGACTTTCCTGTCGCCTTGGTCGTCGCCGCCGGAGCCCTCTTCATGATCATCGTGCTGGCGTCGGCGGCGCGGCGGCTGCTGGGCGTCCGGTTCGGGATGGTCCGCACGTTCCTGGCGGGGTTGCTGGCCTTCTCGCTGGCGGGGCCGTTCCTGTCGCCGGTGCTGAACGCCTTCGGCGGCACGCCGGGCGACGGCATCGGGCCGATGTGGGTGATGCTCCTCGTCGTGATGTGCGTCGTGCTCATCCCGATGGTCATCCTGGTGCTGGCCGAGGCGCTCGTCCCGCCGGGCTCGATCCCCGGGCCCGTGGAGTTCCTCAGGTCGCTGCGCGGCCGGATCTCACGGGCCCGCCGCTACTCGCAGATCACCAGGATCGCCGTCAGGCACGGGCTCGGCCCGTACCTGCGCGGGCGCGGCGAGCGGCTCGACGACCGCTCCGGCAAGATGCGGCTGGCCCGTTCGCTGCGCGAGGCGCTCGACGACGGCGGCGTCACGTTCGTCAAGCTCGGGCAGGTGCTGTCCACCCGGCGTGACCTGCTGCCGCCCGAGTTCGTGGACGAGTTGGGGCGGCTGCAGGACCAGGTCGCCCCCGCGCCGTGGGAGCAGATCGAACCGGTCCTGTCGGCCGAGCTGGGCGGGCCGGTGGACAAGGTGTTCGCCGAGTTCGACAGCGAGCCGCTCGCGGCCGCCTCGATCGCCCAGGCCTACACCGCCCGCCTGCATACCGGCGAGAGCGTCGTGGTCAAGGTGCAGCGCCCGGCCATCGGCCGGGTCGTCGCCAAGGACCTCGACATCGTCCGCCGCCTGGCCCTCACGCTGGAGTCCCGCACCCGCTGGGGCCGCTCGCTCGGCATGCGCGACCTGGCCGAGGGCTTCGCGGTGGCGATCGCCGAGGAGCTCGACTTCCGCATCGAGGCCGCCAACATGGCCGCCGTCGCCGCCTCTGGCGGCGGCAGCGTCACCTACCCGGCCCCGGTCAGCGCGATGTGCACCGACCGCGTCCTGGTCATGCAGCGCCTGTCCGGCCGCCCGCTGGCCGCCGCCGGGCGCGAGCAGGGCCCCGAGCTGGCCCGCGACCTGCTCGACTGCCTGCTGCGGCAGATCCTCGTCGAGGGCGTCTTCCACGCCGACCCGCACCCGGGCAACATCATGCTGCTCGACGACGGCACGCTCGGCCTGCTCGACTTCGGCTCGGTCGGCCGCCTGGACTCCTCGGTGCGCTCGGCGCTGCAGCGCTTCCTGCTGGCCATGAACCGGCAGGACCCCCTCGGCGTCACCGACGCGCTGCTGGAGGTCGTGCCCAGGCCCGAGGACATCGACGGGGCCGCCCTGGAGCGGGCGCTCGGCCAGTTCATGGCCCGCCACCTGGGGCCGGGGCTGGACAGCGTGGCCATGTTCACCGACCTGTTCAAGATCGTCTCGGAGTACGGGCTGTCGATCCCGCCCGAGGTCGCGGCCGTCTTCCGGGCCCTGGCCACGCTGGAGGGCACGCTCGTGCGGCTCTCGCCCGGCTTCAACCTGATCGGCGAGGCCCGCGCCTTCGCCGGCCGCTACCTGGCCGAGCAGCTCGACGCGGCCAGCGTCAAGGAGAACCTCACCCAGGAGGTCGTGGCGCTGCTGCCGATGCTGCGCCGCCTGCCCCGCCGCGTCGAGCGCATCGCCAGCGCCGCCGAGCACGGGCGCCTGGCCATGAACATCCGGTGGCTGGCCGACGAGCGCGACCGCCGCTACGTGACCGGGCTGCTGCACCAGGTGCTGCTCACCGTGCTCGGCGCGACGGCCGGGCTGATGGGGGTGATCCTGCTGGGCATCGACGGCGGGCCGCTGGTCAACGCGAAGCTGCCGATGAGCCTGTACGAGCTGATCGGCTACAACCTGCTGGTCGTCTCGGCCATCCTGGTGCTGCGCGTGCTGGTGGTCATCTTCCGGCGGCCACGCGAAGGCGAGCAGTGAACCACCTCCGCGACCGTCACAACCCGTAGCCGAAGGGGCGGCGCGGCCGGTACGGGGCCTCCAGGCGGGCCGTCTCCTCCGGCGTGAGCGTCAGCTCCACGGCGGCCAGCACGTAGTCGTCACGGCGGGTGAACAGGCGCCGCAGCAGCCTGCCGGTGATCTCCTCGCTGACGCCGCCCGAGTACATGTCGGCCGTGTCGAAGACCGTCACCCCGCCCTCGGCCGCCCGGCGCACGATCGGCTCGGCCTTGTCCTCGGGCAGGAACCACGGTACCTGGGCCGGATCGCCGTAGCTCATCATCCCCAGAGCCACCCGTGACACCTTAAGTCCCGATATTCCCACAGGTACGTACAGCATCCCATTAACCATCCGTTAAGCCCGTCTTGACCAGGGCATGGTCTTGCACATCCCCGACATCGGGCAGGTTTACCACTACGGGCCATACACCTACACCTCTGGGAGTGAAGGGTGAAAATTTTCGGCGTCGCCGCGAGCCTCCACGCGGGATCGTTCATCAACCGGTTGCTGGAGGCGGTGGATGGCGAGCTGCCCCCGGGGGCGCTTCTGGAGCGTTGGCGGGGACTCGGCACCATCCCGCCGTACTCGGCGGGCGCGGTGCCCGAGCAGGTCGTGAGCATGTTGCGGCTGCTCGACGAATGTGACGGCGTGCTGGTGACCGCCCCGGAGCACAGCCTGCTCCCGGCGGAGCTGGGGCACGCGCTGCGGTGGATGGCCACCGGCGGGCGGCTGGCCGGCAAGCACGTCGCCGTGATGAGCGCCAGTGTGCGGGCGTGCGGCGCCATGTGGGCCCAGGCGGAGCTGTTCAAGCAGCTCAGCGGCGCGGGCGCGGTCGTGATCGGCTCCGAGCTGACGCTCTCGCCCACCTGCCCGCACTTCGACGAGCAGGGCCGCCTCAGCGCGCCCTACCTGCGCGACCACGTGCACGAGATCATCGGCCGGCTCTGCCCGGCGCCCCTCAGAGCCCCCGCGCTCACCGCGACGAGGCTCGTCCTGACCACCTAGCCGCCCCCGCGCCGGGCGGGAGACCGGTCCGCGAAGCGCGGCGAGGTCGTCGAGAGCTCAGGGGCTGCGGCGCAGCCGTTTGACGTCGGAGCGCTGCTTCTTGGTGGCGATGCGGCGCTCGACCGAGCCCCGGCTGGGCTTGGTGGGCCGGCGGCGCTTGGGCGGCGGCGCGATGGCCTCCCGCAGCCGCTGCGCCAGGCGCTGGCAGGCGGCCTCGCGGTTGCGCAGCTGGGAGCGGTACTCGGAGGCGGCGATGGTGATCGTCGGCCCGCCGAGGCGGTCGAGCGCGCGCTCCTTGAGGGCGGGCGGCAGCGCCGTGGTGGCGGACACGTCGAAGCTGAGCTCCACCCGGCTGTCCGTGGTGTTGACGCCCTGGCCGCCCGGGCCGGAGGAGCGCGAGAAACGCCAGACGAGCTCGGCGTCGGGGATGACGACCGAGTCGTTGACGACCAGCGGGCCGGGCATGGCGGGGTGCTCCTTTTCCCTCGTGAATGAATGTCACCGTATCCAAGCGACATATGCCGCGAGCAAATGGATTTTCAAGAACCGTCACCGCTGCGACTATGGAGACAACGGTCTGTGGGGGAGGACGATTCCGTGACGCAGGAGGCGGCGGAGCAACTTGCTCTCACCGGAGTTCTGGCCATCGGATCCGCCGCGGGATTCCTGTTGCTGCGCTGCCAGGGCAGAGGGCGTCCGTTCGGGCCGGCCGGCCGGTGGCTGTCGGTGTCCATCGTCCTGCTGACCGGGCTGATCTCCGCCGGGGTCGCGACGGCGAGCGGCGCGTTGCTCAACGACAACCTCTCCACGGTGCTGGGCGCGATCGCGCCCGGAGGGCTGTGGCTGAGCCAGATGCGCTCGCGCGAGGAGGACCGGCGCTCGCTGGCCAGGGAGGCGGCCACGTTCTGGCTGGTGTCGCTGCTGGCCAGGCTCGATCAGGCGATGGCCGAGGACCAGCGGGTGTGGTGCGAGAAACGGGTGGACGACGAGTGGAGCGTGTACGAGCTGAGCCTGGCCGCCAACCGCTACCACGAGCGGATCGCCGAACGGCTCACGCCGGAGGACCGCAGGCGGGAGCGGGTGCACGCCCGGCTCGACGCCATCGAACGGCGGCTGGACGTGGCCGCCCTGGTCGAGGACGGGGCGCCGCGCTCCAAGGTGGTCACCGCGCTGCGCGGCTCCCGGCACACGCGGCTGGCCAGGTACGACAGGTACGTCAACGACCTGACCCGGTTGCACGGGATCCTGCGGCACGACGCGGAGAACGACGTGCTGAGGCTGCTGGCCTCGGGGTATCGGGCGGGCTACCGGTCGCTGCCCAGGTTCGTGCCCCCGGCACGTGCGGCCGCGAGCGTGGACGGGCTCAGGCCGCACCCATGAACAGCGCACCCATGAGCGGCGTACTCACGAGCAGCGCACTCACAAACAGCGGCTACTGCTCGGAGAGCAGGATCGACTGCTCCTCGCCCTCGCTCAGCGTGAACTCCATGCGCGCGCCCAGCGCGGTCATCACGGCCCCCAGCGTCCGCAGCGTCAGGTTCTCGTCGCCGGACAGGATCTGGCTCACCCGGCCCGGCGACACCTTCATCGAGGCCGCCAGCTCGGCGCGGGAGATCTTGTGCTCCCGCATGTACCACGTGATCTCGTCCACGGCGTCCTGGGCGAGAGCGCCCGGACCCATCTCGTCGGGGGTGCTCCGGCGAAAGGCCATCTCGGTCTCGCTCTCAGCGTTCGGATCGTCCTGCGTCCACTTTAGCTCTACCTAAACCTTTAGGCAAGCCTAAAGGAGCGGCGGTTTCACCGAGCTGCAAGTGACCCGTGCCACCATCACGTGGACGGGAACGGGGCGAGCGGAGGGGCGCTGTGGCGGGCATCGTCGGTGTGCACGGGATCGGCAAGTACAACTACTTCATGGCGGCGGGCGACTCGGCCGAGGGGGCGGCCGACGCGATGCGCCTGAAGTGGGACCACTACCTGGGGGTGGCGCTCGGCAAGGAAGGCGCGTACTTCAGCGAGGTGGCCTACTTCTCCCACCTCCTGCACGACGGCAGACCCAAGGAGGGGCCGCAGGCGTTCGCCGGCATGCACGCCTCCGCGCAGCAGGTGCTCATGGGCTGGGCCAGGAACCGGGGGCTCGGCGAGCGGTTCACCGGGGCGCTCAAGCTGTTCACCGGCTGGCTGCTGGCCCGGCTCGACGGCAGGTCGGCGGCCTTCGCCGCGCTGTTCGCGCCCGAGGTGGCGGCCTACCTGACCGACCCCGGCCGCCGCGAGAGGTGCCGCGAGGCCGTGCGCGACGTGATCAGGAAGCACCGGCCGCGCGTCCTGATCGCCCACTCGCTCGGCAGCGTCGTCGCCTACGAGACGCTCTGGGCCAACCCCGACCTGGAGATCGACCTGCTGATCACGCTCGGCAGCCCCCTCGGGATGCGCAACGTCGTGTTCGAGCACCTGCTGCCCGCTCCCGTCAACGGGCGCGGCAGCCGGCCTGCCGGCGTCAAACGCTGGGTCAACATCGCCGACAAGGACGACATCGCCGCCATCCCGCCCGACCTGGCCCTCTGCTTCACCGGCGTGGACGCCGAGGAGCGGGTCAACCTCGACTGGATCGACTTCCACACCGCCGAGAAATACCTTGGCTGCCCGGCGCTGGCCCCTCATCTGCGACCATTCCTGCCATGACGTGGATTGTCTTCGACTACGGCAGTGTGCTGTCCCTGCCCCAGCTCGAGTCCGACGCCGAGGAGATGGCGCGGGTGATGGGCGCCGATCCCGAGGTGTTCAAGCGGGGCTACTGGGAGCACCGGCTGGAGTTCGACCGTGCCGCCCTGAGCCCCGCCGCCTACTGGTCGGCGGTGCTCGGCCGGCCCGCCGCCGTGGCCGAGATCGCCCGTCTTGTCGCCATGGACATCGCGAGCTGGGCCTACCCCGACAAGGGCACCGTCGCCGTCCTCGGCGAGCTCCTGGAGCGCGGTGACCACGTCGCGCTGCTGTCGAACGCCCCCGCCTGCGTCGCCGACGGCCTGGACGAGCTGCCCTGGATCGCCGCCATCGAGCGCCGCTTCTACAGCGGCAGGATGGGGCTGGTCAAACCGGACCGGGAGATCTTCGACCGCATGGCCGCCGAGCTGGGCGCCGACCCCGCCGAGATCGTCTTCATCGACGACCGCCCGGAGAACGTGACGGGCGCGGAGCGGGCGGGCATGACCGGTGTCCGTTTCACCACCGCCACGGCCCTGCGCCGCTCACTCCCCTGAGGTCGCGATGGACTCGCCCGTAGACATGCCGGCGGACCCGCCGATGGACAACGCCTTTCACGTCGATCTGCGCGGTGTGGTCGACCTGTTCAGCCGTCACCTGTACTCCAGCCCCCGCGTGTACGTGCGCGAGCTGCTGCAGAACGCGGCCGACGCGATCACCGCCCGCCGCGTGAGCGACCCGCGGGCGCCCGCCACGGTGACCGTCGAGGTGGCCGGCGGGCGGCTGAGCGTGCGCGACACCGGCATCGGGCTGACCGAGGACGAGGTCCACGTGCTGCTGGCCACCATCGGGCGCTCGTCCAAGCGGGACGAGCTGGGGTTCGCCCGGCACGAGTTCCTCGGGCAGTTCGGGATCGGGCTGCTGTCGGGGTTCCTGGTGGCGGACGAGATCACCGTACGGACCAGGTCGGTGAAGGGCGGGCCCGCCGTGCTGTGGACCGGTCGCTCGGACGGCCGCTACCGGGTGGCGCTCGACGGGGACGGGACGGACGAGCCGGGCACCACGGTCACGCTGGCGGCGCGGGCGGACGCGGCCGAGTGGGTGTCGGAGCGGACGATCACCGAGCTGGCCGGGCTGTACGGCTCGCTGCTGCCGATCGACGTCACCGTGAACGGCCGTCCCACCACGATCGGCCCGCCGCCCTGGCTGACAAACCACGCATCCCCCGCCGTACGGCGAAATTTCCTGAGAAAGCATGGCGAGGAGTTGTTCGGCTTCGCCGCGCTCGACGTCGTGGACCTGCACGTCCCCGAGGCCGGGCTGACCGGCGTCGCCTACATCCTGCCCACCCCCGCCAACCCCTCCGTGCGCGGCGCCCACCGCGTCTACCTCAAGCGCATGCTGCTCACCGAGAGCGCCGAGGACCTGCTGCCCGAGTGGGCGTTCTTCGCGCGCTGCGTGGTCGACGCCGCCGAGCTGCGCCCCACCGCCAGCCGTGAGGCGCTGTACGAGGACGACCTGCTCGAACACACCCGCCTGGAGCTGGGCCGCCAGCTGCGCGCCTGGCTCGTCCGGCTGGCCGAGACCGACCCCGGCGGCCTGCGTGCCTTCCTCGGCCTGCACAGCCTCGGCGTCAAGGCGCTGGCCCTGCACGACGACGACATGCTCAGGCTCGTCGACCAGTGGCTGGAGTACGAGACCAGCGCCGGCCCGATGACGCTCGCCCAGTTCAGGGTCAGGCACCCGCGCGGCCGCTACACCGGCAGCGTCGACGAGTTCCGCCAGCTCGCGGCCGTCTCCGGCGCCCAGGGCGTCGGCCTGGTCAACGGCGGCTACGTCTACGACGGCGAGATCCTGGAGCGGCTGGCCCACCTCCACCCGGACGCCCGCCTCGACCGCCTCGACCCCGCCGAGCTGGCCACCCACCTAGGCCCCGCCGACCCGGACGCCGAGCTGCGCGCCCGTCCCTTCCTCAGCGCCGCCGGGCGCGCCCTCGACCCGCTCGGCTGCGAGGTGGTGCTGCGCGACTTCGACCCCGCCTCGCTGCCCGCCCTCTACCTGACCAGCCGCGCCGCCCAGCACCACGCCGAGCTGCGCGAGGCCCGCGACCTCGGCGACGAGCTGTGGGCCGACGTGCTCGGCGCGATGGAGCGCACGCTGGCCGCCGACCGGCCCAGGCTCGTCCTCAACCACCGCAACCCGCTGGTGCGCCGCGTCACCGGGCTGCCTGACCTGACGCTGGCCGCCACCGCCGTCGAGGCGCTGTACGGCATGGCGCTGCTGCACGGGCACCACCCGCTGCGGCCCTCCGACACGGCGACGCTCAACCGCTCCTTCCTCGGCCTGCTCGACTGGGCCGTGCGGGGCAGCGCCCCGGAGCCGGGTGAGTCGCATGGCTGACGAGGTCGGCAAGCTGCTGGAGGAGGCCGACCGGCTGCCGTACGGGGAAGCCAGGACCGTGCTGGTCGAGCGGGCGCTGCGGGTGGCCGAGACACTGCCCGAGCCGGAGCCCGCCATCGCGGTGCGGCTGGCGCTGACGCAGTCGTATCAGTTCGGCGGCGAGCCCGGGAAGTCGTTCACCACGTTCTCGCGGACGCTGGCCGCCTACGACGCCGAGCCCGGCCGCTTCACCGAGGCGCAGGCCCGCCGGGTGCTCTGGCAGTACAAGTGGATCATGACCGACATGCTGCGCTTCCCGGAGATCCCGCTGGCCAGGGCGCTGGCCGCGCTGGACGACATGGAGCGCCGCTTCCGGCAGGCGGGCAAGCCGCACGCCGTCAACGGCAGTCGCGCCCGCTTCGCCTGGCACCTGGGCGACGAGCGGGCGCTGGAGGAGTGGCTGCACCGCTGGGAGATCACGCCGCGCGACGACCTGTCCGACTGCCGCGCCTGCGACATCAGCGCCCGCGCCCACCTGCTGTCGCAGCTCGGCCGCGACACCGAGGCCGTGGCCATGGCCGGGCCCGTGCTGGACGGCCGGTTCACCTGCCGGGTGCAGCCGCAGAGCATCCTGTGCACGCTGCTGCCGCCGTACGTCAGGACCGGGCTGCTGGACGCCGCGGCGGAGGGGCACCGCAGGGCGTACCGGATCGTGCAGGGACAGGTCGCCTACCTGGACGACATCGGCGACCACCTGCGGTTCTGCGCGCTGACCGGCAACCGGACACGCGGCCTGGAGATCCTGGAGCGCGAGCTGCCGCTGCTGGACCGGGCGCCGTCGCCCGCGCAGGCGCGCGCGTTCATGACCGGCGGCGCGCTGGTGCTGCTCCGGCTGCTGGAGACCGGCCACGACGCGCTCACCGTGCGGCGTCACGGGGCGGACGTGCCGGTCCCGGAGCTGCACGCCACGCTCGCGGCCGGGGCGCGGGAGATCGCCGCCCGGTTCGACGCCCGCAACGGCTCGGACGTGCACACCCGCAGGGTCGAGGCGGCGCTGTCGGCCGCGCGGCTGGTCGATCACCTGCCCCTGCTCCCGCACGCCCGCCTCTCCCTGTCCCGGGCGGCGGCCACGGGGACCGGGCAGCGGTGGGACGATCCGGCGCTGCGGGAGCTGGCCGAGCAGGTGGCCCGGCTCACGGCCGATGGTGACACGGCGCGGATGGCGCCGGCCCGGGTGGAGCTGTGCCGGGCCTACCTGCGGGCGGAGCGTCCCCTGGACGCCGCGGAGACCGCCGAGGAGACGCTGCCGCTGCTCGACCCCGCCGACAGGGTGAACGGCAGGAAGGTGCGGCGCGTCCTGGCCGAGGCGCTGCTCGCGCTGGGCGAGCACGACGCGGCGCTGGCCGCCCTGGAGCCGCTGAAGGACCCCGGCGCGTTCATGGACGCGGGCGACACGCTGGCCGGGCGGGACGAGGACGAGGCCGCGGCGCGGGCGTACGAGCGGGCCGCCGAGGTGTACCGGCGCGCGGACGACGTGCTGAGCGCGGGCTGGGCGCTGCGGCTGCGCGCCAGGTCGGTCTACTACGCCAGCGACGACGCCACGGAGATTCGCCGGGCCTACGACCTCGCCAGGACGGCCCTGCGCGCCGCCGATCCCGGGCGGGCCGCCCCGGAGCTGGCCAAGCTCGCCTACGAGGAGGCGGTCGCGCTGCAGTGGTCCGGCGACCGGGAGGAGGCCGCCGAGCGCGGCCGGGAGGCACTTGACGCCTGCACCGCCCTGGACGACCAGGAAGGGGCCCAGCGGGCCCGCGACCTTCTCGACGAACTGCGCGAACAGGACGACTGACGCTGTTCATCCGCCCTTGACTCCAGGGTCACGGCCGTGTCAGCGGAAGCGGACATATGTGGATCGTGGACCGCAGATCCTTCATCGCAGCGGCAGCGTCAACGCTCCTCATCCCCTCCCAGACCCCCGCCCGAGCATCCGTCCAGCAGCGAACCAGGACACTGAAGGCCGACCCCTTCACCCTGGGCGTGGCCTCGGGCGACCCGTCGGCCGACGGGTTCGTGCTCTGGACCCGTCTCGCGCAGGACCCGCTCGGCGGTGACGGCCGCGGCGGCATGCCCTCCCGCGCCGTGGACGTCGCCTGGCAGGTCGCCACCGACGAGCGCTTCTCCTCGATCGTCAGATCGGGCACGGCCGAGGCCGGGCCGCGGGCGGCGCACAGCGTTCACGTCGAGGTCCGGGGACTGGAGCCCGGCCGCGACTACTTCTACCGGTTCAAGAGCGAGGGCCGGCTCTCACCCGCGGGCCGGACCAGGACCACGCCGACGGGGGAGCGGCCCCTGACGTTCGCGGTCGCGGCCTGCGCGCACTACGAGCACGGCTACTACACCGCCTACCGGCGGCTGGCCGAGCAGGAGCCGGACCTGGTGGTCTTCCTCGGCGACTACATGTACGAGTACGGCCCCAGCGGCTACACCGCCCTGGCCGGCCGGGTGCGCACGCACACGCCCGGCAAGTGCGCGACCCTGGCCGACTACCGGCTGCGGCACGCCCAGTACAAGAGCGACCACGACCTGCAGCGCGCCCACGCCGCCGCGCCGTGGCTGGTGGCCTTCGACGACCACGAGGTGGAGAACAACTGGGCCGCCGCCAGGTCAAGCACCGACGCGCCCGGGTTCGCCCGGCGGCGGGCCGACGCGTTCAGGGCGTACTACGAGAACATGCCGCTGCGCCGGGCCAGCGTCCAGGGCGCGGTGCTGCGGGTGAACCGGCGCGTCTCCTGGGGCACGCTGGCCCGCTTCCACCTGCTGGACACCCGGCAGTTCCGCGACGACCAGGCATGCCTGGACGGCGTGCGGGCGGGCTGCGACGACCGGCTGGCCGCCGGGCGGACGCTGCTCGGCGCCGGGCAGTGGCAGTGGCTGGAGAGCGGCCTGCGCGGCTCCACCACCCGCTGGAACCTGCTCGGCCAGCAGATCCTCATGGCCCAGCGCGACTACAAGGTCGGCCCCGGCCGTGAGGTCAACCTCGACTCCTGGGACGGCTACGCCGCCGAGCGCACCCGGCTGCTGGGCTCCCTGGCCGGCGCCGCCAACCCGGTCGTGCTCACCGGGGACGCGCACATGCACCACCAGGCCGACCTGAAGATCGACTTCGACGACCCCGACTCGCCGGTGATCGCCAAGGAGCTGGTGACCTCGTCGATCGCGAGCGACGGCGACGGGTACCGGGACAAGACGTGGATCGCCGAGGCGTTGCAGGAGAACCCGCACATCTCCTACATCGACCAGCGGCGCGGCTACATCATGGCCCGGCTCACCCGTGACGAGATCTCCGTCGACTACCGGACGCTGGACTACATCTCCCGCAAGGGCGCGCCCGCCAGGACCGCCCACCGGCTGACGATCCCCGCCGCGCCCCGCGCGTGAAACTCACGGCCGCGTCCCGCCGAACCTGAACGCCGGCTGTGAACGGGCTGTGGGTTCGCTCAACGGGGACGGGGCGGATACGCCCCCGGTGAGCTCACCCACAGCCCGGCTCGTGGGGGCCTCAGCTCTCCGGCCAGCTGCTGTCCGGGAACTCGCCGCCGGTGCTGCCGGCCATCACCACCTGGTCGCTCTCGCTCAGGCCCGAGGTGATCTCCACGTACTGGTCGCCTCTGATCCCCGTGCTCACCACCCGCTGGACGTCGCGGCCGCCCGAGCGCACGGTGACCGTCGAGGTGCCGTCGGAGCGGCCGCGCACCGCCTCGGCCGGCACGTACACGCTGTCGCCGGTCCGGCCCGTCGTCACCGACACCGAGGCCGTCTGCCCCAGCATCAGCCCGCGCGGCGGCTCGTCGAAGGCGAGCGTCACCGAGTAGCGGACGAGCTGGCTGCTCACGGTGGCGGTGGGGGCGATGCGGGTGACCTTCGCCGGGTACTTCTGCGAGCCGCGGGTGGCCAGGGTGACGCTGGCCTCCTGGCCGAGCTTGAGCTTGTTCACGTCGGACTCGGTGACCAGCGCGTCGACCTGCAACTCGTTCAGGTTGCCGAGGCTGACGAACGTGCCGGTGTCGGCCGGGTCGCCCACCCCGCCCGCGACCGACAGGACCGTGCCTGCGGCCGGGGCCACGATCCGGGTGCCGCGCACCTGGTCGGCGGCCTGTTCGAGGGCGGCCTGGGCGCGGTCCACGTTCGCGCCGGCCTGCTCCTCGCTGAGGCCGCCCCTGCCGTTGGAGGCGCCGCCGCAGGGGCTGCCGCCCTGGGACTGGCGCGCGCCCGGCGTCGCCTTGCCGGAGGGCCTGCCGGTCGCCTTGCCCGTGGGTCTCGCGGTCGGTCGGCCCGTGGTCTTCCCGGTCGGCTTCGCGCTCGGCTTGCCTGTCGGCTTCGGGGTCGCCGTCGAGGTCGGGTGGCCTTCGGGGGCTGCGGTGACCGTGACGGTGGCGGTCGCCGTGACGGTCACGGTGACCGTCGGCTGCG